>NZ_JBHWKX010000026.1:29725-101344 GCF_042730885.1 Streptomyces sp. NPDC059909
CGCGGGCAGGCCCGGGGAGCCCGTCCCCCAACACCGCACAGGCCGGAACCTGTCCCGGACCCGCGGGCAGGCCCGGGGAGCCCGTCCCCCAACACCGCACAGGCCGGAACCTGTCCCGGACCCGCGGGCAGGCCCGGGGAGCCCGTCCCCCAACACCGGACGGGCTCCGAAGGAGCCACGTCGGCGATTGAGGCGGAGCCCCGGAACCCGGCCCCGCCGTGGGTCCCACGCCCGCAGGGTGTCGGGAAAGGGCCGGGGCCGCAGCCCCGCCGGGGGGCTGGGGCTCCACCCCCGGTTCGGGAAGGGGCGGGGTGGGGCCCCGCAGGCACCCATCCGCCGTCAGCCGAAGAAGACGCCGACCTCCTCGTACAGCGACGGGTCGACCGTCTTCAGCTTCGCCGTCGCCTCGGCGATCGGCACACGGACGATGTCCGTGCCCCGCAGCGCCACCATCTTCCCGTAGTCGCCGTCCCGCACCGCCTCGATCGCGTGGAGCCCGAAGCGCGTCGCAAGCCAGCGGTCGAAGGCGCTGGGGGTGCCGCCGCGCTGGACGTGGCCCAGGACCGTCGTCCTGGCCTCCTTGCCGGTGCGCCGCTCGATCTCCTTGGCCAGCCACTCGCCGACGCCCGACAGCCGCACATGCCCGAACGAGTCGAGCGTCCCGTCCTTCAGCACCATGTCGCCGTCCTTGGGCATCGCGCCCTCCGCGACGACGACGATCGGCGCGTACGAGGCACGGAAGCGCGAGGTGACCCAGGCGCACACCTGGTCGACGTCGAAGCGCTGCTCCGGAATGAGGATGACGTTCGCCCCGCCGGCCAGCCCCGAGTGCAGGGCGATCCAGCCGGCGTGACGGCCCATCACCTCGACGACGAGGACGCGCATGTGCGACTCGGCGGTGGTGTGCAGCCGGTCGATGGCCTCGGTCGCGATGCCGACGGCGGTGTCGAAGCCGAAGGTGTAGTCCGTGGCGGACAGGTCGTTGTCGATGGTCTTCGGCACGCCCACGCAGTTGACGCCGTACTCGTCGGCGAGTCGGGCCGCGACGCCGAGGGTGTCCTCGCCGCCGATCGCGATCAGCGCCTCCACGTCGTGCTTGGCGAGGTTCTCCTTGATGCGGCGGATACCGTCCTCCTGCTTGAGGGGGTTGGTGCGCGAGGAGCCGAGGATGGTGCCGCCGCGCGGCAGGATGCCGCGCACGGCGGGGATGTCCAGGCGCACGATGTCGCCCTCGAGCGGGCCGCGCCAGCCGTCCCGGAAGCCCGTGAACTCGTATCCGTACTCCTGGACACCCTTGCGAACGATGCCGCGGATGACCGCGTTGAGGCCGGGGCAGTCGCCGCCCCCGGTCAGTACTCCGACCCGCATGGAAGTTCCCTTCGCCGTCGGTGGTGACATATGGGAGCCACGCTAGTCGTGACCCAGGTCACTCCGGGACGGTACGAAAGGTGAATTCCGGTACGGCGGGCGTCTGTTGGCGCCCGGCGGTTCACTCCAACGAGTGGTCAGGCGTCGTCGAGGCCACGCTCTATCGCGTACCGCACGAGCTCCACGCGGTTGTGCAGCTGGAGTTTGCCCAGCGTGTTCTGCACGTGGTTCTGCACGGTGCGGTGCGAGATGACGAGACGCTCGGCGATCTGCTTGTACGAGAGCCCCTTGGCGACGAGCCGCAGCACCTCCGTCTCCCGCTCGGTGAGCTGAGGCGCCTTCGGCTCGTCGGGTCCGGCGGACGGCGCGGGGTCGGTGGCCAGCCGCCGGTACTCCCCGAGGACCAGGCCCGCCAGGCCGGGGGTGAACACCGGGTCGCCGACAGCGGTCCTGCGCACGGCGTCGATGAGCTCCGCCGTGCTGGCCGATTTCAGCAGATAGCCGGTCGCACCCGACTTCACCGCCTCCAGTACGTCGGCGTGCTCACCGCTCGCGGAGAGCACCAGGACCCGCAGGGCGGGGTTCGACCCCACGAGCTCCTTGCACACCTGGACGCCGGGCTTGGCGGGCAGGTTGAGGTCGAGGACGAGCACGTCCGGGGCGGCGGCCCGGGCGCGGCGCACCGCCTGCTCGCCGTCGCCCGCCGTGGCGACCACGTCGAAGCCGGACTCGGCCAGATCGCGTGCGACGGCGTCCCGCCACATCGGATGGTCGTCGACCACCATCACCTTGATCGGCTGCTCGCTCATCTACCTGCCCGCCTTCCCCCGTGGAACCTTCAACTCGACTTCCGTGCCCTGGCCGGGGACCGAGATCAGCTCGGCCGTGCCCCCGATGTCCCGCAGCCGGCCGCGGATCGAGAGCGCGACGCCGAGCCGCCCCTCCCCCTCGGCCTGGGCGAGCCGCCCCTCCGGGATACCGGGCCCGTCGTCCCGCACCGTCACGATCACCTCGTCCGGCCAGTCCTCGACCAGGATCCATGCCTGCGCCTCGTCGCCGGCATGCCTGCGCACATTGTCCAGGGCGGCACCGACAGCGGCCGCGAGCTCCTTCGCCGCGGGCCGCGGCAGCGGCACCGGGGCGCCCGGCTCGGACAGGGTGACCCGCGATCCGGCGTACGGGGCGAGGAGCGTGCGCAGATCGCACGGGCCGGCGTCGTCCGGCTCCTCGGGCTCGTCCGGTTCGTCGATGAGTCGTACGACCGCACCCTGGGTCTCGTCCTCGGAGACGCGCGAAGCCGGCGCGAGGCCGCCGGCGACCAGGGTGCGCAGGGCGACCTCCTGTTCGCCCGCCATCCTGCCCAGCTCCGCGGCCTCACCGCCGAGCGCGGTGCCGCGGCGCTGCACCATCGCCAGCACCTGCAGCACGCCGTCGTGGATGTCGCGGGCCAGCCGCTCCCGCTCCCGGGTGGCCGCCTCGATCTCCAGGGCGCGGGCCAGGGTGCGCTCGGAGGCGCGGGCGACCTCGACGACGTAACCGATGCCGATGGAGGCGACCCAGACCAGCAGGACGTTGTGGAAGGTGTCCCGGCTGGGCTCGCCGCGCTCGATGATGTTGGCGACGGCGACCAGGGACGACGCGAAGCCCGCCCAGCGCCAGCCGCCCTTGATGGCGTACGCGAGGACCGCGCCCGCGGTCCATATCGACGGAAGGGTCGTGCCGTCGATCTGCTGGGCGTGGGCGTCGGCGACGGGCGTGAGGAGGATGCCCACGAGCGCGATGGTGAGGTCGGCGACGAGGAAGCGCTTGGTGCACCGGGCCGCGTTGGCCACTTTCGGGAGGGTGGCCAGGGTCCAGACGGCCAGGAAGGCGAGGAAGCCGACGGCCACCCAGGGGCGCTCGAACCTGTCGCGCCCGAAGACGAAGAGCAGTACCGCGTAGCCCATCGTCAGTACGCGGTAGGCGGTCAGCGCACGCCAGAGCGGCAGCTCGACCGACATGCGCACGACACGCTCGCGCTTCGCCATGTTCCCCCCATGTCCCCGCCCCGGACGGCTACGGCCGGCGCCACTGGGCGCCGTTCCGCTCCGGTTGTTCTCCGCGTTCTACTCCGCGTTCCTGCCCGCGCTCTTCTCCGCTTCCTTGGCCGCTTGCTTGGCGGCCTCCATGGACGCTTCCCTGGCGGCCTCCTTGGACGCCTTCTCCGCGTCGGCGATCTGGCGCTTGGCCGCCGTCGCGTAGATGTCCACGTACTCCTGGCCGGAGAGCTTCATGATCTCGTACATGACCTCGTCGGTCACCGAGCGCAGGATGAAGCGGTCGTGCTCCATGCCGCGGTAGCGGCTGAAGTCGAGCGGCTTGCCGATCCGGATCCCCGGGCGCATCAGCTTGGGGATGACCTTGCCGGGCGGCTGGATCTTCTCGGTGTCGATCATCGCCACCGGGATCACGGGCGCGCCCGTCGCGAGCGCCACGCGCGCGAGTCCGCCCGGCTTGCCGCGGTAGAGCCGGCCGTCGGGCGACCGGGTGCCCTCCGGGTAGATGCCGAACAGCTCACCGCGCTCGATGACCTCGATACCGCTCTTGATGGCCGCCTCGCCCGCGCCGCGGGCGCCCGAGCGGTCAACCGGAAGCTGCCCCACGCCCTTGAAGAAGGCGGCCGTGAGCTTGCCCTTCACCCCGGGCGAGGTGAAGTACTCGGCCTTGGCGATGAAGGTGACCTTGCGGTCCAGGACCGCGGGCAGGAAGAAGGAGTCGGAGAACGACAGGTGGTTGCTCGCTAGTATCGCGGGCCCCTCGGCGGGAATGTACTCGAGGCCCTCCACCCAGGGCCTGAAGGCGAGCTTCAGTGACCCTCCGATGGAGAACTTCATAGCGCCGTAGATCAACTCGAGTGCCTTCCCTCTGTCCGTCGACAAGACCTTAACCCGCGCGGGGTCTGCGCTCTCTCCCCCGGTGCCGTACCGGTGCATCGTCGGCCCTGGTCGGTGTCAGCCCGGTCGCGTACGGTGAAGGCACCTTCCGAGCACTTCCTTCCCGTACTTCCGATCCTCACGAACAGGAGACCCCGGTGCCGGTCATGCCTGGAGCCGAGCCGTACCGCCACGAGGGCGGCGAGGTCGGCGTCCTTCTCTGTCATGGATTCACCGGTTCCCCGCAGTCGCTGCGCCCCTGGGCGGAGTACCTGGCCGAGCGCGGTCTGACCGTGTCGCTGCCGCTGCTGCCCGGCCATGGCACCCGCTGGCAGGACATGCAGCTGACCGGCTGGCAGGACTGGTACGCGGAGGTGGACAGGGAGCTGCGGACGCTGCAGGAGCGGTGCAGCCAGATTTTCGTCTTCGGGCTCTCCATGGGCGGCGCGCTCACGCTGCGGCTCGCCGCCAAGCACGGCGACGCCGTGCAGGGCATCGTCCTGGTCAACCCGGGGAACAAGGTGCACGGCCTCACCGCGCACGCCCTTCCGGTGGCCCGCCACTTCGTCCGTACGACGAAGGGGGTCGCCAACGACATCGCGAAGCCAGGGGCCGTCGAGCTCGGCTACGACCGGGTGCCGCTGCACGCCGCGAACTCCCTGCGGAACTTCTTCCGGCTCGTCGACGGCGAGCTGCCGCAGGTGACCCAGCCGCTCCTGCTGCTGCACAGCCCGCAGGACCATGTCGTGCCGCCCGCCGACTCGGCCCGGATCCTCAGCCGGGTCTCGTCGACGGACGTCCAGGAGATCCTGCTGGAACAGAGCTACCACGTGGCGACGTTGGACCACGACGCGGAGCGGATTTTCGAGGAGAGTTACGCGTTCATCGGCCGCCTCGCTCCGAGCGTCGGGAAGAAGGGAAGCACCACCGGTGGCTGAGCAGCACGACGCGGACCGGGACGACAGGGACCGGGACCCACAGCCGATCGACGAGGAGGCCGCCTGGGCCGCCATCGTCGCGGGCTACGGCGAGGAGCCGGCCGACCCGCCGGGCGCCAGGCCGTTCAAGTCGGTCGAGGACCTGGCCGGCCTGGACAAGCCGCTGAAGGACGACGCGTCCCGGGCGGCGAAGGCCGGCGACGACGAGGACGACGACGACGGCGCCGCCCCGGGCGATGACCGGTCCGACGGCTCCGAGCCACAGCGACCGCTCGGCGGCTCGATCGTCTTCGCTCCCGGCGTCGGGGCCGGCCCCGGCGTGGGCGGGGGCGGGGGCGGTCCGCGGGACTACGAAGTCGCCGAGGCGGGCGACGACGACCTCGACGAGCGCGACGAGGGCCATTTCGTACCGCCGGAGCCGCCGCCGCTGCCGGAGGCCGACACGACCGCGAAGTTCGCCTGGCTCGCGGTGATCGGCGGTCCGGTGCTGCTGCTGCTCGCCGTGCTCCTGCAGTGGGACATGACGTGGTGGCTCACCACGCTCGGCGTCGGCGGCTTCCTCGGCGGATTCGCCACGCTGGTGGCCCGTATGTCACAGGGCGACGACGAGGACGACGACGATCCCGGCCGGGGCGCGGTGGTCTAGGACCCTGATCGGGCGGCGGGAATTCTGAGGGCGGCGAGGACCGGGAGATGGTCCGTGGCCGCCCTCAGGTCTTCCTCCCTGATGCCCGGCAGGTCCAGCGGTACGCCGCAGCCGAGGACCTCGACGCCCTCGGTCGCGAAGATCGCGTCGATGCGCTGGTGCGGCTCGCTTGGCGTCGAGGTGTACTCGCCGCCCCAGGGGCCCACCGCCCAGCAGTCCTGCAGTTCGGCCGCGAGGCGCCGGAAGCTACGGCCCGTGGGCCGTTCGTTGATGTCGCCCGCGGCGATCGCGTGCGGCACACCCATCGCCGCGAGACGGTCGAGGAGCATCCCGGCCTGCGCGTAGCGCTCGTCGCTCTGCAGGCTCAGATGACAGCTGAGCAGTCCGATCCTGGCGCCCCCGATCCGTACGACGGCGGTCGCGAAGCCGCGGCGGTGCAGGCCGGGGGTGAGCGGCAGCAGCACGTCCTCGGTGCGCTCCACGGTCGCGCGCAGCGAGCACAGCAGCAGCGGCCCCGCGGCGGTCGCGCCCCCGCTGAGCACGACCAGCTCGCTCTGTGCGGCGAGCCGCGCCGCGTGCTTGCGCCACCGGAAGAAGCGGGGGGCTTCCTGGACGAAGACGAGGTCGGGGCGGCAGGCGCGGATGACGCGGGCGAGGGCGTCCTCGTCGTCGCGCATGGAGCGGATGTTGTAGCTGAGCACGCGAATGACGGCTGAACCGTCGGGTTCGGTGCGGGAGTTGGGCAGCGGGTGCGTCGCGGGCGTCGCCATGCGGCACAAGATAACGGGCCGCGGGCCCATTGCCCCGCCCGCCGCCCGCGCGCGTCGGTGCGCCTGTGTTTCCGGGGGCTCCACCCCCGAACTTCCGGCCTCAATCGCCAGCGGGGCTCATTCGAGCCCGTGCGGCGACTGAAGTCGGACCCGGACCCGCCCACCGGTGCCGGGCCGCACACCGAGCCGTACGGCGTTGCGCACGGACACCCCGGCCCGCCCACCAGTGCCGGGCCGCACACCGAGCCGTCCGCCGGTTGCGCACGGACGCCCCGGCCCGCCAGGACAGGGGGCGCCCGCCCCGGGCCGGGCGCAGGGCGCAGCCCGGGCAGGTGCCGCCCGCCCCGGCTGCAGCCTTCAGGTGAGGGAGGGCATCAGCCCTGCCGTGCCAGGTCCGCCGCGCCGACGAGGCCCGCCTTGTTACCGAGCTGGGCGGCGAGGACCTGGGCGTGGGGGCGCCACTGAGCGCCGATCAGCCAGCGGCGGAAGGATTTGCGGATGGGGTCGAGGACGAGCTCGCCCTCGTCCGAGACGCCACCGCCGACGATGAACGCGGACGGGTCGAACAGCGACGCGAGGTCGGCCAGCCCCGCGCCCGCCCAGCGGGCCAGCTCCCGGAAGGAGTCGACGGCGACCTTGTCACCCTGCCGGGCCGCGGCGCTGACGTGCTTGCCCTCGATCCCCGCGGGGGTACCGTCGCCGAGGCCGAGCAGGATCTCCGCGTTCTCGGGGGTCGCCATCGCGCGCTGGCGTGCGTACCGGACGAGGGCACGGCCGGACGCGTACTGCTCCCAGCAGCCCTGGCTGCCGCAGCCGCACAGCAGACCGTCGGGGACGACCCGGATGTGCCCGAACTCGGCGGCCACGCCGAAGCGTCCGCGCCGCAGCTTGTTGCCGATGATGATGCCGCCGCCCAGGCCGGTGCCCAGCGTGATGCAGATGACGTCCTCGTGGCCCTGCCCCGCGCCGAAGCGGTACTCCCCCCACGCCGCCGCGTTCGCGTCGTTCTCCACCACGACGGGGAGGCCGATGCGCTGTTCGACCTTGTCCTTCAGCGGTTCGTGCCGCCAGTCGATGTTCGGCGCGAAGAGGACGGTGGAGCGCTTCTCGTCGACGTAGCCGGCGGCGCCGATGCCGACCGCCTCGATGTCGTGCCCCTTACCGGCTCCGGTGACGGCCGCGCAGATCGCATCCACGATGGCTTCGGCGGTCGGCGGAGTGGGCACCGTGTGTGTCTCGAGAATGGTGCCCGCTTCGTCCACCACGCCGGCTGCGATCTTGGTGCCGCCGATGTCGACGCCGATGGTGAGTCCCATGTGTCCCTCAGTTTTCGGTCGAGCCCCGCTAAGGCCAACCGTACCCGAGGGAGTCCCGGCCTCAGTCCAGGTCGATCTTCTCGCTCGGGCCGTCGTCGCGGCCGTCGCGTCCCTCACGGCTCGCCGGCTCGTCGCGGGTCCAGCGCCGTTCCTGGCCCTCGACGGCCGAGCGGTACGCGGCCAGCAGCTCGTTGCCCGCGGCCGCGAGATGGTCGAAGACCTGCGGGTTGCGCTCGACGACCGGCTCGACGACCGCCTTGGCCTGACTGATCAGCTGCTGCACGGCGCCCTGTGCGGCCATGCCGAGCAGGGGATTCTGCAGCGAGGACATCTTGTCTGCGACCGCGTCCATGAGCTTGCGCAGCTCCTCGGCCGCGGAGCCGGGCTGCGGCCCGTACCGCTCCCGGCGGCGGGCCCGCTCGGCCTCCAGGTCCTCGGCACACGCATCGGCCCAGGCGTCGGCATCGACGGCGGGGCGCTCGGTGGCATCGCTCATGGCGTACTCCTGGAGAACGTGACTTCGTACTGTCGACGGTACCCGAACGGGGCGTTGCCGTTCAGCGTCTCCGCGGCCACAGAGCGGGGTCCGGTGTGAACCGGATCCCCAGCACGCCCTCCTGGAGCCCCGCACCGGAGACCGTGCAGCGACGCAGGACGGAGGGGAGCGGAACGATACGCCGGAACGGGCCCACGGTGAGGAGGAGTTCGTCACCACGGCGGACCAGGTCCAGTTCCTCCTTGACGGCCCCGGGCAGCGGCAGCCGCCAGGTGAGGACGCCGTCGTCGCCGGCCGGTCCCTCAAGGGTGCCCCACGGCTCCCGTCGGGACTCCGTCGGCTCCACGGGCTCGACATGCGGGTCCAGCAGCGCCAGGTCGTCGAGCCCCCGCGGGTCCCTCCCCAGGTGCGGCACCTCGCGGACCGGGCACACCGGCCCCCACTCGCCGGACCAGTGCCGGAGCACCTTGTCCTGCTGGGCCTGGAGCCCTGCGAGCCAGGGGTCGGGCGATGCCGTCGGCAGGACCCGGTTCGGTACGAGCGCGTCGACGGCCGCCCCGTACAGCGCGAGGCCGAGCCGGGCGGTGTGCAGCGCGTCCTCGCCGGCGGGTCCCGGCTCGGCAACGAGACGGACCGTCGTGTCCGGGTTCTCGAACAGCTCCTGTACGGCGGAGAGCTCCCGCTCCCAGCGCGCGGTCAGCTCGTACAGCCACTGCGCGGGCATCGGTACGCCCGCGAGCTGGGCCAGCACGGGCCGCAGGGCGCGGGCGGCCTGCCGCTCGGGCGGCAGGAGGCGGCGCAGATAGCGGCGCAGCTGCTCGGGCAGGCCGAGCAGGGCGATGGTGTCGAGAACGGGCGGCATGTCGACGACGAGCACGTCCCAGTCACCGGCCGCGGCGTCGCGCAGCGCGCGCAGCAGCGCGGACTGCTCGCTGCCGGGCAGCTCGGTCAGCTCCTCGTCCTCCAGCCGGTGTGCGCCCAGCAGGTCGAGGGCGGCGGTGCTGCGTTCCTGGAAGGCGAGGAGTTCGGCGCGGAAGTGCACACCGGAGTCGGTCCGCGCGACCCACAGGCGGTCGGTCACCTCGCCGGGCTCGGTGCCCGCCGCGGCGCCCAGCGCGCCGTCGGCCTCGCCCGAGAGCAGCAGGGTCCGCTTGCCCCGCCGGGCCGAGGCGAGTGCGGTCGCCGCCGCGACCGTCGTACGGCCCGAGCCGCCGGGCCCGGTGACGAGGATCGTGCGCAGGGGAAGGGCGCGGGCGGCGCCGGTGGGGTCCAAGGAGGAGATCAGGCCTTCGGTCCCGCGCCGGACTCGACGCGCTTCTTCAGACCCGCGAGGGCGCGGTCGATGATGACCTTCTCCGCCTTGCGCTTGATCATCCCGAGCATGGGGATCTTGACGTCGACGGTCAGCTGGTACGTGACCTCGGTGCGCTCGCCGCCGCCGAGCGGCGCCAGCGTGTAGGAGCCGTCCAGGGCGCGCAGCATCTGCGACTTCACCAGCGTCCAGGAGACCTGGTTCTCACCGGTCCAGGTGTACGCGAGCGTGTGGTCGTCCTTGATCGCGCCGGCGTCCAGCACCAGCCGGACCTGCACCGCACGCCCCTGGTCGTCCTTCTCCAGGACCTCGGTCTCCTGCACCTCGCCCGTCCACTCCGGGTAGCGCGCGAAGTCGGAGATCACCCCCATCACGTCGGCGGGCGCCGCGTCGATGGTGATGCTCGAGCTGGTGTGTTCCGCCATCGCCGTGGCTCCTCTTCTGCGCTTCGGAGGCTTGCGGGGTGCAATCTATCGCGACCGGACCGCTCACCATTCCAGGGCCCACGGCCTGCCCGTCGCCGCGAAGTGCCCGACGTTCACGCACTCGGTCGAACCGATCCGCATGCGCCGGGCCAGGGGCTGGTGGACGTGCCCGAAGAGGGCGTACCGCGGGCGGGTCCGGCGGATGGCGTCGAGCAGGGCCCGGCTGCCGCGCTCGAAGCGGCGGGGGACGGTGTCGTACGTCAGTTCCGGTACGTCGGGCGGGATGTGCGAGCACAGCACGTCGACGTCGCCGAGCGCCTCGACCTTGGCGGCGTACTCCTCGTCGGAGATCTCGTAGGGCGTGCGCATCGGTGTGCGCAGTCCGCCGCCGACGAAGCCGAAGACGCGTCCGTCCAGCTCGATGCGCTCACCGTCGAGGACGGTGGTGCCGGGGCGCGCGTACTCCGGCCAGAGGGACGGGATGTCGACATTGCCGTAGGTGGCGTATGTCGGGGTCGGGAAGGCGGCGAACATCTCGGCGTACTGCTTGCGCACGGCGGAGAGGATGGCGGCGTCCCGGTCCAGCCCCGCCCACAGCCGCTGCCCGAAGGCGCGGGCCTCTTCGTAGCGGCGCTCGGTGCGCAGTTCCACGATGCGGTCGGCGTTCTCGACGCCGAAGAGATCGGGGAAGATGCCTCGCGAGTGGTCGGCGTAGTCGAGGAAGAGCACCAGGTCACCGAGGCAGATCAGGGCGTCGGCGCCGTCGCCCGCCCTGGCCAGATCCCTGGTGTTCCCGTGCACGTCACTGACCACATGAACTCGCATGTCGATCACCCTAGGGTCGTCGGCGGGCGGTGGGTAGAGGGGTCCGGACCTGCGGTTACTTCCGCGTCGTCCGGCCGGTGGAATAGGGTGCGCGATGCAGCGCCACACAGGTGTGACGCAGAGAACATCTGGCCGGGACCCCCTATCCGGAACCATGTACTGATGGGTAACGTCCGGGCAGTCCCCGGTGCGTTCACACAGAGCCGTGGCGCCGGCGCCCGATGAGGAGCAGCAGTCTTGCGCGAGTTCAGCCTTCCGGCCCTGTACGAGGTCCCCACGGACGGCAATCTGACGGATCTCATCCGCCGCAATGCCACGCAGCATCCGGACGTGGCCGTCATGGGCAGAAAGGTCGCGGGCGTCTGGACGGACGTGACCGCCACCCAGTTCCTGGCCGAGGTGCGGGCCGCCGCCAAGGGTCTGATCGCATCCGGCGTGCAGCCCGGTGACCGGGTCGGCCTGATGTCCCGCACCCGCTACGAGTGGGTGCTGCTGGACTTCGCGATCTGGAGCGCCGGCGCGGTGACCGTGCCGGTGTACGAGACCAGCTCCGCCGAGCAGGTGCAGTGGATCCTCGGCGACTCCGGCGCGGTCGCCGTGATCGTCGAGGGGGACGCGCACGCCGCGGCCGTCGCGTCCGCACGGGAGGAGTTGCCTGCCCTCCAGCAGGTCTGGCAGATCGAGAAGGGCGCGGTCGAACAGCTGACCGCCGCCGGTGCCGAGGTCTCCGACGGAACGGTCGACGAGCGCAGCGCGGTGGCCAAGGCCGACGACCCGGCGACGATCGTCTACACCTCGGGCACGACCGGCCGCCCCAAGGGCTGTGTGCTCACGCACCGCGCGTTCTTCGCGGAGTGCGGCAACCTGGTCGAGCGTCTCAAGCCGCTGTTCCGCACCGGCGAGAGTTCGGTGCTGCTCTTCCTCCCGGCCGCGCACGTCTTCGGGCGCATGGTCGAGATCGCGTCCGTGATGGCGCCGATCAAGCTCGGCTGCGTGCCGGACATCAAGAACCTCACCGACGAGCTGGCCTCCTTCCGGCCCGCCCTGATCCTCGGTGTGCCGCGCGTCTTCGAGAAGGTCTACAACTCGGCGCGGGCGAAGGCCCAGGCGGACGGCAAGGGCAAGATCTTCGACAAGGCCGCCGGCACGGCGATCGCGTACAGCCGCGCCATCGGCACCCCGGAGGGCGCGCCGCTCGGGCTGAAGCTCAAGCACAAGGTCTTCGACAAGCTCGTCTACAGCAAGCTGCGTGCGGTGCTGGGCGGCCGCGGTGAGTTCGCGGTGTCCGGCGGTGCGCCGCTGGGCGAGCGGCTCGGCCACTTCTTCCGCGGCATCGGCTTCACGGTGCTGGAGGGCTACGGCCTGACGGAGTCCTGCGCGGCCACCGCGTTCAACCCGTGGGACCGGCAGAAGATCGGCACGGTCGGTCAGCCGCTGCCCGGCTCGGTGGTACGGATCGCCGACGACGGCGAGGTGCTGCTGCACGGCGAGCACATCTTCACGGGCTACTGGAACAACGAGGCCGCGACGGCCGAGGCGCTGGCCGACGGCTGGTTCCACACCGGTGACATCGGCACCCTCGACGAGGACGGCTACCTCGCGATCACGGGCCGCAAGAAGGAGATCCTGGTGACGGCGGGCGGCAAGAACGTCGCGCCCGCGGTCATCGAGGACCGGATCCGGGCGCATGCGCTGGTCGCCGAGTGCATGGTCGTGGGTGACGGGCGGCCGTTCGTGGGCGCGCTGGTCACGATCGACGAGGAGTTCCTGGCCCGCTGGGCCGCCGACCACGGCAAGCCGGCCGGTTCGACGGCGGCGTCGCTGCGCGAGGACGCGGACCTGCTGGCGGAGGTCCAGCGGGCGGTGGACGAGGGCAATGCCGCGGTTTCCAAGGCGGAATCGGTGCGGAAATTCCGCATCCTCACCTCCCAGTTCACGGAGGAGGCCGGCCACATCACGCCGTCGCTGAAGCTGAAGCGGAATGTGGTGGCGAAGGACTTCGCCGACGAGATCGAGGCGATCTACCGGGCGTAGTCCTCGGCCAGGACTCGCTCGATGTTGCGCTCGGCGAGCGCGGTGATGGTGACGAACGGATTGACGCCGATGGAGCCCGGAACGAGGGCTCCGTCGGTGACGTACACGCCGGGCGCGCCTCTGACGCGGCCGTAGTCGTCGGTGGCCCGGCCCAGCACACAGCCGCCGAGCGGGTGGTACGTGAAGTCGTCGGCGAAGGTCTTGTTGCCGCCGAAGAGGTCGTACCGGTAGATCGTGGCGTTCTTCAGGTTGATGCGGTCGAAGAGCTTCTTCGCCGCGTCGACCGAGACCTGGCTCTGTGCCCGCGTCCAGTTGAGCCGCGCGGAGTCGGTGGCGGCGTCGTACGAGAAGGTGCCGCGCTCGGGGTTTCTCGTGATCGCCAGGTAGAGGCTGATCCAGTGCTCGAAGCCCATCGGCAGCGGGGCGATCTCCGCGAAGACCGGGTTAGCGGTGTTGGACCGGTCGTCGATGCCCATGACGGGCATGGTCGCCTGGTTCGCGCCGACGGTGTCCCACACATGGTTGGCGCGGGCCGTCATGACGTTGCCGTTGGTGCCCCAGCCGGTGCCGACGTGGTCGCTGAGATCGGGCAGCGCCCCCGTCTCCCGGGCGCGCAGCAGCAGTTCGGTGGTGCCGAGGCTGCCCGCGCCGAGGAAGAGGCGGTCGCAGCCGATTTCGCGGGTGGCGACGACTTTGCCGGACAGGTCGATCCGGTCGGCGGTGACGACGTACGTCCCGTCGGGCTGTCTGCGCACGGCGCGGGCCCGGTGCAGGGTCTCGATGGTGACGTTCCCGGTGCCGAGTGCGGCGGCGAGGTAGGTCTTGTCGAGGCTGCGCTTGCCGTGGTTGTTGCCGTAGATGACCTCGCCGGCGAGGGCGGACCTGACGACCTGTCCGGCCGCTTCGCGCTCCATGTACCCGAAGTCGTACACGCTGGGTACGAAAGTCGTCCTCAGGCCCGTGTTGGCCGCGTGCTTACGGGAGATCCGGGTGAAGCGGTACCACTCGGTCGCCTCGAACCAAGCGGGGTCGACGGTGTTGACGCCCAGCATCTGGCGGGCGCGCGGGAAGTACGTGCCGTACATGGCGGTGGCGTCGACGGACGGGAGCACCTCGGAGAAGTACGCGGGCTGCGGGGTGACCGCCATGCCGCCGTTGACGAGCGATCCGCCGCCGACGCCGCGGCCCACGTACACGGACATGTCGGCGAAGCGGACGCGGTCGAGGACCCCGGGGTACGGGCCGATGTCCTTGTTGACGACGTCGAGCCACAGGAACTGGGCGAGCGGGGCCTCGGTGCGGGTACGGAACCACATGGAGCGCTGGTCGGGGGCGCCGGTGGTACAGAAGACCTTGCCGTCGGGGCCGGGGGTGTCGGTGCCCCAGAGGCGGCCCATTTCGAGGACGAGGGTGGGGATGCCGGCCTCGCCGAGCCGGAGTGCGGCGACGGCGGCGCCGTAGCCCGAACCGATGACGAGGGCGGGGGTGTGGTCGGTGGCCTCGGCGCCGGCCGCCCGGGCCGTGGAGGCGGCGGCGGGGCCGATTCTGGTCAGCCCGAGCGCGGCGGCGGTCTGGAGGGCGCCGAGACCAAGAAGGTGACGGCGCGTCAGTTTTCGTGTCATGTGCGCAGCATGGGCGGATTTTGGGGTTCCGCCTATGTGCCGCGCAGAGCTTTTTTCGGGCGGGCGCAAGGGTGCCGTTTCCGCCAGGCGCGGCCGGTGTGTCCGTCCTCGAACGCCGGACGGGCTGGGCAGGTGCCCGCACCGGCCCAGCGGGCCCGCGTGTCCGTCCTCAAGCGCCGGACCGGCCGGGTGGGTTCCCCGCGCTACAGCAGCGTCTTCAGGCGGTCGGCCAAGAGGTCCCAGCGCCACTTGTCCTCGACCCACTCCCGGCCGCGCTCGCCCATGCGACGGCGCAGTTCAGGGTCCTGGAGCAGGGTCACGATGCGGTCCGCCGACTCCTCGGGGGCGTCGCCGCGGACCACCCAGCCCGTCTCGCCGTCGAGGACGGCGTCCGGCGCGCCGCCCGAGTCGCCCGCGACGACCGGAAGGCCGGTCGCCGAGGCCTCCAGGTAGACGATGCCCAGCCCTTCGACGTCGAGGCCGCCCCGCCGCGTACGGCACGGCATGGCGAAGACGTCACCGGCGCCGTAGTGCGCGGGCAACTCCTCCCAGGGGACGGCGCCCGTGAAGCGCACGGACGAGGCCACGCCCGTCGCGCGCGCGAGCTTGTGGAGGTCGTTCTCGTACGGGCCGCCGCCGACGATCAGCAGCACCGCGTCCGGCACCTTCTCCAGGATCGACGGCATCGCGCGGATCAGCGTGTCCTGGCCCTTGCGGGGCACGAGCCGCGAGACGCAGACGACCACGGGCCGGTCGGCGAGCCCGAGCCGCTCGCGCACGGCGTCGCCGCCCGAGTCCGGGTGGAAGGCCTTCTCGTCGACGCCGGGCGGCAGCTGCACCATCCGCGCCGCCGCCTCGGGCGTCAGCGCCGCGGCGATCCGCGAGCGCGTGTACTCACCGAGATACGTGATCGTGTCCATGCCCTCGCCGATCCGGCGCAGCAGCTGCCGGGACACGGGCAGCTGCGCCCACCCGGCCTCGTGCCCGTGCGTCGTGGCGACGAGCCGCCGCGCCCCCGCCCTGCGCAGCGCCGGCGCCATCAGCCCTAGCGGCGCGGCGGCGCCGAACCACACCGACGTGCAGCCGTGCTCCCGCAGCAGGCCCACCGCACGCCGGGTGACCCGCGGCGTCGGCAGCAGCATGGTCGTACGGTCCCTGACGACCGTGAAGGGCTGATCGGCGTCGAACTCGGCCGTCGCCTCGACGCCCTCGCGGCCGTGCTTCCACGTGGAGGCGTAGACCACGAGCTGCTCGGGGTCCAGGCGCAACGCTATGTTGTGGAGGAACGCCTGGATGCCGCCGGGCCGCGGCGGGAAGTCGTTGGTCACGATCAGGGTCTTGTCCATCGCCGCCGACAGTACCAATGGCGGGCATGCCTCATCGCCGGTGTGCGGTCGTGCTGGGCACCATGACAGCTCTGAAAGGGTACGAATCGGCATGAGGTGGTCATGAAGGGCACAGCCCGCTCCGCTCTCCCCGTCGCGGTGTGGATTCTCACGAGGATCGTGCTGCTGCTCTGGGTCCTGAAGGTCCTCTACGTCGCCGGACCCGATGTGACCAGCGACGTCAGCGGGATCTACCAGGGCTGGTACGAGGTGCTGAGGACCGGCACGTACCCGAAGGACGACGTCACCTGGCAGTATCCGCCCGCCGCCGCGCTCGCGATCCTCTCCCCCGCTCTGCTGCCCTTCCTCGGCTACGTCACGGCCTTCTTCGTCCTCGCCCTGGTCTGCGACGCCGCGGTGCTCGGGCTGCTCCTGTACGCGGGGATGCGGCCCGGCAAGTCCCTGCGCGGGGTCTGGGTCTGGGTCGCCGGGGTGCCGCTGCTCGGCCCCACCGCGTACGCCCGCTACGACCTGATGGTGACGGCCGTCGCGGTGGCCGCCCTGTTCGCGCTCGCCCGCCGACCGGGGCTCGCCGGGGCACTGGCCGGCTTCGGGGCGATGCTGAAGGTGTGGCCGGTGCTGCTGCTGGCCGGGGTGCGGCGCGGCCACGCCACCCGCACGTCGTGGGCGGCCGCTGCCGGGACGGCCGCCGGTCTGCTGGTGGTGTTCGCCGCGGCGATGCCCGGGGCGCTGGCGTTCCTCACCTTCCAGCGGGACCGGGGCACCGAGATCGAGTCCCTGGGTGCGCTGGTCTTCCATGTGGCCCGGCACCACGGGTGGGACGGACAGGTGCTGCTGAACTACGGCTCGGTCGAGTTCCTCGGCCCGTACGTGCCGCTGGTCAGCAGGCTGGCGCTGGCGCTGTCGGTGTCGGCGCTGGCCTGGCTGCTGGTGTGGCGGCTGCGGGCCCGGGAGTTCACGGCGAGCACGCCCGCGGACGCGGCGTTCACGGCCGTGCTGCTCTTCACCACCACGAGCCGGGTGATCAGCCCGCAGTACATGATCTGGCTGGTCGGTCTGGCCGCCGTGTGTCTCGC
This sequence comes from Streptomyces sp. NPDC059909, assembly GCF_042730885.1. Lineage (NCBI taxonomy): Bacteria > Bacillati > Actinomycetota > Actinomycetes > Kitasatosporales > Streptomycetaceae > Streptomyces > Streptomyces sp. NPDC059909. The sequence continues at coordinate 46,812 of NZ_JBHWKX010000026.1, forward strand.
GTTCCGGTCGAGCCGGATGACGCTGCCCGCGTGTCTCGTGGTGGTCGCCACCGGGGTCACCTACCTCGAGTTCCCCATCTATTTCGCGCACGTGGTGGCGAGCGATCCGCTCGGCACCACGCTGCTCTTCGTGCGCAACGGGCTGCTCGTCGCGGCGACGCTGCTGGCCGGCCGGCGGCTGTGGACGAGTACGGTGCCGGGGCGCGGGCGCCGGGCGGGGCGCGCCCCGTCGGCTCAGCCGGCCCACGACAAGGAGCTGCTCGGGTCCTGAGCATGCCGCCGGGCGGGTACGGTCCGCCGGAACAGCAGGGCCAGCGCCGCGCACTGCACCGCCATGGCCAGGCCCATCGCGAGGCAGACGCCGGGCAGTCCGAGGGCGGAGAGCCCGTACGCGAGGGGGAGCTGGAGGAGGGATCCGGCGACGGTGATGCGTGCTACCTGGGGGCTGCCGCCGCTGCCCTCGAAGACCCCGCCGAGCGCGATGAAGCAGGCGAGCAGGACGAGATACGGGCCGAGGCAGCGGAGGAACAGCGCTCCGGCGTCGGCCACCCCGGGGCCCGCGCCGAACGCCCGCATGATCCAGGGGGCGGTGCCGAGCAGGAGCACGGCGGCGCCGGCCCCCACGGCCCCGGAGACGAGGACGGCGTGGCGTCCGACGGCCCGCCGCTCGTCCAGGCCCGCGCCGAGCAGGTGGGCGGTGTGGATGGCTGCCGCCTGGCGTACGGCGTAGAAGGCCATCGTCGCCACGTACATGGCCTTGGTGGCGATGCCGTACGCCGCGACGGCGGTGACGCCGAGCCGGGCGACGACCGCGACGAGGGCGAGCGCGCCCAGCATGCGGACGACGAAGTCGGCGGACATGGGCAGTCCGGTGCGGGCGGTGTCGCGCAGGGCGGCGGGCAGCGGCCGGGAGGCGGGCGCTCCGCGTGCCGCGCGCAGGATCGGGTCGCGGCGCAGGGCGACGAGCCCCGCGGCGAGGGCGGCGGAGCGGCCGATGACGGTGGCCAGGGCGGCGCCGCGGACGCCGTACCGGTCGATGAGCAGCGGGTCGAGGAACAGGATCAGCCCGTTGGCGAGGAAGGCCAGCCGCATGGGGGTGCGGGTGTCGCCCGCGCCCTTGAGGACGCCGTCGAGGAGGTTCGTCGCGAAATAGACGGCCATGCCGGGGAGGGAGATCGCGAAGTAGCCGGCGGCGAGGGCGGCGGGGGTGCCGTCGCCGTCGAGCACCAGCCGGGCGAGGGGCTCGCGCAGGACGTACCCGCCGATCGCGACGGGCGGCACGACCAGCGCGCAGAGCGCCCATCCGCCACGCACAGCGGCCCGCACGGCCCCCGGGTCATCGGCGCCACGGGCGCGGGCGACGAGCACGGTGGTGCCGGAGCCGGCCATGAGGATCACGCCGAGAAGCAGGTTCTCCACGTTGGTCGCGACGGCGACGGCGGCGACGGCCGCGCCTCCGAGGCGGGCGACCCAGACCATGTTGATGATCCCTGCGGCGACGCCGGCGAGCAGTTCGAAATAGACGGGGTGCGCGAGCGCGACGATCCGTTGCCGATGCCTCATGTGCCCCATGGCGGCCCCCTCCATCCGTGGCACCTCGATTCGAGGTACCGCGGATAGAGGTATCATGGACGCTGGTCTTCGACAACCACTGGGGAGCTGACCGTGCTGGAGCTGACGATCCTCGGATTCCTGGCCGAACAGCCGCTGCACGGCTACGAGTTGAAGGAGCGGATCCGCGCCCTGAGCGGCCATGTCCGCCCGGTCAGCGACGGCGCGCTCTACCCCGCGATCACCCGTCTCCTGAAGGCGGGCAAGCTGACGGAGCGCACCGAACCGGGCGCCGGCGCCGCCCCCCGCCGCATCCTCTCCCTCACCGCCGCGGGCCGCGCGGATCTCCTGGAACGCCTCCGCGGCCCCAAGGAGGCCGAAATCACGGACGGCCAGCGCTTCTTCACCCTGCTCGCCTTCCTCCGCCTGCTCCCCGACCGCCGGGAGCAGGCGGCGGTCCTCCGCCGCCGCCAGGCCTTCCTGGACACCCCCGCGAGCTTCTTCTACCGCGACGGCGAGCCGGTGCGGGCGGAGGAAGCGGGCGACGTCTTCCGGCAGGGCATGCTGCGGATCGCGCGCGCGACGGGCACGGAGGAGAAGCGGTGGCTGACGGAGACGATCGCGGAGCTGGAGCGACGCGAGTGACCCTGCGCGGCCGATTTTCAGCCCGTCCGGCGTTCGAGGACGGACACGCGGGCCGACCGGACGGTACCGGTCACATCCCAGGGGCCCGTCACCCCAACCGCAGCCGCACGTAGTCCCGCCAAGCCGCCGTGAACGCCTCCGGGTTCGTGTCCAGGACCTCGCGCAGGGCCTGCTCCAGCGCGCCCTCGCGGCGCGGCTGCGCGCCCACCGCGCGGTAGAAGTCCGACAGGGCCCCGGCTCCCCAGCGGTCCGCGATCAGTTCGCAGGCCAGCCAGCCCCCCTCGTACGCGCGCCCGAGCGCATCCGCCCCCGTGCCGAAGCGGAAGTCCTCGTCGGCCGGGAGCGTGCGCGGCGCATCGCCCGCGCGGACGGCTCGGCGGAGCTCGGGGGCGGCCTGGGCGGCGGTGCGGCCGGTGCCGCGGTAGGCGACCCAGTCGGCGTAGCCCTCGGAGAGCCACATCGGGGTCGCCTGCGAGGTGTGGGCGCGGGTCGCGACGTGGGTCGTCTCATGGGTGAGCACGATCCTGCGGCCGAACTCGCCCAGCTCTCCGTACGCTTCGGGGTTCACGATCACCCGGTCCGCCGGCGCCGCCCCGTTCCGCCCGGTCTCGCCCGTGGTGACCGCCGCGATCCCCCGGTACCCCGCGGCCGGCGCGCCCAGCAGCCCGCCCATCGCGGCCAGCGAGTCCGGCACGAGCACGACCACCCGGTCCGCCCACTCCCCCGGCCAGGCGGCCGCGACCGCGGGCACGGCACGGTCGGCGTCGGAGGCGATCTGCCGCAGCCGTGCGCGGTCCTGGCCGACGCCGAGGACCAGGCTGCGTTCGCCGCGTACGACATCGACGTCGCCCTGCTGCCACAACTGCTGCGCGCCGCCGCGGCCCGGGCGGTCGGCGGTGACGTACCAGCGGCCGTCGCGCTCGGCCAGCTCCAGGGTGCGGGCGGCGGTCACGGGCGCGCTGTCGTAGCCGTCGAGCCGGTACCTCAGCTGGGCGTCGGCGGTGGCCCGGTCGCCGGAGCGGCGCACATCGGTGAGCCGGTACTCCCACGACCGCAGCGGCACGTCCGCGAGGTTGGCGAACTCCTCACGACCGGCCGCCCCGAACGCCTCGGCATCGTGATCCAGCACCGCCGCCGCCCTGGCGTCGAGCGTGCGCTGGATGTCCTGGCGCGTGGTGTCGGGCGAGGCCTGTCCGGCGACGCAGCCGGACAGCACGAACAGTCCCGCGGCCACGAAACCACAGGCCGTCTTCCGGACTCTTCCCCGACCAGCCACCCTGCCGATCGTATGCGATCCGACAGGGGCGGAAGGCGCCCCCGAGGCGAGCCGAGCAGTGCGGCCGCATGGTCAGGGCCGGGTCACGGAAGCGATCGGCATCATCCCCACGGGGTCGTAGCGCACCGAGGCCCCGGGGTAGGGCGCGTGCACGACCTGCCCGTTCCCGACGTACATCCCGACGTGGCTGGCGTCGGAGCGGTACGTCACGAGGTCGCCCGGTCTGGCCTCGGAGAGGGGCATCTGCCGGCCGGCGTACCGCTGTGCCTGGGAGGTGCGCGGCAGCCCGACGCCCGCCTGCGCGTAGGCCCACTGGGTGAGCCCGGAGCAGTCGAAGCCGTGCGGCCCGTTGGCGCCCCAGATGTAGGGCTTGCCGACCACGCCCTTCGCGGCCATGACCGCGGCGGCGGCCCGCGACGACGCGGGGCCGAGGCCACCGGCCAGGTCCGGCAGTGCGTCGCGGCCGGAGCGGGACGCCCGGGTGTAGGCCTCGCGCTCCTCGGCGGGGAGCAGGTTCAGCAGGAGCTGCGCCGCGGCCAGCTTCCCCTCGACGGTCCGCTTGTGCCGGGCGACGGCGGACCGGGTGCGCTCCAGCTCGGCCAGCTTGCGGGTGGCCTCCGCATGCTGCTGGGCGAGGCTGCGCCGGGCGCGCCGGAGGTCGCGCAGGTCGTTGGTCTGGCGCTCGCTGAGCCGGTCGAGGAGCTCGGCCTTCTCGAGGTACGTGTCCGGGTTCTCCGAGAGCAGCAGCGCCAGGGCGGGGTCCATGCCGCCGGAGCGGTACTGGGCCCCTGCCACCGAACCGAGCGCCCCGCGCTTGCGGTTGATGACCTCCTGCCCGCGTGCCGCGCTGTCGCGTGCCGCGGCCACCTCCTCGCGCAGCCGGTCCGCGCGCTCGTCGGCCTTGTTGTACTGCTCCGTGGCCTTCTCGGCCTCTTCGTACAGCCGGTCGACCCTGGCCCGTGCGGTGTCCGGGGTGTCACGCGGTTCGGCTCCGGCCGGTGCCGTTCCGAGCGCGGCGGCCGTGGTGGCCGCCGCGGCCGACAGGAGGGTGGCCCGGGCACCGCGGTGGAAACCGGAGAATCCGGAGAGGCCGGAGAACCCGGACGACGGGGTGGATCGGCGATGGGACGCCACAGGAGACGTACTCCCTTCCGCTGGACACAACGGCCTGTCAGCCATTGCGCGGCAGAGAGTAGCTGTGTGACCACGGGGCGGCCAAAAGCCGTACGGGGCACGAACACTGACGCCCCGCCGGAGACCTCAAGGTCACCGGCGGGGCGTACCGTCAGTGGATGGTGCCGTAATTCGCCCGATTGGGCGTCAGATCCGGACACCGAACTGGAAGGTGCCCATCCAGTCCATCGACTCGTACCGGACCGACGCACCCGGCTTCGGCGCGTGCAGGATCTGGTTGTTGCCGGCGTACAGGCCGACGTGGGACAGGCTGTTGAAGAAGACCAGGTCGCCCGGCTTGAGCTGGCTGCGGCCGATCTTCACGCCGTCGTTCTGCTGGGTGTAGGTGGTGCGCGAGATGCTCACGCCCGCCTGGCGGTACGCCCACTGCGTCAGACCGGAGCAGTCGTACGAGTTGGGGCCCTCGGCGCCGGAGACGTACGGCTTGCCTATCTGCGTCTTGGCGGCGCTGAGGGCCGCGGCGCCGCGCTGGGAGGCCGGCACCTCGTTGCCGAGGTTCACGCGGTCGCCGGCGGCACGGCTGGCGCGGAGCTCCTCCTCCTGCATCTTCGCGCGCTCTTCGGCGGTCAGGGTGTTGAGGAGCTTCTGCGCCTCGGCCAGCTTGCCCTGGAAGGCCTTCTTCTTCTCGCCGAGCGTCTTGCGCACGTCGTCGAGGTCGGCGAGCTTCTTCGCCGCCTCGGCACGCTGCTGCGCGAGGGTGCGCTGCTTCGCCTGGATGTCCTGGAGGGCGTCGGTCTGCTTGGCGCTGAGCTGGTCGATCGCGGACGCCTTGTCGAGGTAGGTGTCCGGGTCGGAGGAGAGGAAGAGCTGGAGGGAGGGGTCGATCCCGCCGGAGCGGTACTGGGCGCTGGCCACCGAACCCAGGCTGTCGCGCAGGGCGTTGACCTCGTCCTGGCCGCGGGCGACCTTGTCCTGGATCGCGTCGACCTGCTTCTGCAGCTCGGTCTGCTGCTCCTTGGCCCCGTTGTACTCCTCGGTGGCCTTCTCCGCCTCGTGGTAGAGCGCGTCGACCTTCGCCTTGACCTCGTCCTTGCTGGGCTTGGCCGGGGCGGCCTGGGCGGCCTGGGCGGAAAGGGCGACGGCCGCGGCTGCGGTCGCGGTGAGCACGGTCACACGGGTGCGGCTCGGCTGCTTGGGACGACGGTGGGACGCCACGAAGGCGAGCTCCTTCTTCCTCGAGCCGCCTACCGGGCAATGGGGGTCGATGCCCCGGCTCCGCACCTCTCAGCTCCCCCGCGAAATTGGGCTGAACTGGGCGAATTCGGCGGTTCCTTCGCTGTCATCCCGGATGGACGATCAACCGCGCGAAGGTTCGAGGCCTGACCCTAGTGACCTTCTTGTGATCAGTTCAAATCCTCATGAGAAAAAACTGTCGCACGAAGCGCATTCTTTACAGACACCACACGCGTAGTGATGGCCACTTGACCGTACGTTCCGTTAAATCGGACATTAGGCCCAGGAGTTATGAGACAGGCCAGTCATGCCAATAGGTACTAAACGCGCGAAAGGCGCTTGAGCAGCATGGCGGAGGCGACGGGCCTGGCGCCCGCCTTCGCGACGCCGTCGGCGACCTCGCGGTCGGTGGAGACCACGACGACGGGCCGGCCGGGCGGCTCGGCGCGTACGAGCTGACGGATGAGCTCGTCCGCGGTCACACCCGGCTTGGAGAACAGCACCCGCACCCCGCGCGGAGGCGCGAGCAGCACGGGCGCGGCCAGCTCCGCGCCGTCGAAGACGCAGGTGATCTCGGCGCCCGACTGCGCGGCGAGCATCGCCAGACCACCGAGCAGCCGCAGCCGCTGCTTCTCCAGCGGCATCGTCGGATAGCCGGTCTTGGTGACGTTGTAGCCGTCCACCACGAGATGCACCTGCGGCAGGGCGAGCAACTGGTCGAGCAGCGCCGGGTCGGTCTCCGAGAGCGCCCGCGCCGCGATGTCCTTGGGAGTCATACGGCCCGGCTCGACCGCGTCGACGGTGTCGGCGGGGTGCAGCAGCGCGGGCGGCAGGGCCAGTTCGCGGCGCAGACCCTGGGCCGCGTCGAGCACGGTGTCCAGCAGCAGGCGTACCCGCATGTCCTCGATCGAGCGGCCCTCACGGGCCGCCCTGCGGCTCGCCTCGAGCGCCGACTCCGCCTCACCGAGCCGGGCCTTCAGCCGCCGGGACTCGCTCACGGCCGCGGACAGCTGGGCCTGCGCGTCGGCCCTGGCCGCCTCGCTCTCGGCCGTCGTGCGACGCAGCGCCGCCTCGCCGCGCTTCACATCGCTCTGGGCGCTGCGCAGCTTGCGCTGAAGCGATTCGGCTTCCTTGCGGGCGGCGTCCAGTTCCGCGCGCAGCCGCTCGGTCTCGGACCTGGTCTGCACCCTGAGCCGGTCGACCTCCTCGCGGAGCCGCTCCAGCTCGCGCCGGGTCTCCTCGTCGACGCGCTCGGCGTCCGCGCGCTGGGCCTCCTCGCCCGCCGCGGCCACCAGCTTCACCCAGCCGGCCGGGCGCAGCACATAGGCCGCCGCGGCCACGTCGAGGGGATCGGCGGCCGCGGGCGGCGCCCCGGACTCCAGCGCCCCGGCCAGCTCCGGCTGCGACTCGCGCAGCCGCTCGCCGATGCGCTGCCGGAACACCGGGTCGGACTCCAGGGCCGCGGCCATGGCGTTGCCCGCGAACTTCGCCCGCCTGGAAGGGGTGAACCGGGCGTACTGTCGCAACTGGGCGGGAAGGTCGCTGACGGTCAGCCCGCCGAACGCCTCCGACACCAGGGCGACGACCCGTCGCCGTACGCCTTCGGGCAGCGGGCGGTCGAGCGCCTCGGCGGCGCCACCGGCCGCACCGGCCGGTCCTGCGCCGCTGTCAGGCTGCTCCACAATCCGTCACCCCTACTGTCTCCGCCGTACCCCACGGCTCCCGTCAGGAACCGGTACCCGGCCTGTCCACCAGTTCGATCTGATCCACCGCGTTGCACCAGCGGCAGCGGACCGACTCGATGGTCTCACTGACCACCTCGCGCTCCTCCACCGTGGGCTCTCCTGCCAGGTCCAGATGGACGTACTCGACGACCTTGGACGAGCGGGTCACATCGAAGCGGGTGAGATTGCCACAGAGCGTGCACCGCCACCGGGTGGTGGCGGTCGGTGTGGGAACCGTCGTCATCATGCCGTCCTCGTCTCGTCGTGCCTACTGCCCGTAACCCTACGACCTCCGGCGTACGCCGGAACACGGCGAGGCGGTCCGTCCCCTTCGGTCCCGGTACGCCATGCTCTGGGCATGATCGACTGGCGGACGGGACCCGTGGTGACCTACGGAGTGATCGGTCTGTGCTGTCTGCTGTTCCTCATCGGTCCGGCTTCCGGGCTCAACCCGGCATACGGCACCGGGGACACGCTGCTCGCCGCGACGATGTCCTACTTCGAACGGTGGGGCGTCATCCCGAGCGAGCTGATGCGCAGCTCCCCACGGGCCCTCCTCACCCCGCTGACCGCGCTGTTCGTGCACGGCAGCTGGCTGCACCTGCTGGGCAACATGCTCTTCCTCTTCGTCTTCGGCGCCATGGCCGAGGAGCGCATGGGCCACGTCCAGTTCGCGCTCTTCTACGTCGGTTGCGGGTATCTGGCACTCCTCGCCTACGCCGCGGCGAACGCGGAGTCCACGCATACGCTGGTGGGAGCTTCGGGGGCGATCTCGGGGGTGCTGGGCGCGTTCCTGTGCCTCTTCCCGAGGGCGCGGGTGACGAGCCTCTTCCCCTTCCTGTTCTTCCTGCCGCTGCGGTTCCCCGCGTGGATCGTGCTGGTCTTCTGGTTCGCCCTGCAGTGGCTCGCGGAGGCGCAGAGCACGTCGTCGGGGCCGGGGGTGGCCTATCTGGCACATCTGGTGGGCTTCGGGATCGGCTTCCTCTACGCGTGGGGGCGCTTCCGGCAGGGGACGCTGCGTCGCTCGGGGGACGACCCCCGAACCCCCGGCAGTAGGCTTGAAGCCCGAGCCAGGGCCACCGAGGGAGACAGCAAGCCGTGATCACCGCGATCGTGCTCATCAAGACCAGCGTGGACCGCATCCCCGAGATCGCCGAGTCGATCAAGTCGGTGGAGAACGTCAGCGAGGTCTACTCCGTCACCGGTACGTACGACCTGATCGCGATGGTGCGGGTCACCCGGCACGAGGACCTGGCGGACATCATCCCCGGCCGCATCAGCAAGATCCCGGGCGTCGAGGCGACGGACACGCACGTGGCGTTCCGTACGTACTCGCAGCACGACCTGGAGGCGGCGTTCGCGATCGGCCTCGACGCGTAGGGCCGGCGGCGCCTTCCGGCCCGTCCGGCCTCTGAGGCACCCTGGACGGGCAGATCCCGCACGGGAAGATCCCGGCCGAAGTGGCCCACCGCGCACAGCGTTCGGGGCGGCCGGTGCCGGCGCTCGCGGGCACAGTGCGTGCCGTCGGCGTGGACGCGTACACCTGGATCGTCCCCGCCCCGTCCCGCTGCGCGAAGTGCTCGGCCGCGCAGGCGAATTCCTCGCCGGCGCGGCCGAGCGCTCGCCCGTGTCTCAGACCGCGGGCACGCAGCGCCCGTCCTCGGTGCGGTAGTCCCACTTGGCGCCGTCGCGGACGAGCTCCTTCACGGCCCGGACGAACCGCTCGACGTGCTCGTCCGGCGTACCGGCCCCGAAGCTCACCCGGATCGCGTTCAGCGACCTCCCCGAGCCTTCGGCCGGGAGGACCCCCACCTCGCTTCGCTCGCCCGGCTCGGCCTCCGGCGCCCCGCACTCGCCGACCTCCTGCGGGTCGCTGCCCAGCAGGGTGCGGACCAGGGGGTGGGCGCAGAAGAGTCCGTCACGGACGCCGATGCCGTACTCGGCGGACAGCGCGGCGGCGAAGTGCGAACTGTTCCAGCCCTCCACCACGAAGGAGATGACGCCGACCCTGGGGGTCCCCCCGGCGGAGCCGGGGGAAGTGTCGTCGCCGAACAGCGACAGGACCTTGACCTCGGGCACCTCCGCGAGGCCCGCGCGGACGGTGGCGACGAGGTGCTGCTCGCGCGCGACCAGCGACTCGAACCCGGCTGCAGTCAGGGCCTTGCACGCCGACGCGATGGCGTAGACGCCGATGACGTTCGGCGAACCGGCCTCGTGGCGAGCGGCGGTGGTGTGCCAGTCGACGTCCACACCGCCGTCCGTGCGCCGCGCGACCTTGCGCGAGGCGCCACCGCCCGCGAGGTACGGCTCCGCCTCCTGCAGCCAGTCCGCCCGCCCGGCGAGCACACCGGAGCCGAAGGGCGCGTACAGCTTGTGCCCGGAGAAGGCGACCCAGTCGACGTCCAGGTCCCGTACGGAGACGGGGTGGTGCGGCGCGAGTTGCGCGGCGTCGAGGACGATACGGGCGCCGTGGGCGTGTGCGGCGGCGGCGAGTTCACGTACGGGCCACAGCTCACCGGTGACGTTCGACGCGCCGGTCACGCACACCAGCGCGGGGCCGTACGGGTCACGGGCAGCGAGCGCCAGTTCCAGGGTCCGCACGGCCTGTCCGGGTGTGCGGGGCGCGTTCAGGTAGGTCACCCGCGCGTCCCGCCACGGCAGCAGGGAGGCGTGGTGCTCGGTCTCGAAGACGAAGACCTGGCAGTCGGCGGGGAGCGCCTGGGCCAGCAGGTTCAGCGAGTCCGTCGTCGAGCGGGTGAAGACGACCTGGTCGCCTTCGCGGCAGTCGAGGAACTCGTGGACCGTTGCCCGGCTGTTCTCGAACAGGTCCGTGGACAGCTGCGACAGGTACCCGGCGCCGCGGTGCACGCTGCCGTAGTACGGGGCGTACGCGGCCACGTCGTCCCAGACCCGCTGCAGGGCGGGTGCGCTCGCCGCGTAGTCGAGGGCGGCGTAGGTGACCTCGCCACCGGTGACGAGCGGGACGGTGACGTCCCGGCCGAGCACCGGCAGCGGAGCGGCACAGCAGGGGTCGGCAGCGGAGTCGGCGGCCGCGTCGGCGGCGACGGTTTCGACGGTGTCAGGGCGCACGGACATGGCGGTATCTCCCGGCAGGAAAAGGCGAAATGGCTGTGAAGAACCCGCACAGCGGCGGAACTGCCGCTCCGCATACGGGTGTTGCCTCGACGTACGGCGAAACGGCTCGTACGGAGGTGTGGAAAAAGGGGGCCGGCGGGCCCTAGCGCATTCGCTTGCTCACGAGACTGCTCCCTTGAGGACCAGGACCCCAGGGCTGTGACATTCACCGATGTCCAAGGGGTCCGCGCTTGCCGTGGACCTCGTTGCCCACGGCCTGGTCTTCACCCGGGGCACCCCGCCACGGACGGAGGGTTGCCGGACAGCGGGCCGGGGCCGTAATCGCTGTCACTCATGACCTTGGAAAGCATCCTGCCACACGCCGGGGGACGCGCAAGGCGCAGTCCGCACTGTGGACTGCGCCTTGCGCCACATCCCGTCGGCGTGCGCGGCGGGTTCAGCGGTTGCTGGCCGTCACCCACCGGTCCAGCGCCCGGCGTGCCTCGCCCGAGTCGATGGACTCCGCGGCCTTCGCGATCCCGGCCCGCAGTTGGTCCACCAGAGTGCCCTCGCCGGGCTCCAGGGCGGCGAGCGCGGCCGCCGAGTTCAGCAGGACCGCGTCCCGCACCGGACCGGTCTCGCCGGCCAGCAGCCGGCGCGCGACATCCGCGTTGTACGAGGCGTCCGCGCCCCGCAGCGCCTCGACCGGCACCAGTTCGATGCCGGCGTCCCGGGGGTCGAAGGCCTCTTCGCGCACTGCGCCGTCCCGGACCACCCACACCCGGGAGGTCGCGGTCGTCGTGAGCTCGTCCAGGCCGTCGTCGCCGCGGAAGACCAGCGCACTGGAGCCGCGCTCGGCCAGCACCCCGGCCATGATCGGCGCCATCCGTGCGTCGGCGACGCCCGTTGCCTGGGCCATCACCCGGGCGGGGTTGGTCAGCGGCCCCAGGAAATTGAACGTCGTACGAATACCGAGTTCCTTGCGCGCCGCCGCCACGTGCCGCAGCGCGGGATGGAACTTCACGGCGAAGCAGAAGGTGATGCCCGCTTCCTCCGCGACCTCGGCGACCCGCTCCGGCGTCAGCTCCAGATTGACGCCGAGCTTCTCGAGCACGTCGGACGCACCGCTCGCGCTGGACGCGGCCCGGTTACCGTGCTTGACGACCTTCGCTCCGGTGCCGGCGACCACGATCGCGGACATGGTCGAGATGTTGACGGTCTTGGCGCCGTCGCCGCCCGTGCCCACGATGTCGACGCTCGGCCCGGGGACGTCGATGGTCCGGGCGTGGTCGTACATCGTCCGCACGAGCCCGGTGATCTCCTCGACGGTCTCGCCCTTGGCCCGGAGCGCGACGGCGAACCCGGCGATCTGCGCGTCGGTGGCCTCGCCCCGCAGGATCCGGTCCATGGCCCATGCGGTGGCGTCGGCGCTCTGGTCGCGCCCGTACAGCAGCGAGTCCAGGACGGAGGGCCAGGAGAGGCCCGCCGCGGTAGTGCTCCCCCTCGCTCCGCTGGGGGTACCCCCACCAGCGGGGGTCACAGCGCTCATGGTCGCTCCTGGGTCCGTTCGTACAGGAATGCCACCACCCTATCCATCCCGGGGGACGGCAAAGAGCCCCGTCCGGTGAATGGACGGGGCTCCTGCCGTGGCGATCGCTCGGATCAGTGGGTGGGAATCAGTGGTGGCCGTGGCCGCTCGTGATCTCCTGGTACTCCTCGGCGGTCGGCTTGGAGATCTGGTTCCCCTCGCCGAAATAGCCCTTGCTGAGCTTCGCCCGGAGCTTCTCGCCGCTCTTGACCTTGCGCTCGACGCCGTTCTTGTCGACCGTCGGGCCGATCTCGACCGGCTCGTACTGCTCGTGCGCGGTGAGCTTGTAGCGGTCGCCCTGGCTGAGCGGCTCGTGGATCTCGACGAACTCACCGTGCGGCAGCCGCTTGATGATGCCGGACTCACGTCCGTGCAGCACCTTGTCGTGGTCGCGCCGCTGCAGACCCAGGCAGATCCGCTTGGTCACGATGAACGCGATGACCGGGCCGACGATGAAGAAGATCCGGACGAACCAGGTGATCGCGTTGATCGACAGGTTGAAGTGGGTCGCCCAGAGGTCGTTTCCACCACCGACCAGCATGATCATGTACATGGTGACCCAGGCCACACCGAACCCGGTACGGGTCGGCGCGTTGCGCGGCCGGTCCGCGATGTGGTGCTCGCGCTTGTCCCCGGTGAGCCAGGACTCGAAGAACGGGTACACCGCGATCGCCGCAAGCGCGACTCCGAAGAGCATCAGCGGGATGAACACGCCCAGGACCAGCGTGTGGCCCCAGAGGTTGATCTCCCAGCCCGGCATGAAGCGGATCAGACCCTCGGCGAAGCCCATGTACCAGTCGGGCTGGGCGCCGGTGGACACCTGGTCCGGACGGTAGGGGCCGATGACCCAGATCGGGTTGATCTGGGCGACCGCCGCGATCACCGCGATCACACCGAAGACCAGGAAGAAGAAGCCTCCGGCCTTGGCCGTGTAGATCGGCAGCAGCGGCATGCCCACGACGTTCTTGTTCGTCCGGCCCGGGCCCGCGAACTGCGTGTGCTTGTGGTAGAAGACCAGGATCAGGTGCGCCGCCAGCAGGCCGAGCATGATGCCCGGCAGCAGCAGGATGTGGATCGAGTAGAACCGGGCGACGAAGTCGCCGCCGGGGAACTCTCCGCCGAACATGAACATCGAGATGTACGTGCCGACGACCGGCATGGACAGGATCGCGCCCTGCGTGAAGCGGACACCGGTGCCGGAGAGCAGGTCGTCCGGGAGCGAGTAGCCGGTGAAACCGGTGAACATACCCAGGACGAACAGCAGGAAGCCGAACAGCCAGTTGACCTCACGCGGCTTGCGGAAGGCGCCCGTGAAGAAGACGCGCATCATGTGCACGAACATCGCCGCGAGGAAGATCAGGGCGGCCCAGTGGTGGATCTGCCGGATGAGCAGACCGCCACGCACGTCGAAGCTGATGTCCAGCGTCGAGGCGTACGCCTCCGACATCAGGACACCCTGCATCGGCACGTACGAGCCGTGGTACTCCACCTCGTTCATCGACGGGTGGAAGAACAGCGTCAGGTACACACCCGTGAGGATGATGATGATGAAGCTGTAGAGCGCGACCTCACCCAGCATGAAGGACCAGTGGTCCGGGAAGATCTTGCGCATGTTGGCCTTGGCCAGGGAGTAGATCCCCAGGCGGCCGTCGGCCCAGTCGGCCACCCGCTCGCCGGCGGGTGCCTTGCGCTTCGCGTCAGTTGCCGTAGTACTCATCCGCGCTCCCAGAAGGCAGGACCGACGGGCTCTTCGAAGTCGCCGAGCGCCTCGAGGAAGCCTTCGTCATTCACACCGATCCGCAGCTGCGGAAGGGCGTGACCGGCCGGGCCGAAGATGACGCGGGCGCCGTCGGAGAGGTCGAAGGTGGACTGGTGGCACGGGCAGAGCACGTGGTGCGTCTGCTGCTCGTACAGGGAGATCGGGCAGCCGACGTGGGTGCAGATCTTCGAGTACGCCACGATGCCGTCGTGCGACCACTCGAGCTCGCGCTTGTCCTTGATCTCGTCCGGCTGGATCCGGACGATCATCAGGGCGGCCTTGGCGATCTGCGTCTGGAAGTTGTGGTCGTGCTCGCTCAGGCCCTCGGGCATCGCGAAGGTCAGCGAACCGACCGGGATGTCCTCCGGGCGCAGCGGCTCGTGCGTGTTCATGTTGATGAGCTGCTTGCCCTTGGCCCACAGCGTGTGGAACAGCTTCTCCTCGGGCAGCGGACCCAGGTCGCGCAGCAGCATCACGCCGGAGAGCGGCACCATGGCCAGCGCACCGAACATCGTGTTGCGGATCAGCTTGCGCCGGCCGAAGCCGGACTCCTCGGCACCGGCCGCGAAGTCGGCGTGGACCTTGGCCCGGACCTCCGGCTCGGCGGCGATCGGGTGCCGCTCGTCCGTGATCTCCACGTCGGACATCAGGGTGCGCGCCCAGTGGACGGCGCCCGCGCCGATGCAGAACAGCGCGATGCCGAGCGTCATACCGAGCGCGAAGTTCAGCGCGCTGATGTGACCGATCGGCCAGATGTAGACGATCTCGTCGACCGGGAAGATCACGTACGACGCGATGAAGCCGATCGTGGCGAGCATCGACAGCGTGAACAGGAGGGCGACCGTGCGCTCGGACCGCTTGGCGGCCCGCTCGTCGATGTCCTGGATGCGCGGCTTGTGCGGCGGCAGGCCGGGATCCGCGAACGGATCCTCCTTGACGGCCACCGCTCCGCGCGCGTGCTCCTGCTCCGAGGGCAGGGTCTCTTCTGGAATGTCTTGGCTACTCATGACTTCTTGGCCTTAGCGGTGTGGGCCGCGACCCAGATGGCGACTGCGATCAAGGCACCCAGACCGAAGATCCAGGCGAACAGACCCTCGGTGACCGGGCCGAGTCCACCCAGCTTCAGGCCACCGGGGTTCTCGGACTCACCACTGTTCACGGTCTGGAGGTACGCGATGATGTCCCTCTTCTCCTGCTCCGGCATGGTGGTGTCGGGGAAGGAGGGCATGTTCTGCGGGCCGGTCTGCATGGCCTCGTAGATGTGCTTCGGGCTCGAGCCCGCGAGGTTCGGCGCGTACTTGCCGTGGGTCAGGGCGCCGCCCTCACCGGTGAAGTTGTGGCACTGGGCGCAGTTGGTGCGGAACAGGTCACCGCCGTTGGCGATGTTGGCCCCTTCCGGGCTGTACTGCTTCTCGGTCGGCGTGACCGGGCCGGCTCCGAGGGAGGCGATGTACGCCGAGAGCAGGTCGATCTCGGCCTGCTTGTAGATGACCTTCTTCTTCGGCACCTGAGCGCCCGGCTGCTGCGCGGGCATACGGCCGGTGCCGACCTGGAAGTCCACTGCGGCGGAGCCGACGCCTACCAGGGACGGGCCGTCTGAGGTGCCCTGACCGCCGGTTCCGTGGCAGCTGGCGCAGCCGACGGAGTAGAGCTTCTTGCCCTCCTCGATGGCGAGGGACTGGGCGGTTTCATCGGCCTGCGCCTTGTCCGCGGGTGCGAACGCGGCGTACAGCCCCCCAGTGGCCGCCAGCGCGAGGAGTAGGACGACGACCGCCGCCAGCGGATGGCGTCGTCGTGCGGAGAGCTTTTTCACGGATTACCCCGGTGTCAGGATCTTCTGCGTCGATGCTTCTGGAATGGGTGCGGGAGCGAGCCCGGCTACTTGATCATGTAGATCGTGGCGAAGAGGCCGATCCAGACGACATCGACGAAGTGCCAGTAGTAGGACACGACGATGGCGGCGGTTGCCTGCTCGTGGGTGAACCTCTTGGCCGCGTACGTCCTGCCGAGAACCAGCAGGAAGGCGATGAGACCGCCCGTCACGTGCAGACCATGGAAGCCGGTGGTCAGGTAGAAGACCGAGCCGTACGGGCCGGACGAGAGCGACAGGCCCTCGTGCTTGACCAGCTCGGTGTACTCGAACACCTGGCCGCCGATGAAGATCGCACCCATCACGAACGTGATCACGAACCAGGTGCGCAGCTTCTTCACGTCACCGCGCTCGGCGGCGAAGACGCCGAGCTGGCAGGTGAGGGAGGAGAGCACCAGGATCGTGGTGTTGGTCGCCGAGAACGGGAAGTTCAGGAACGAAGCCTGTTCTGTCCAGTACTCGGCACCCATCACCGATCGCAGGGTGAAGTACATCGCGAAGAGGGCCGCGAAGAACATCAGCTCGGAACTCAGCCAGATGATGGTTCCGACGCTGGTGAGGTTCGGCCGATTGACCGACGGGTGCGCGTGCCCGGTTTCTACTGTCGTTGCTGTCGCCACGACCGACATTATGTCGGTCGCTTATCCAGCCCTCACTCCGGGGGGTGCCGTTCGGTGTGTCCGTACCCCGTGTCCAGCCCGAACGGCCCATCGAAAGGCCGTCCTTTGCCCTGTCGAACCGGTGCTGACAGCGCGTCGGGAGGGGTAGCATCCCGCGCATCGGTGCACCCCGCAGTTCTTGCTGACGAACCGGAGGAACAATGCAGTCGACCGCCACCGTGCTGGTGTACAGCGACAACGCCGGCACCCGCGAACAGGTACGGCTCGCCACGGGCCGCCGCCCGGCCGCCGATGTTCCCCCGGTCGAGTTCATCGAGTGCGCCACGCTGCCCGCGGTCCTCTCGGAACTGGACAAGGGCGGTATCGACGCCTGTGTCCTGGACGGCGAGGCCGTCCCCGCGGGCGGTATGGGCGTGTGCCGGCAGATCAAGGACGAGATCTTCCGCTGCCCTCCGGTGCTGGTGCTCATGGGACGCCCGCAGGACGCCTGGCTGGCCACCTGGAGCCGTGCGGACGCGGCCGTGACGCTTCCGGTCGAGCCGGTGGAGTTCGCGGAGGCGCTGGCCGCCCTGTTGCGTACGAGGCTGGGCGCGAACCACTGAGGCGGTCCGCCCCCCGCGCGGCCCGGAATTCCGGGGACTCCGGGCCCTGGCGCGCTCACACCTGGGGCTGGAGCCGTGCCACGTCCGCGGGGCTGCTGCCCTCCCTGGCGCCTTCCAGCAGGGCGCTGCCGCCCTGCCACTTGTCCCATGACAGGTTCCAGTCGCCGAAGCCGTTCCCGAACGGATCCATCGTGCTGCCGAGGCTGTTGACGACCTTGACGATGTCTCCCTCGCGGACGGTGTTGAAGAACCAGGCCGCGTTGCCCGTGGACATCCCGGTGCAGCCGTGGCTGACGTTGGCCCATCCCTGGGAGCCGACGGACCAGGGCGCGGCGTGGACGTATTCACCGCTCCAGGTGACCCTGGTCGCGTAGTAGACGGGCAGGTCGTAGGACTCGGAGCTGCCGTCGGGTATGCCGATGCTGGTACCGCGCATGCGGACGAAGTACTCCTTGCCGAGCACGACCTTGACGCCGTTACGGGTGGAGAAGCCCGGCTTGCCGGTGGTCACGGGAATGGTGTTGATCACTTCCCCGTTGCGCAGGACCGTCATCTGGTGCGCGCCGGCGTCCGTTATCGCCTCTATGCGGTCGCCTATGGACAGCCTGAGGGGTTCGACGGCACCGCCGTAGAGCTTGTCGCCGAGCCTGACGCCCTGGAGGTTGCTGTGCACCTGGACGGTGGCGCCCGCGGGCCAGTACTCCTTGGGGCGGTAGTGCGCCTTCTTGTCGTCCACCCAGTGCCAGGCCCCGGCCATCGCGGGGCTGGAGCGGACGGTCAGCGCACGCTCGACGGCGGCCCTGGCCTCCTTGGTCCTCACCGGCTCGCTGAACTCGGCGGTGATGGGCTGGCCGACGCCGTACGTGCCCGCCTTCGGACCCAGCTCTATCTTCAGCGTGTGCTTGGCGGGAGCCGTCTCGAAGGTCTGGACACGGGCACCGGGGGCGCCGCCCTTGTCCTCCGTGGCGACCTTGACGGTGTAGCGCGTACCGGCGGCCAGGGGGCCCGTGGAGCGCCATCTGCTGCCGTCTGCGGCGAGTTCACCCGCGAGGTAGCGGCCTGCGGCGTCGACGGCCGTCACGTCCGTTATTCGGCCGTCCTTCCCCTTCGCCCTGACCTCCAGGGCCTTCTCGGGGTCGGCCTTGCGGCTTCCGGTAGGGGCGTTGAGGGTGACCTGCTTGGCGGCGTCGTACGGCCTCGCCGACAGCGGGTGGCGCTCGTGACCACCGCACGCGGCTGCCGCCGCGAGTGACATGACCAGCACGGTGCAGCCGGCTATGGCGCGCTTGCGCGGTATGACGTTCATGAGCACACGCTATGAAGAACACCCGGCGGCGGCGCGCCGGAGGACTGCAAACGAGGGGCCCGGACACCACCCCAACGGGTGAGTGTCCGGGCCCCTGCGCAGTGCGGAGCAGCTCGGGAGCTACTGGTTCTGGTTCTCGCCGTGGTAGTACTCGAAGACCCAGCCCCAGACGCCGATCAGGACCAGCGGAGCCGAGAAGTAGAGCAGCCACCAGCCGATCGCGATCGCGAGGAAGGCGAGGGCACCGCCGATCGCCAGCGACAGCGGCTGCCAGCTGTGCGGCGAGAAGAAGCCGACCTCACCGGCCTCGTCCGCGACATCGGCCTCCTTGTTGTCCTGGGCCATCGCGTCGACGCGCCGGGCCGTGAAGGCCAGGTAGTAGCCGACCATGATGCAGAGACCGAACGCCAGGAACAGGGCCGTCGTACCGGCCGGCTCCTTCGACCACACGCCGTAGAGGATGGCCATGGCCAGGACGAAGACGCTCAGCCAGATGAACATCCTGCCTTGGATCTTCACTTGCCGGCCTCCTTGTCAGCGGCGATGGCGCTGGTGCCGTGACCGGCGTGCTCGAGCTCGAGTGCAGCGATCTCCGGGTGGTGCAGGTCGAACGCCGGGGATTCGGAACGGATCCGCGGCAGGGTGAGGAAGTTGTGCCGCGGCGGCGGGCAGGACGTCGCCCATTCGAGCGAACGGCCGTAGCCCCACGGGTCGTCGACCTCGACCTTCTTGCCGTACTTGGCCGTCTTCCAGACGTTGTAGAGGAACGGCAGCATCGACAGGCCCAGCAGGAACGAGCTGATGGTCGAGATCGTGTTCAGCATGGTGAAGCCGTCGGCGGCGAGGTAGTCCGCGTAACGGCGCGGCATGCCCTCGGCACCCAGCCAGTGCTGGACGAGGAACGTGCCGTGGAAGCCGATGAACAGCGTCCAGAAGGTGATCTTGCCGAGCCGCTCGTCCAGCATCTTGCCCGTCATCTTCGGCCACCAGAAGTGGAATCCGGCGAACATCGCGAAGACCACGGTGCCGAAGACGACGTAGTGGAAGTGCGCGACGACGAAGTACGAGTCGGAGACGTGGAAGTCCATCGGGGGCGAGGCCAGGATGACGCCGGTCAGACCACCGAAGGTGAAGGTGATCAGGAAGCCGATCGTCCAGAGCATCGGGGTCTCGAAGGACAGCGAGCCCTTCCACATGGTGCCGATCCAGTTGAAGAACTTCACACCGGTCGGTACCGCGATCAGGAAGGTCATGAAGGAGAAGAACGGCAGCAACACTCCGCCGGTGACGTACATGTGGTGGGCCCACACGGTCACGGACAGACCGGCGATCGCGATGGTCGCGGCAACCAGGCCGATGTAACCGAACATCGGCTTGCGGCTGAAGACCGGGATGACCTCCGAGACGATGCCGAAGAACGGCAGGGCGATGATGTACACCTCTGGGTGCCCGAAGAACCAGAAGAGGTGCTGCCACAGCAACGCGCCGCCGTTGGCGGAGTCGAAGACATGGGCGCCGAACTTACGGTCCGCCTCCAGGGCGAACAGGGCCGCGGCCAGCACCGGGAAGGCGAGCAGGACCAGCACACCGGTCAGCAGCACGTTCCAGGTGAAGATCGGCATCCGGAACATCGTCATGCCGGGTGCGCGCATGCAGATGATCGTGGTGATGAAGTTGACCGAACCGAGGATCGTGCCGAAGCCGGAGAAGGCCAGACCCATGATCCACATGTCGGCGCCGACACCCGGCGAGCGGACCGCGTCCGACAGCGGGGAGTAGGCGAACCAGCCGAAGTCGGCCGCACCCTGGGGGGTGAGGAAGCCGGCCACCGCGATGATCGAGCCGAAGAGGTACAGCCAGTACGCGAACATGTTCAGCCGCGGGAACGCCACGTCGGGCGCGCCGATCTGCAGCGGCATGATCCAGTTCGCGAATCCGGCGAACAGCGGCGTCGCGAACATCAGCAGCATGATCGTGCCGTGCATCGTGAACGCCTGGTTGAACTGCTCGTTCGACATGAGCTGCGTACCCGGACGGGCCAGCTCGGCGCGCATGAAGAGCGCCAGGACACCGCCGATGCAGAAGAAGACGAACGACGTGACCAGGTAGAGCGTACCGATGGTCTTGTGGTCGGTGGTGGTCAGCCACTTCACCACCACACTGCCGGGCTGCCTGCGCCGGACCGGGAGCTCGTTCTCGTACGAGTCGTCAGCCGCGACGGCACCCTGGGATTCGTTGAGGATGCTCACAGTTGGTTCTTCTCCGCATTCCGGGCCGGGTCCGACTGCTCAATGCCCGACGGGATGAAGCCGGTCTGACCCTTCTCGGCCAGCTCCTTCAGGTACTCCTGGTAGCGCTCCGGGGAGACGACCTTGACGTTGAAGAGCATCCGGGAGTGGTCGACACCGCAGAGCTCGGCGCACTTGCCCAAGAAGGTGCCCTCCCGGTTCGGCGTCACCTCGAAGACATTGGTGTGGCCGGGGATGACGTCCTGCTTGAACAGGAAGGGGACCACCCAGAAGGAGTGGATCACGTCACGGGAGGTCAGGATGAAGCGGACCTTCTCCCCCTTCGGCAGCACCAGCGTGGGGCCCGGGTTGCCGGTCTGCGGGTTCCGGTCGCCGGGGATACCGGCCTGGTAGACGCCGTCGGCACCCTTGGGGAAGTCCTGCGTGTACTGGTCCGGAACGGCCTTCAGGTTCTTGTCGGCCTTCGCGTCGCCCGTGGCGGCGTTGCCGTCCACGTCCTCGACGTAGTTGAAGCCCCAGCTCCACTGGTAGCCGACCACGTTGATGGTGTGGGCCGGCTTGGAGAGGGCGAGGAGCTTCGACTCGTCCCGGGCCGTGAAGTAGAAGAGCACCGAAACGATGATGAGCGGGACCACGGTGTACAGCGCCTCGATGGGCATGTTGTACCGGGTCTGCGGGGGAACCTCGATCTTGGTGCGGCTGCGCCGGTGGAAGATCACGCTCCACAGGATCAGACCCCACACCAGGACGCCCACGGCGAGGGCGGTCGCCCAGGATCCCTGCCAGAGGGAGAGGATCCGCGGAGCCTCCTCCGTGACCGGAGTAGGCATTCCAAGGCGGGGGAAGTCCTCCCAAGTGGGGGAGCAACCCGTGGCGGTTGCCACGATCAAGCCCGCAGTCAGCACCTGCGGCAGCTTCCGCCGCATCGGGCGCCGCGACGAGCGGTCGGAGCCGTTGGGACTCACGTAGCGCCTTCCCGAGAGTCTCGCCCGCGCGGCCGGCTGCGGCCGTCTCGCTGGTCGGTCGCCGGCCCTGACGCGGGCAGGGGTTTGGATGTTTATGCGGACCAAACCCTACTGGACGCTATTTGGGGTCGCGCGGGGAGGGTGCCCAACGCGCCGTCCGACGACCCGAAGGGGTGGACTGTCCCGTTCCGCGCCCTGCGCCGGGCCCCCGACGACCGGCCTTCGACGGCCTTCTGACGCCCTCTTCGGTGGTGCGCGCTAGCGTGGCTGTGTGCCCTACTTCGATGCCGCTTCATCCGCTCCGCTGCACCCGGTCGCCCGGCAGGCCCTGCAGGCCGCCCTCGACGAGGGGTGGGCGGATCCCGCCCGGCTCTACCGCGAGGGGCGGCGGGCGCGGCTGCTCCTGGACGCGGCGCGCGAGGCCGCGGCGGAGGCCGTGGGGTGCCGCCCGGACGAGCTGGTTTTCACCTCTTCGGGGACCCGCGCCATTCATTCGGGCATGGCGGGGGCGATGGCGGGACGCCGGCGTGTCGGGAGCCATGTCGTGGTGTCGGCGGTGGAGCACTCGGCGGTACTGCATGCGGCGGAGGGCTTCGACGTCACCGAGGTGCCGGTGGAGCGCACGGGCGCGGTGACGCCGGAGGCGTACGCCGCCGCGCTGCGGGAGGACACGGCGCTGGCCTGCCTCCAGTCCGCGAACCACGAGGTGGGTACGGAGCAGCCCGTCGCCGATGTGGCCTCGGTGTGCCGGGCCGCGGGTGTGCCACTGCTCGTCGACGCGGCACAGTCGCTGGCGTGGGGACCGGTCGCCGGGGACTGGTCACTGCTGACCGCGAGCGCGCACAAGTGGGGCGGCCCGGCCGGCGTCGGGCTCCTCGCGGTGCGCAAGGGCGTCCGGTTCGCCTCCCAAGACCCCGCGGACGAACGGGAGTCGGGGCGCGCGCCCGGCTTCGAGAACATCCCGGCCATCGTGGCGGCCGCGGCGTCCCTCCGGGCGGTACGGGAGGAGGCGGCGACCGAGTCGGCACGGCTCCGGCCCCTGGTCGACCGGATCCGCGCGCGGGTGCCGGAGCTGGTCCCGGACGTCGAGGTGGTCGGCGATCCGGTGCGCCGACTGCCCCATCTGGTCACCTTCTCCTGTCTCTATGTCGACGGAGAGACCGTGCTGCACGAGCTGGACCGGGCCGGGTTCTCCGTCTCGTCGGGCTCGTCGTGCACGAGCTCGACGCTGACGCCGAGCCATGTCCTGCGCGCCATGGGGGTCCTGACCGAGGGCAATGTGCGGGTGTCCCTGCCGGTGGGCACGGCGGAGCAGGACGTGGACCGCTTCCTGGAGGTCCTGCCGGGGGTCGTCGGCGACGTCCGCCGCCGGCTCGACGCCCCGGTCTCGCCCCCGCCGTCCGCCGGGGAGACCTCGCTCGTCGTGGACGCGCTGGGCAAGCGCTGCCCCATCCCCGTCATCGAGCTGGCCAAGGTCATCGGGGACGTACCGGTGGGCGGCACGGTCACCGTTCTCTCCGACGACGAGGCGGCGCGGCTCGACATCCCCGCGTGGTGCGAGATGCGGGGCCAGGACTACGAGGGCGAACACCCGGCGGACCGGGGCACGGCGTACGTGGTGCGGCGGCGCTCCTGAACCGGGGGCGCCCCGCGGTACCGGCTCCGTCAATCCCGTCCGGCGCTTCGGGACCTGCATACCGGAGCACCCGCGGTGGGAGGGCATCCAAGCCCGTCCGGCGTTCGAGGACGGACACGCGGGCCGGCCGGACGGTGCCGGGCCGGCCCGTGCGGTCGCGCGCAGGCGAGCAGGGTCTGGAGGCGTAGAGCCCCCGGGTCAGGCCAGGTGCGCCCGGACCTCGGCGGCGGCGTCGTGGCCGTAGGCCTTGGTGAAGCGGTCCATGAAGTGGGCGCGGCGGAGCGTGTACTCCTGGGTGCCCAGCGTCTCGATGACCAGGGTCGCGAGCATGCAGCCCACCTGCGCGGCGCGCTCGAGGCTCACACCCCACGACAGACCCGAGAGGAAGCCCGCGCGGAAGGCGTCGCCGACACCCGTCGGGTCGACCTTGGAGTCCTCCTCCGGGCAGCCGACCTCGATGCTCTCCTGGCCCGCCTGCTCGATGCGGACACCGCGCGAGCCGAGCGTGGTGACCCGGTGGCCGACGCGGGCCAGGATCTCCTCGTCCGTCCAGCCCGTCTTGGACTCGATGAGGCCCTTCTCGTACTCGTTGGAGAAGAGGTACGTCGCCCCGTCCAGCAGTATCCGGATCTCGTCACCGTTCATCCGCGCGATCTGCTGCGAGAAGTCCGCCGCGAACCGGATGCCGCGCGAGCGGCACTCCTCGGTGTGCCGCAGCATCGCCTCGGGGTCGTCGGCGCCGATCAGCACCAGGTCGAGCCCGCCGACACGGTCCGCGACCGACTTCAGCTCGATCTGCCGGGCCTCGCTCATCGCGCCGGTGTAGAAGGAGCCGATCTGGTTGTGGTCCGCGTCCGTCGTGCAGACGAAGCGCGCGGTGTGCAGCACCTCGGAGATCCGTACGGACGACGTGTCGACGCCGTGCCGGTCCAGCCACGCGCGGTACTCGTCGAAGTCGGCACCGGCCGCTCCCACCAGGATCGGGCGGGTGCCGAGCTGACCCATGCCGAAGCAGATGTTTGCGCCGACCCCTCCCCGGCGTACATCGAGGTTGTCGACCAGGAAGGAGAGGGAGACCGTGTGCAGCTGGTCCGCGACCAGCTGGTCGGCGAAGCGGCCGGGGAAGGTCATGAGGTGGTCGGTTGCGATGGAGCCGGTGACTGCGATTCGCACGGCGGGGTGCTCCTGGAGGGAGGCGGGAAGGACAGTTAACGCTACCGGTTTCCACGAGCTCCGCTGAAGTGCGGAAACTACCCGATAGTAGGTCTTTTTCCGCCGTGCAACCCTGCGTACGGTGCCCCTATGCCGAAGCACATCGCCCCGCGTGACCTGCGGGAGACCGAGATCAGCCTCGCCGAGTTGCGCGGTGAGAGCGCACGGATGGCCCCGCACTGGACGGTCCCGCCCGTCGCGGCAGCCGTGCCCGTGCCGCCGTCGCTGATCCATGGCGTGGTCGTGTCCCCCGCATCCGCCCGGCTGGTCGGTGCCATGTCCCCGTACGGCGGCTGACGACGTAGGCGGGAACCGCACGCTCCCCCGCCCCGTCACAGGGGTGTCCCCCGTTACGGGTCCGAAGGAGCGATGCGGTGAACAGCACGGAGCGGCCCCCCACGACCGCCGACGGCCCGCGCCGGCGGCGTTTCCCGCTGGCCGTCGCGTCGGTGGCCACGGCGGTTCTGCTCGCCGGCGGTGGCGGTGCGTACTGGGCCACCACGGCGTCCGACGGCGGCGCAGGCCGTGCCGCGGCGCCGGGCGCCGGGCGGACCACGCCGCCTCCCCCGCTCGCCCTGGACGGCTATACGGAGCATGGCCCGCCCGTCGGAATCGCCCCTGGTGAGCCCGACCCGGGCGGCCCGGAGTACCGGTTCGACGGCGAGCTCCCCGACGGCCCCGACTCCGCCCCTGTGTACCGCGCGAGCGGGACGGTCGGCGCGGCCGAGGTCACCCGGCTGGCCGCGGCCCTCGGGGTGGCGGGCAGTCCGCGCGCCGTCGGCGACGTATGGAAGATCGGCGCGGAGAAGGACTCCGGCGGGCCGATGCTCCAGGTGAACCGGCAGGCTCCGGGCACCTGGTCGTTCGCCAGGTTCGGCCCGTCACCGAAGGGCGACGACTGCACCCAGGTCAAGCCCTGTCCGGGCGGGGGCGATCCGAACACCGGCACGGGCGGCGACTCGGCCTTCCCGGCGGTGAGCGAGGAGACCGCCAAGAAGGCGGCCGCTCCCGTGCTGGCGGCGGTGGGCCAGAGCGACGCCCGGCTGGACGCGACCCAGACGATGGGCGCGGTCCGGGTGGTGAACGCCGATCCGGTGGTCGGCGGGCTGCCGACGTACGGCTGGCCGACCGGGATCCAGGTCGGCAGCGACGGGCAGGTGGTCGGCGGCAGCGGGCAGTTGGCGAAGCCGGTGAAGGGCGCCGAGTATCCGGTGATCGGCGCGGGCGAGGCGCTGAAGCAGCTGAACGAGACCGCGCGGGACAGCGGTCCGATCGGGATCGGCGGCTGTGCGACTCCCGTACCGGCCGACCGGCCGGCGGACCAGCCGGCCGCGCCATGCGAACCGCAGCCCGGGACGCCGCACTCCGGCGCGGCGAAGCCGGTGACGATCAGCAAGGCGGTCTTCGGACTCGCGGTGCACTCCGTGGAGGGCCGGCCCGCGCTCGTACCGTCCTGGCTGTTCGAGGTGGACCCGGAGGGCGACGCCCTGCCGTTCACCGTCACGCACCCCGCGGTGGCTCCCGAGCATCTGTCGCCGGCGCCTTCGATGCCGCCGGCGAAGCGGCTGCCGTCACCGGACCCGACCCAGCTGCCGGAGACGTCCGTGCGGAGCGTCGAGTCCTACACCGTCGAGGACGGCGGGCGGACGCTGGCCCTGCACTTCTGGGGCGGGGTGTGCAGCGACTACTCGGCCGAGGCGGAGGAGAGCGCCAGCCAGGTGAAGGTCCGGATCATCGAGTCACGGCCCGATCCGGAGCGGGTCTGCATCATGATCGCCAAGGAGTTGACGGAGAAAGTGACGTTGGACACGCCGCTCGGTGGCCGCCCGGTCGTCGACGCGCAGAGCGGGGACCGCGTGCCCCGTACGTGAGCGGTCACGGATACGCCGAGGGCGGCGGCCCGACATGGTCGGGGCCGCCGCCCTCGGCGGGGAAGCGACTTAGCTGAAGGAGTCGCCGCAGGCGCAGGAGCCCGTCGCGTTCGGGTTGTCGATCGTGAAGCCCTGCTTCTCGATCGTGTCCACGAAGTCGATCGATGCGCCGCCCAGGTACGGAGCGCTCATGCGGTCCGTGACGACCTTCACGCCGTCGAAGTCCTTGACGACATCGCCGTCGAGCGAGCGCTCGTCGAAGAAGAGCTGGTACCGCAGGCCGGAGCAGCCGCCCGGCTGAACCGCGACGCGCAGCGCCAGGTCGTCCCGGCCTTCCTGGTCCAGCAGGGCCTTGACCTTGGCCGCGGCGGCGTCGGACAGGAGGATGCCGTCGCTCACGGTGGTGGTCTCGTCCGATACGGACATCTGCTTCTCTCCCGGGTTGTACGGAGACTGCTTGCCGACGGTTGCAACCGGCGGGGCCCGGGATTCATTCCGGGCGAGCCCTAGTCTTTCCTCTTCATGCTCGCACACGCGCTCCCGTCGAGGCACCGACCTGTGGACTACAGGTGTACGTCACGGCACCCGGGAATTGCGTCACATCGACGCTATGGACATCGTCAAAGTGACGTGAAGCAGTTATGATAGATAGCGTCAAATAGACGAAAAGCCTCCGGTGCAAGCACCGGCTCCACTGGAGCGGCTGACGCCGCGCTCATGGTCAGAGAAGAGAAAGGGTGCGTGACGTGACCACCGCCCAACCCCTGGATGTCCAGCCAACGCCCCTCGCCCTGCTGCTGCTCGGCCGCGAGGCCGACCCCAAGAGCGAGCGCGGCGTCGAATGCCCCGGTGATCTCCCCTCCCCGTCCGACCCGGACCTGGTGCAGCGCGCCCGCGCGGCCAAGGAGAAGCTCGGGAACAAGGTCTTCGTACTCGGTCACCACTACCAGCGCGACGAGGTCATCCAGTTCGCGGACGTCACCGGCGACTCCTTCAAGCTCGCCAAGGACGCGGCGGCCCGTCCGGACGCCGAGTACATCGTCTTCTGCGGCGTGCACTTCATGGCCGAGTCGGCGGACATCCTGACCAGCGACGACCAGAAGGTCGTCCTCCCCGACCTCGCCGCCGGCTGCTCGATGGCCGACATGGCGACGGCGGAACAGGTCGCCGAATGCTGGGACGTGCTCACCGAAGCCGGGATCGCCGATGTGACGGTCCCGGTCTCCTACATGAACTCCTCCGCCGACATCAAGGCCTTCACCGGCAAGCACGGCGGCACGATCTGTACGTCCTCGAACGCGAAGCGCGCGCTGGACTGGGCCTTCGAGCAGGGCGAGAAGGTCCTTTTCCTGCCGGACCAGCACCTCGGGCGCAACACCGCGGTCCGTGACATGGGGATGTCCCTGGACGACTGCGTCGTCTACAACCCGCACAAGCCGAACGGCGGACTCACCGCCGAGGAGCTGCGCGGCGCGAAGATGATCCTGTGGCGGGGCCACTGCTCCGTGCACGGCCGCTTCTCGCTGGACTCCGTGAACGACGTGCGTGAGCGCATCCCGGGCGTGAACGTGCTCGTCCACCCCGAGTGCAAGCACGAGGTCGTGGCCGCGGCGGACTACGTCGGCTCGACGGAGCACATCATCAAGACGCTCGAGGCGGCGCCGGCCGGGTCCAAGTGGGCGATCGGTACCGAGCTGAACCTGGTGCGACGACTGGCGAATCGTTTCGCGGACGAGGGCAAGGAGATCGCCTTCCTCGACAAGACGGTCTGCTTCTGCTCCACGATGAACCGGATCGACCTGCCGCACCTGGTGTGGGCGCTGGAGTCGCTGGCAGAGGGGAAGCTGGTCAACCAGATCCAGGTCGACCGCGAGACGGAGAGCTTCGCGAAGCTCGCCCTCGAGCGCATGCTGGCGCTTCCGTAACCGGGGCGCTGCCCCGTCGACCCCCGTCGCCCCCGGCGCGCGGCTGTGACCGCGCGCCGGGGGCGACGTGCGTTTGACGCTGCGCGTGGTGCCGGTGGGCGTTCGGTGTGCCCGGGCGCACCGGGCGAGCCCACCCGGAAAACGCGCCGCCCCCGGTGCCGGGTGAGCCGGGACCGGGGGCGGCGGCGGAGGTGCGCCGGAGGCGTTACACGTTGACCGGCTGCGGGTCGGGGTCGTCCGACGGCGCCGGGGAACTCGGAGCCGCAGTCCCCGACTTCCTCGCCCGCTTCGCCTCGCGCTTCGCGCGACGCCGCTCCTTGCGGAGCTCGACCATCGCGTACAGCGTCGGCACCAGCAGCAGCGTCAGCAGCGTCGACGTCACCAGACCGCCGATCACGACCACCGCGAGCGGCTGGGCGATGAAACCGCCCTCGCCCGTGACGCCCAGCGCCATCGGCAGCAGCGCGAAGATCGTCGCGAGGGCCGTCATCAGGATCGGGCGGAGGCGGTGGCGGCCGCCCTCGACGACCGCCTCGACCACGCCCAGGCCCTGGGCCCGGTACTGGTTGATGAGGTCGATCAGCACGATCGCGTTGGTGACCACGATGCCGATCAGCATCAGCATGCCGATCATCGCCGGGACGCCCATCGGCGTGCCGGTCGCCACCAGCAGACCGATCGCCCCCGTCGCCGCGAACGGGATGGAGACGAGCAGGATCAGCGGCTGCACGAGCGAGCGGAACGTCGCCACCAGCAGCAGGAAGACGATCGCGATCGCCGCCAGCATCGCCAGGGCCAGCGAGCCGAAGGCCTCCTCCTGGTCCTGTCCGACGCCGCCGATCGACGCGGTCGCGCCCTCGGGCAGGTCCAGCGCGTTGATCTTCGTCTGGAGCTCCGCGCTCACCGCGCCGGTGTTGTCACTGGTCGGCTTCGCCGAGATCGTCGCGGCGCGCGCGCCGTCGATCCGGGTCATCGAGACCGGGCCGGGAACCAGCTTCACGTCGGCGATGTCGCCGAGCTTCACCGGGCCCAGCGGCAGCTTCTTCAGCTCGGCCATCGTCGTCGCCGGCTTGGCCGAGGTGATGACGACATCACGCTCGGAGTCGTCGAGGATCGCCTTGGCCGCCGGAGTGCCGCGCACCGCCTGGGCGACGGCGCCACCGAGGGTCGCGTCGTTGAAGCCGGCCGCGGCCGCCTTCTCGTTGGCCTTGACCGAGATCCGCGGCACGGACTGGGACAGGTCGCTCTGGACGTCGGTGACGTCGTCGAGCTTCGCGACCTCGTCCCGTACCTGCTCGGACGCCTTACGCAGGGTGTCCGCGTCCGCCGCCTTCACCACGACGCCGAGGTCCTGGTTGCCGAAGCCGTCGCCCGCCGCGATCGTCGTGTCGCCGATGCCGTCGAGCTTGCCCAGCTCCTCGTCGATGCGGTCGCGGGTCTTCTCGTAGGACGCCGAGTCCTTGAGGGTCATCTGGTACGACGCCTGGTTGGCGCCGGTGCCGCCGCCGAAGGCCGCCATGAAACCGGACGAGCCGACGGTGACCTGGTAGTCCTTGATCTCGTCGATCCCGTCCAGGACCTGCTCGATCTTCTTCGCCGAGGCGTCGGCGGCCTCCAGGCTGGTGCCGGGCTTCAGCTCCTGCTTGAGCGACATGACCTCCTGCTCGCCCTGGTCGAAGAAGTTCGTCTTCAGGAACGGGGCCATGCCGAAGGTGCCGACGAGCACGAGGAGCGCGAGGACGACGCTGGTGATGCGGCGACGCGTCGCGAACCGCAGCACGGGGACGTACATCCGCTGCAGCGGGCTGCGGGCCTCCTTCTCCTCGGCCTTGCGGCGCGCCTCGTCCGGGTCGATGCCCCGGACGGCCTTGGGGGCGCGCAGGAACCAGTACGACAGGACCGGGACGACCGTCAGCGAGACGAGCAGCGAGGCGAGCAGCGCCGCGGTGACCGTCAGCGAGAAGGAGCCGAACAGCTCGCCCACCATGCCGCCGACCAGGCCGATCGGCAGGAAGACGGCGACCGTGGTCAGGGTCGAGGAGGTGACGGCGCCCGCCACCTCACGTACGGCGGTGAGGATCGCGGTCTCGCGCTCCTCGCCGTAGCCGAGGTGACGCTTGATGTTCTCCAGAACCACGATCGAGTCGTCGACGACCCGTCCGATGGCGATGGTCAGCGCGCCGAGCGTCAGCATGTTGAGCGACAGGTCGCGGGTCCACAGCACGATCAGCGCGAGGACGACGGACAGCGGGATGGAGACCGCGGTGACGAGCGTCGAGCGGATCGAGGCCAGGAAGACCAGGATGATGACGACGGCGAAGAGCAGACCGAGCGCGCCCTCGGTCGTCAGGCCGGAGATCGACTTGGAGACGGCCGGGCCCTGGTCGGAGACGACGGACAGCTCGGCGCCGGAGCCGAGGTCCTTGCGGAGCTCGGGCAGCTTGTCCTTGACCGCGTCCGAGATGGCGACGGCGCTGCCGTCCTTGTCCATCGTGGCCATGACGGCGAGGCTCGGCTCGCCGTTCGTACGGGTGATGGAGACGCGCTGCGACTCCTCCTGCTTCACCGTGGCGATGTCGCCCAGCCGGACCGGCTTGCCGGGCTTGCCGCCCTTCGCGGACGCGGGCGCGATCCGCAGGTCCTCGATCTGCTTCAGCGAGGTGAAACCGCCGCCGACCTGGACCGTACGGCTGTTGCCCGCCTCGGAGAACGAACCGGCCGGGACCGTCGCGCCGCCCGCCTTGAGCGCCTCGGCGAGGGCCATGGTGTTCAGCCCGGCCGCGGCCAGCTTCTTGTCGTCCGGGGTGACGGAGACCTGGAGGTCCTGGACTCCGTCGATGGTGACCTGGCCGACCCCGTCGATGTCCTCCAGGGCCGGGACGACGGTCCGCTCCAGCTGGTCGGCGAGCGCCTGCTGGTCCTTGTCGGAGCTGACGGCGAGGACGACGGTGGGGATGTCGTCGGTGGAGCCGGCGACGACCTGCGGGTCGACGTCGTCGGGGAGCTGGACGCGGGCGCGGTTGACGGCCTGCTGGACGTCGGCGACGAGCTGCTTGGTGCCCTCGTCCCCGTAGTCGAACGTGGCCATGATCACGGCGTTGCCCTCGCTCGCCGTGGAGGTGATGCCCTTGATGCCGTCGACGGCCTTGATGGTGTTCTCGAGCGGCTCGACGACCTGCTTCTCGACCACATCGGGGGACGCGCCCTGGTAGGGGGCCAGCACCGACACCATCGGCAGTTCGATGGAGGGCAGCAGCTGCTGCTTGAGCTGCGGGATGGCGATCGCTCCGAAGAGAATCGCGATGATCGACATCAGCCCGATCAGGGCCCGTTGCGCGAGGCTGAATCTGGACAGCCAGGACATGGGGTCTCTCTTCTGTGGCTTACGCAGGAGGCGGGCAGGGTCAGGTGCCCGCTTATACGATCGGCCACGGGGGAGGGCCGATCCGTAGGCCCCAGGTCCGAATATTTATCCCGGGCATACCGCGCCTGGAGTACGCCGATGGCGTGGCCTACTCCGTCCTTGGACGTACCAGGCCCGATTCATACGCGATAACCACCAATTGGGCCCGGTCGCGGGCGCCGAGCTTGGCCATCGCGCGGTTGACGTGCGTCTTGACGGTGAGCGGGCTGACCTCCAGCCGCTCGGCGATCTCGTCGTTGGAGTGCCCGCCCGCGACGAGGACGAGCACCTCGCGTTCGCGGCCGGTCAGGGCGTCGAGCCGGTCCGAGTACGCCCCCGGGTCCTGGCCACCGTCCCAACTGCCCCCCTGTGCGAGGAACTTGGCGATGAGTCCCTTGGTCGCGGCGGGCGACAGGAGCGCCTCGCCGGCCGCGGCGATCCGGATGGCGTTGAGCAGCTCGTCCGGTTCCGCGCCCTTGCCCAGGAAGCCGGAGGCCCCGGCGCGCAGCGACTGCACGACGTACTCGTCCACCTCGAAGGTCGTCAGCATCACCACGCGCACCGCGGCGAGCGCCGGGTCGGCGCTGATCATGCGGGTGGCGGCGAGCCCGTCCGTACCGGGCATACGGATGTCCATGAGGACGACGTCGGCCTGCTCCGAGCGGGCCAGCGCGACGGCCTCCGCACCGTCCGCGGCCTCCCCCACGACCTCCATGTCGGGCTCGGAGTCCACGAGCACCTTGAACGCGCTGCGCAGCAGCGCCTGGTCGTCGGCGAGCAGCACCCTGATCGTCATGCGTCGTCCCCCTCCGCGTGGGCCTTGATCGGCAGTATCGCCTGCACGCGGAAGCCGCCGCCGTAGCGGGGGCCCGCGGTGATGGTGCCGCCGAGCGCGGTGACCCGTTCGCGCATGCCGATGAGACCGTGGCCGCCGCCGCTTCCGGCGCCATCGGCTGTGGTCGGGGTGCCGTCGGGTGCCCCGTTGTCGAGGACCGTGACCTCGACGGTCCGTCCCACCCGTACGACGCTCACCTCGGCCTTGGCGTCGGCGCCGGCGTGCTTCTGCACATTGGTCAGCGACTCCTGGATGATCCGGTACGCCGCGAGGTCGACGGCCGCCGGGAGGTCCGTGCCGTGGTCGGTGCGGGCCAGCTCGACCGGCAGCCCGGCGTTGCGGAAGGTGTCCAGCAGCTCGTCGACGACGCCGAGGCCGGGCGCGGGCTCGGTCGGGGCCTCCGGGTCGCCGGACTGGCGGAGCAGGCCGACGGTGGCGCGCAGCTCGTTCAGTGCCGAGCGGCTCGCCTCCCGTACGTGCGAGAGGGCCTCCTTGGCCTGGTCGGGGCGCTTGTCCATGACGTGCGCGGCGACTCCGGCCTGCACGTTGACCAGGGCGATGTGATGGGCGACGACGTCGTGCAGATCGCGGGCGATCCGGAGCCGCTCCTCGGCGACCCGCCGGCGGGCCTCCTCCTCCCGGGTGCGCTCGGCGCGCTCGGCGCGCTCCCGTATGGCGTCGATGAAGGCACGGCGGCTGCGTACGGCATCGCCGGCGGCGGCCGCCATCCCGGTCCAGGCGAACACCCCGACGTTCTCCTGGATGTACCAGGGCGCCGAGCCGAACAGCATCGCCGAGCCGGTGAGCACGGTCATCGTCAGCAGACCGACCCGCCAGGTGGTGGGGCGGTCGGTGCAGGAGGCGACCGTGTAGACGGCGATCACCGCGGACATCACGACGGGCGCGGGGGGATCGCCCGCGACGAACTCCACGACGGAGAAAGCGCCGGTCAGACCCATCACGGCCAGCGGCCGGCGCCGGCGGAACACCAGGGCGCCCGCCGCGAGCAGCATCAGCAGCACGCTGCGGGCCTCGGGGGTACGGGTGCCGAACGTCGGCCGCCCGTGCGGTCCGTTCGGATCGGCGAACGACCCGATGACCATGCAGACGAGCACGGCGAACGCGAGGGCTGCGTCCAGCGCGAGCGGGTGCGCGCGCAGCCAGGCGCGGATCTGCGCGAGCCTGGTGCTGCCGGTCAGAGGTGCGGTCACGACAAGCAACGGTACGGGGTCCCGCCCGCCCCCAACTCCACCCCGGCCCCGGCCCCGGACCGGGGGCGGGGGCGGGGGCGCCATTCCCGGGCCCACCCGCCGGTACCGGGCACACCAAGCCCGTCCGGCGATTGAGGGCGCCCCGGCCCGCCCATCCGCCGGTGCCGGCCGCGTCGCGCACGCGAAACGGCCCGCGGCCGGAGGATCCGGCGCGGGCCGCGGGGGGAGGGCGTCAGCCCGGGATGAGGCCGTCGTCGCTGAGCATGTCCCGGACCTCTTCGAGCGTCGCATCCGGTGACGGCAGGATCAGCTCCGACGGTTCCAGCGAGTCGTCGGGAAGCGGTGCGCCGAAGCGGCGGACCGCGTCGAGCAGGGCGCAGAGGGTGCCCCGGAAGGCGGTCCCGTCACCCGACTCCATCTCGGCGAGCAGCTCGTCGTCCAGCTTGTTCAGCTCGACGAAGTGGCAGTCGTCGACCCTCCACTGACCCTCCCCCATGATCCGTACGATCATGACGCGCCGTCCCTACTGCTTGTCGAACTTGTGCGGGGTCTGGTCCTGTGCCTGACCCTGTGCCGAGCCGCTGCCGCCCTCGATCGCCTGCTGCTGGGAGCTGCTGCCGCCCGCCAGCTCGGCCTTCATGCGCTGCAGCTCCAGTTCGACGTCCGTGCCGCCGGAGATCCGGTCCAGCTCGGCCGCGATGTCGTCCTTCGCCATGCCGGTCGGGTCGTCCAGGGCACCGGAGGCCAGGAGCTCGTCGATCGCGCCCGCGCGGGCCTGCAGCTGGGCGGTCTTGTCCTCGGCGCGCTGGATCGCCAGGCCGACGTCGCCCATCTCCTCCGAGATGCCGGAGAAGGCCTCGCCGATGCGGGTCTGCGCCTGGGCCGCCGTGTACGTGGCCTTGATGGTCTCCTTCTTCGTACGGAAGGCGTCGACCTTGGCCTGCAGCCGCTGGGCGGCGAGCGTCAGCTTCTCCTCCTCGCCCTGCAGTGTCTGGTGCTGCGTCTCCAGGTCCGTGACCTGCTGCTGGAGGGCGGCACGGCGGGACAGCGCCTCGCGCGCCAGGTCCTCGCGGCCGAGCGCCAGCGCCTTGCGGCCCTGGTCCTCCAGCTTCGTTGACTGGCCCTGGAGCTGGTTCAGCTGCAGCTCGAGGCGCTTGCGGGAGGTCGCGACGTCGGCGACGCCGCGACGCACCTTCTGCAGCAGCTCCAGCTGCTTCTGGTACGAGTAATCAAGGGTCTCGCGCGGATCCTCGGCCCGGTCAAGGGCCTTGTTTGCCTTCGCGCGGAAGATCATCCCCATACGCTTCATGACACCGCTCATGGGCTTCGCGCGCCCCCTTCTGACGGACGTGGCTCCAGCTACTCCAGAACCCACAGTACGGGCCCTGCATCCATTACCGCACTGTTCGAGCGCGGATGCGCTCCTCCCCAAGAACGAGGTGCCGCCGGCTTCGATCCGGCGCAAGGAGTAGGTGATCGTCGGGGCAACCGGGGGTGGCTCCCCCTCGGTCGCCCGTCGGCTCCCCTTCTCCTTCTCGCCCGCTCTCGTCCGCCCCCTCGTCCGCTTCCCTTCCGCATCTCGCCTGCGTCCGTTCCGCGGGGGTTCGGTGCCTGTTGCTGCCTGCTTCTGACTCGTACAGACGCTCGCCGTTGCCGGATCGTTCCCCCGGGGGCTGGGGTCCATGCGCGGCACCCCGTACCCTTGGGTTTTGTGTTCCGTAGCCGTTCCAAGGAAGAGAAGGCCCCCACCGACAAGGTGACGGCGGACCTCTCCAAGCAGCCCCGCGACCCCGAGGCCCCCAAGGGCCGCCCGACCCCGAAGCGGAGTGAGGCCCAGACCCAGCGCCGCCGTGCGCAGACGGCACCCGCCGACCGCAAGGAGGCCATGCGCCGTCAGCGCGAGGCCCGCCGCGCCGACCTGGCCAAGCAGCGCGAGGCGCTGGCCGGTGGCGACGAGCGCTATCTGCCCGCGCGTGACAAGGGTCCGGTGCGCCGTTTCGTACGGGACTACGTCGACTCGCGCTTCTGCATCGCGGAGTTCTTCCTGCCGCTCGCCGTGGTGATCCTGGTGCTCTCCATGATCCGCGTGCCGCAGCTGCAGAACATCGCGCTGCTGCTGTGGCTCGGCGTCATCGTCTTGATCGTGATCGACTCGATCGGCCTCTGGTTCCGTCTGCGGAAGCAGCTGAACGAGCGCTTCCCGAACGAGCCGAAGCGCGGGGCCCTTGCGTACGGCCTGATGCGCACGCTCCAGATGCGCCGACTGCGGCTGCCGAAGCCCCAGGTCAAGCGCGGGGAGCGGCCCTGAGCACCGAGGTCTGCGGTTTCGGTGGCGGTGCGGCGGCCTGGCTGAAGGGCCTGGGCGGACTGCGCAACACCGTTCGGCAGGAGCTCGTCGCACGCCAGCTCGACGAGCAGATAGCCGGGCGTTTCCCGGTGGGGCGGCGCCTGCGGATCCTCGACGTCGGCATGGGCCAGGGCACCCAGGCGCTGCGCCTGGCACGCGCCGGGCACACCGTGACGGGCCTGGAGTCCGACCCCGAGATGCTGAAGGTCGCCCGCGAGGCGCTGGAGACCGAGCCCGCGGGCATCCGTGAGCGGTTCCGGATGCTCGAGGGCGACGGCCGGGACACCGGGGTGCACTTCCTGCCCGGATCCTTCGACGTGGTGCTGTGCCACGGCGTGCTGATGTACGTCGAGGACCGGGACGCGATGCTCGCGGGCCTGGCCCGGATGCTGGCGCCCGGTGGTCTGCTGTCCCTGCTCGTACGGAACGGGGACGCGCTGGCCATGCGGCCGGGGCTGGCCGGTGACTGGTCAGCGGCGCTGACCGCCTTCGACACGGACACGTACACGAACCGGCTCGGCCTGCAGGTCCGCGCCGACCGGCTGGCCTCGCTGAGGGCGACCCTCGCGGGGATCGCGGCGCCGCTGCACGCCTGGTACGGGGTGCGGGTCTTCACGGACGGCGTCCCGAACGAGGCGGAGCTGCCGACCGCGGACGAGCTCGAGCGCCTGCTCGCCGCGGAGGACCGGGCCGGGCGGACGGATCCGTACCGCGGGGTGGCGGCACTGCTGCATCTGTGCGGTGTGCGGGGCTGATCCGGCGTCCGGACCTGGTGTACGGGCGTACGGGCCGGCGCCGCATCGGGGGGCCGGTCCGGTGCCGGTGCGGGGACGGATCCGTCCGACGGACCCGTCCCCGACGGTCTCCCGTCCTCGGACTGCCGGGCCTGTGCTCAGGCCGCTGCTCAGGCCTCTTCGGCGTGCAGGCTCATGGGTCCGTAGATCTTACTGCCGTCCTCGAAGAGGAAGACCTGGTCGGCGCCGCCCTCGAGCAGGTCCTTCCAGACCTCACCGATCCAGGACTCGG
Source organism: Streptomyces sp. NPDC059909 (assembly GCF_042730885.1). Lineage (NCBI taxonomy): Bacteria > Bacillati > Actinomycetota > Actinomycetes > Kitasatosporales > Streptomycetaceae > Streptomyces > Streptomyces sp. NPDC059909. The sequence goes on from NZ_JBHWKX010000026.1 coordinate 83,875, forward strand.
CGTCCCCCTGCGTGCTGAACTCCTCCGGCTCCACGGCCGGCTGGACCTCCGTCCCGTCGGACTTCTCGAACCGCCACGTCCACGCCATGTGCGCCTCCCGGATGTCGGGTCCCACCAGCTGATCAGTTGCTGCCCGCAGCGTAGCCGGGCGCGCACCGGCCGAGGCGACGCGGGATGATCGTTCCTGTGGAACTGACTCTGCTCGGCACGGGTGCCCCCAGCGGGCTCCCCCGCCCCGACTGCCCCTGCGCCGTCTGCGCCGCCGCCCGCGGTGCCGAGGCACGCGCCGCGACCGCACTCCTGGTGGACGGGGCACTGCTGCTCGACCTGACCCCCGGGGCCGCGCTGGCAGCCGCCCGTGCCGGGCATTCGCTCGTCGGTGTACGGCAGGTGCTGCTGACGCATCCGCACGACGGGCCGGCGATGGAACTGCCCGCCGGGCTGCCGACGGCGGGCCGGGTGCCGGACGGCCAGGAGTTGACGCTGATCAGCGGTCACCGGGTGCGGGCGGTGGCGATGGACTCGCCGGGTACGGGGTACGAGGTGACCTCGCCGGACGGGGAACGGCTGCTGTATCTGCCGCCGGGCGGGGCCGTGGCGGGGGTGACGCAGCACGAGCCGCTGGCGTACGGCATGGTCGTCGCCGATGTCGTCGGGCGTCCCGACGGGCTGGCGCGGCTGCGCGCGACGGGGGCGGTCGGCCCGACGACGGACGTCGTCGCCGTCCACATCGACCACGAGGTGCCGCCGGGCGCTGAGCTGGAGCGGCGTCTCGCGGCGGCGGGTGCACGGGCGGTGCCGGACGGCACGACGCTGTACGTGGGCGAGTACCACGCCGTACCGGACGTGCCGCGGCGCACGCTGGTCACGGGCGGGGCGCGGTCCGGGAAGTCGCTGGAGGCGGAGAGGCGCCTGGAGTCCTTCCCCGACGTGGTGTACGTGGCGACGAGCGGCACCCGCGCCGACGACCCCGACTGGGCGGCCCGGGTCGCGGCCCACCGTGACCGCCGGCCGGGCTCCTGGCGGACGGTCGAGACCTGCGACCTCGTACCGCTCCTGGCGGAGGACGGCCCACCGCTGCTGATCGACTGTCTGTCCCTGTGGCTGACGGACGCGATGGACCGGGTGGGCGCGTGGGACGACGAGTTGTGGGAGGCGACGGGCCGCGAGGCCCTCCACCGCCGCACCGCGGAGCTCGTCGCGGCCCTGCGGACGACGCGGCGCACGGTCGTCGCCGTCACGAACGAGGTCGGCTCCGGGGTCGTGCCGGCGACCGCGTCCGGGCGCCGCTTCCGCGACGAACTGGGTCGTCTGAACGCGGCGTTCGGGACCGAGTGCGAGCATCTGCTCCTGGTCGTCTCGGGCCAGGCGCTGCCGCTGCGCGGCTGACGGTGCGCCGGCACCCGCGCAGCACGGCGGCCCGGCACCCGCGCAGCAGGGCGGCCCGGGACCCGCAGCGGCGGGAGCTGCCGGTACTGTTCGGCGAATGAGCTCGCTGATTCTCGACGACTTCTCCGATCTGATCGAGCGCCCCGACAGCGGTATGCGGCGCGATGCCGAGGAACGCCGGGAGCGGCTGGTCGTGCCGCCCGGATCGCTGGGGCGGCTGGACGAGCTCGGGGAGTGGCTGTCGGCCGCGCAGGGAGCCGTGCCGGTGAGGCCGGTGGAGCGGCCGCGGGTGGTGCTGTTCGCCGGTGACCACGGGGTCGCGGAGCTCGGTGTGTCGCGGCGTCCGGCCGGCAGCGCGTACGAGCTGGTGCGCGCCGTGCTGGAGGGCGAGAGCCCCGTCGCCGTGCTGGCCCGGCGGTTGGACGTGCCCGTGCGGGTCGTCGACGCGGGGCTCGACTGCGACCCGGAGCTGCTCCCGGCGGACGTCGTCCGCCACCGCGTGCGGCGCGGCAGCGGACGTATCGACGTCGAGGACGCCCTCACCGCCGAGGAGGCCGAGAAGGCCGTGCGCCTCGGCATGGCGATCGCCGACGAGGAGGCCGACTCCGGTACGGATCTGGTGGTCCTGGGCGATCTCAGCGTCGGCGGCACGACCCCGGCATCGGCGCTCATCGCCGCGCTGTGCGGTACGGACGCCTCGGTGGTGACCGGCCGCGGCGGCGCCGGGATCGACGACCTGGCGTGGATGCGCAAGTGCGCGGCGATCCGGGACTCGCTGCGCCGCGCCCGGCCCGTGCTGGGCGACCAGCTCCAGCTGCTCACCGCGATCGGCGGTGCGGATCTCGCCGCGATCACCGGCTTCCTGCTGCAGTCGGCGGTGCGCCGGATGCCGGTGATCCTGGACGGTGTCGTGTCGGCGGCGTGTGCTCTCGTCGCCCAGCGTGCGGCGTTCCGTGCCCCGGACTGGTGGCTGGCGGGTCAGGTCAGCGGAGAGCCGGCGCAGGCCAAGGCGCTGGACCGGATGGCGCTCAACCCGTTGCTCGACCACGGGGTCACCGTCGGCGAAGGCACCGGGGCACTGCTCGCACTTCCCCTCGTCCAGGCATCCGCCGCGCTCGCCGCGGAACTGCCCGAGCGTCCCGGGCCGCGGCCCGAGGAGCCGGAGCACGCGGAGGGCTCGGAGGGCTCGGAGGGCTCGGAGCGCGTGGCGGACTGACCACCGGGCGCAGCGGCGCGGCGGTGGCCCCGGGAGATCGGGATCACTCACGTGTCGCTCAACTCCGCGGTGCTCAGGTCGGTCTTCGAACGTGGCGCGGAGCGCGGGACAGCCCCGTGCAGGGGCTGTCCCGCGCCCACGCCACGTACCGACCATCCGGGAGCCGCGCTTCATGCTCTTCCCAGTGAGCGCCGACCTGCCGCGTCGCGGCCCGTCCGCCGGGGGCGGGCGGTGAACGGGGTGCGCGCGTTCGCGCGCCGCGAGTGGGGGCCGCTGTACACGGACGTCCGCACGGCGCTCGTCACCAGGAGGTGGCGGGCCGCCCCGATGACCCTCGTCGCGGTCTGTCTCACCGGACTCTTCCAGCTGGTGCAGAACCAGCCCTGGGGCTATCAGCCGGTGCAGGACGTGGGCTCGGTCCGGGCCGACGACCCGCTCTGGCTCGCACTCCTCCGTACGCCGCTCTCCCTCTTCGTACCGGCGCTCGACCTGCCGGTGTGGGGCGCGCTGGCCCAGGTACTGGTGGTGTTCGGGATCTCCGAGATATGCCTCGGGCGGCCCCGGACGCTCGCGATCGCGTACGTGGCGACGCTGGCCGGCACGACGTACGCCCGGATCGGTGTCGCACTCGGCCCGGACCATCCGCTCGGGCTCCCGGCCGCGGACGCGCAGGTCATGGACACCGGCCCGTCGGCGGCGGTCGTCGGACTCGCGGTCTACGTCGGCCATCGGCACCGCGCCCGGCTGACGGCGGGCCTGGTGATCGTCGCCATGGCCGTCGAGATACTGATCAAGAACAATCTGGCGGGCAAGGAGCATCTGGCGGCGATCGCCGCGGTGCTGGTGGTGTGCGCGGTGACGGAGTGGTTTCACCGTGGGCCGGTGCCGGGGCCAGGGCCAGGGGTGGGGCCGGGATCGCGGGCGGCCGGAAGCCGGTCCGGGGCGCCCCCGATCAGGTCCTGAAACTTCCTGCCCGGCCCGGTCCAGCGCTTGTCGTGGCGGAAGGCGCGCAGGATCGCCCGCGCCCGGGAGCGCGGTCTGCGGCGGTAGACGCGTCTGGCCCACGGCGAGGCGGGCCTGGCCAACCGGATCGCGCCGATGATCGCGATGAACGGCACGAGCGTGCCGATGACCGCCATCCGGAATTTGCCCTTGAAGAGGGTGATGAGGACGAATCCGAAGTTGACGGCGAGGGTGAGCAGGAAGACCCGGCGGTCGTCCCGCTCGTCCTCGGTCAGGTCGTTGACGCCGAGCGGTGCGAACCCGCCGAGGATCAGCAGCAGCAGGGCCGTGGTGAGCACCACGGCCTCGACGCTCTTGCGGCCCGCCTCGGTCCAGTAGACGTCGTCGAGGTGGAGGATCAGCGCGAACTCGTCGAGGACGAGCCCGGCGCCGATACCGAAGATCACCGCGAAGACGATGGCGCCGGGGCCGGTGTGTTCGGCGGATGCGACCGCCCCGAAGCCACCGATCACGGTGAGGACGACGCCGGGCACCACGTGGTGGATGTGCAGTCCGCCGGACTTGACGTTCCCGAACGGTCCTTTCCCCGCCCGGATCAGCCGGGTGACCATCCGGGTGATGAGGAAGGTCAGCACGAACGAGGCGAGCGCGATGAGCAGCGGGAGCTTTCCGGGCTCGACGATGTTGCGGTAAAACCAGTTACCCATGCCACTCGCTCCCGATTTGTCCGTCATGCGCAATTTACCGTCGGAGCGCACCGACTACCCTGCGCGCGGTGACCTCCAAGAAGACAGCCGGCGGGACGGCCGGCCCGGTGACCGGCATACGGTTCGCCTTCGGCACCCTCACGGTGCTGCCCGTACGCATCACGCGCTGGGACCGTGACGCGGCGCGCGCGGGCATGCTGTGCGCCCCGCTCGCCGGCCTGGTCGTCGGCCTCTGCGCGGCGGCAGCCGGCGGACTGCTCCTCGCCCTGGGCACGGGCCCTTTGCTCGCGGCGGTCGCCTCCGCCGCCGTACCGGCAGCCCTCACGCGCGGGCTGCACCTCGACGGGCTGGCCGACACCGCGGACGGGCTCGGCAGCGGGAAGCCCGCGGAGGACGCACTGCGGATCATGAAGCAGTCGGACATCGGGCCGTTCGGTGTCATCACGCTGGTGCTCGTCCTCCTCGCGCAGGTCGCCGCGCTCCACGAGCTGTACGGGGAGGGGGGCTGGTCCGGTGGCGCGGTCGCCGTCGCCCTGGCGGGGGTCGTGGCGCGGCTCGCCCTCACCCTCGCCTCGCGCACGGGCGTCCCCGCGGCCCGCCCCGAGGGCCTCGGCGCGGCGGTCGCGGAGAGCGTGCCGCTCCGCTCCGCGGCAGCGGTCACCCTCCTGACGCTGGCGGCATGCGCGGGCATGGGGGCGCTGTCCGACGGCGGCACGGCGGTGCGGTACGCCCTCGCGGCCGTGGTCGCGCTCGCCGCCGCCCAGGTGATCCTGCGGCACTGCGTGCGGCGCTTCGGCGGGGTGACGGGCGATGTCTTCGGGGCACTGGCGGAGACCGCGGGGACGGTGGCGCTGGTCGCCCTGACGCTGGGGTGACGTGATCGACCCGTGATCGCCCGTCGTACAACGATCCGTACGCGCGTCCGGTCGTACTGACGTGATCAGCTCTTTCTTCCGCACCACCTCCGCCCTCGCCGCGGCTTCCCTGTTGCTCGCGGCCTGTGGCGGGAGCACCGACGACGCACCTGCGGCGAAGCCCAAGCCCCACCCGGTGTTCTCCCTTCCGGTGGGCGAACAGCCGTACCAGAGCGTGCGACAGACCCAGCAGGCCGGCAGCGCCTCCTTCACCCAGCAACTGACGTTCACCTCGAGGCAGGGCGACGCCGTCCTGACCGCTGCCGGGCGGCTCGACTTCACAGGCGGCCGGGCGGACGGCACGCACACCTGGGAGATTCCGGACGGCCTTCCCGCGAAGGCCCGGGACACCCTCCTGGGCGAAGTCCTGGGCAAGGGCAGCGCGGCCTCCTCCGCGCGTATCGCGCTCGCCCCGGAGACGGTCCAGCACCGGTCGGGGACGGCGGACTACTGGCTGCGGTACGACCTCTCCCAGCCGGTCGACGAGGATGACTCGATCGCCTGGCTCCACGGCACCGAGGCGCCGTTCGGGGGCACCCTGCTCGAAGTGATCACGTCTCTCCACAGCATCAAGGGGCAGCCGGTATCCGGCGGCGGCCGGCGCTACACCGCCCACATCGTGCCGAGCGGCGCCACGGAGAACTTGTTCCCCGGCGACCTGCGCCGCCGGCTGCGGACGGTGGTGCCGTCGGAGTCCGCCGGGACCCCCGTTCCGATGACCCTGACCACGGACGCGGAGGGCCGGATCACCCAGGCGGAAGCCGATCTGTCCGCCCTGCTGAAGGCAGGGGACAGTGGGTTGCCGGGGGTGACCGCGCTGCGGGCCCGGCTCGTCCTCACCGCACACGGGCGGACGAAGCCTGTCCTGCCGTCCGCATCCGACGCCGTCCTCGAAGCGGGCAAGGCGGTGCTGACCCGCCATGAGGCGACACCCGGTGACTGCATCGACTTCAACACCGGCACGCGCGATGCCTCCCTGGTCGTCGAGGTCTCCTGCACCGGACCTCACGATGCCCGCGTGTTCGGCCGGGTCCCGCTCACCTCGGGCGACTACCCAGGACCCGAAGCCGCGCATCGGCGCGCGAGCGACACCTGCCGCCGTGCCCACGGCCGGGCCCCGTCCGCCTGGACCGAGGACAACGCCGAGCCCGGAAAGTACTGGTCGAGCTGGCCGACCGCCTCCGACTGGGGCGACCGCCGACAGCGCGTCGCGACCTGCTACGTGGTCTCCCGCTAGCAGGCCCGGCGCCAGACCCCCAGCTCGTACTTCTTCAGCATCGAGCTCAGCTTCAGGCGCCGCGCCTCGGGGCAGAAGCGGTCCAGCGGCAGCTCGTACTCGACGTGGAAGACGGCCTTGCCCGCCTCGATGAACGGTGTCGTCTCCTCGCACTCCCCGTACTGGGCGCACTGCTCGTTGACGGCGAAGTCGAAGTCCCGGACCAGCTGCGGGATCTGGGGCAGGTCGTTCTTCAACCCGACGGCCAGGCCCCGCCCATGGGCGAGCCGGGCGATCAGCCGGTTGTAGCGGAGCTGGTGGGCGGCGGTGAGGGGAAAGCCGGTGTCGTTGAGGTAGCCGTCCATGTTGTCCGGCTCGACCGCGTCGAAGCCCTTCTCCTCGCACATGTCGAGGCGCTCCGCCATCAGCGGCTCCAGGACGTCCGTGCGGCGGATGTCGAGCCAGCGCTCGCCCTTCCAGCCGTTGCCCTTCCCGAGGAGGGCCTCCGGGAAGTCCCCCGCGTCGGGGCGGAAGTCCTCCCAGGCGCCGGTGGAGAGGTAGCAGATGACCTTGCGGCCGCGCCGGTGGAGGTCGGTGACCGTGGACTCCGGGTGGTCGAAGCCGTCGATGTCGTAGACGGGCACGTCGACCGTCGGGTCCAGGCGGCCGCTGAGCTGCCACTGCCACTCCACGCCCGGCTCCGGCTGCCAGCGGGCGGTCGACGGCGCCGGATCGTCCGCGTCGTCAGGTGCGGCCGTGCAGCCCGCGAGCAGTGCCAGGGTCACCACCAGCAGCAGCCGTCTCATGCGCCGGGTTCCAGGGCGTACGGCAGCGTGCCCCACGGGTGCGCCCCCGTGCCCGGGACGACGCAGTGGACCGGGGCCGCGGAGGTGGCGTGGGGCGGGGCCGAGTGGATCAGATGGCAGTCGTACGGGGAGATCGGCAGGTCGAGGGTGCGGTAGGTGTTCCACGCGCCTTCGAACGTGACGAGGAGATCGGCGAGTTCCGCGTACGCGGCGTCCGGGTGAACCCCCGGGTTGAGGACGAGCGTCCGCGCGCCCGCCGCCCGTGCGGCCACCGCGAGGCGCCGGTAGTGGGCGACCTCCTCCGGGGCGGAGGCCACCTGGTCGAGGAACGCCCCGTCGGCGCCGTACCAGTCGCGGTGGCGCAGCAGATCGCGTACGACGTCGGCGTGCGGGCGGCGGCCGTACGCCGTGTCGGTGTAGCCGAGTACGCGCACACCGGCCGCCCGCAGCTCGGCTGCCACCGACGCGAACGCGGGGTCAATGGTGTCCCCGGGGCCGCTGGCCGGGTTGAGCACGACTCCGTAGAGACGGGGCGCGGCGGCGATGACGGCCCGCCAGGCTTCGGGGCGGTCGGCGGGGTGTTCGTACAGCGGCACCAGCAGGCTCACGGGGAGGGCTCCTCAGCGGTGGGCGGTGATCCGGCCCAGCAGCACACAGACCAGCCCGGCGAGTACGGCGGCGGCCGTCCCGGGCACGACGAGCAGCGCCGCGTCCGGGACCAGGACGGCGACCAGGGCTGCCGCGCAGCACACGCCGGCCGCGCTCAGCACCGCCCCGAACGCCTGCAGCAGCAGCCCGGTCCACAGCACGACCCCGAGCAGCAGCACCCCCGCGAGCGCGGCCCCGCCGGGCCCGCGGCCGCCGCCCGGCCACAGCAGCATCGCCACCGCGGCGAACGTCGACAGGGCACCCAGATAACCCGCGAGGCACCGCGCCAGCGTCGCCGCGACGGACACGCGGAAGCCGCGCGGCGTGGTGCTGGCCCTCAGCCCGGCGAGGCTGTCGGCCCGGAAGCGGTGCAGCAGCCACTCGGCGGGGCCCATGCTGAGCGTGAGCGCGACGGCCAACGGCGGGATGTCCAGGGCGACATGGAGCACCAGTGTGCCGGTCCCGAGCCCGAAGAGGCCGTACGGCAACGACCCGCCGAGCCAGGGCGCCCCGGTGGCGGGGCCGGTCTCCTGCCGGACACCACCCCCGCGGCCGGCCACGTCGGTCACGGCACTCCACCACCGGCGACGACCGGCGCGGCGACAGCCGATCAGGGCGGGCCCCGCCGCGTTCGCGGCGGGCCGGCCGCGCGTCCGGCCGGCGCGCCGGGACGCTGGTGTCGACGGACGCAGCGCCCATGCCGCACAGCACACCGCCGCCGTCGCCGAGGTCACCAGCAGCACGATCCGTACCCACGACGGCAGGGGCTGCAGTGCAGCGCAGGAGGCTCCCGCCGCCAGGGGCAGCAGGGCGAGCAGCAGCGCCCGGTCCCGGGCCAGGACCAGGAGGACGGTCGCCGCCGCGAGGTAGAGGGACTGGCCCGCTGTGAAGAGCAGGGCCGGGCCGTCGGAGGGGCCCGCGGAGGCGAGCGCCGCTGCCGTGGCGAGCAGCGCGCCCGCGGGGGCACCCAGCAGCAGGGACCGCGCGGCCGCGGGGCGGTCGCCGAGGCCGAGCCAGGAGTAGGCGCGGTGGGAGAGGGCCTGGTTCCAGGTCCAGCCGGCGAGCGCGCCCGCCAGGAGCGGGATCGCGCCCGCCGGGAGGCCGTACGCGGACCGGCCACCCGCCAGGAGGGGCGCGGCCAGCACGTAACCGAGCCCGGGCAGCGCGAAGATCACCCCGCGCAGGAGGCAGGCGAGGAGCGTCCCGGCCGAGGGGTCGTCGGGCGGGACGGCCGGCTCGGGGAAGCGGCGTTCGACGCGTCCGTACAGCTCCTCGGCCAGCGCGAAGGAGTCCTCGCGGCCGTAGCGGAGACGTATCTGCTCGTCCGTCAGCCCGTCGGACTCGAGCAGCGCGGCTATCTCGTCCGGGTGGACGGCCGCCGCGACGAAGTCCTCCAGCCGCTCGGCGAGTTCGTCGAGCGGGTCGGCCGCGGCCCAGCCGGGGCGACGCCGCCTCGGCACGTACGGCAGGTTGTCCTGCGCGGCGGCTGCGGGCTCCTTGAGCCACATCGGGCCGCTCACCAGGCGCTCCCGTCCGCGGCGAGGTCCCGGTACCAGGGATCCTTCAGCTCCAGCGTCCAGTCGTCGACGGTCTCGACGAGCGGCGGCTCGTACACCGCGCCCGGCGCCCCGGCCAGCTCCAGATAGATCTGGCGGAAGGCGCCGACGGAACGCCGCAGCGTGAAGCGGTCGATGACCCGCTGCCGGGCGCGCCGGCCCAGCTCGGCGCGGCGTTCCCCGTCCCGCAGGAGCTCCACGGCCGCCGCGGCCAGCGCCTCGGGCTCGCGCGGCGGGACCACGAGGCCCGTGTCGCCGACCGCCTCCCGCACTCCCCCCACATCGGTGGACACGGTCGTCCGGCCGCAGGACATGGCCTCGATGATCGAGAAGGGGAAGCCCTCGCTGATGCTGGACAGCATCACCACGTGCCCGGCGGCGTACGCGCGCGCGACGTCGCTGACGCGCCCCTCCCAGCCGATCCCGTCGGTGACGCCGAGTTCGGCGGCGAGCTTCTCCAGCCGGGTCTGGTACCACTCCCCTCCCTCGGGGGGCGCTCCGAACAACCGCAGCCGCAACTCCGGGAGTTCGGCCCGGGCCAGGGCGTAGGCGTGGACCAGCGTCTCCAGGTCCTTGATCGGGTCGATCCGGCCGGCCCAGCTCAGGGTGGGCACGGACGGCTCGGCCCCGGCGTGCGGGAAGGCGTGCGGGTCGACGCCGTTGTAGACGGTACGGATGCGGTCGGCGTGGGCGCCGCCGCGCTCCTCCCAGCGGCGGTTGTACTGGTTGCACGGGGTGATCAGATCGGCCCGCCGGTACCCCAGTGTGTTGAGCTCCCGGTAGAAGCCGAGCATGAACGCCTTGACCGGCCAGCGCTGCGCCTCGCTGCGGTAGCCGAGATAGCGCTCGCGCAGATAGATGCCGTGCTCGGTGAGGAGAAAGGGCACACCGTCCAGGCGCTTCGCGGCGAGCGCGGGGAGCGTGGCGAGGCCGCTGCTGACGGCGTGGGCGACGCTGTCCTCGGGTATCCGGGTCGCGAGCGGGCGCAGCGCGTGCTCGAGCAGATCGGTGGCAGTCAGGGCGTCGTGGACGGTGGGGCGGGCCGCGGTGGTCGGCAGATGCGGCATGGTCCATATCCACATCAGGGTGCGGACGGCGGCCTCGGTGCGCAGGGCGGCCGAGAGCCGGCCGGCCCGGGCCTCCACGGCGAGGGCGTCGAGCTCGGTGCCGAAGTCGCACTGTGCGTCCGGGTCGAGCAGGGACAGCAGGAATCGCTCGTAGGTGCCGAGGAAGCGCCGGCGGGTGCCCCTGCCGCGGGGTGCGCGGGCGCGGCCGGGGCGCGGCCCCCACAGGGGGACGGCGGTGTGTCTGCGGACGTTGGGCGGCAGCTCCCAGGTGACGGGCTCGCGCCCGCTGCCGGTGAGGGCGGTGACGGTGAAGTCGAACTCGGGCATTCCGCGGACGAGTTGGTCGCACCAGGTGCTGACGCCTCCGTGGGCGTGCGGATAGGTGCCTTCGGTGAGCATGGTGACGTGACGTCCCTGGCTCATCGTGCTGGGTCCCCCCTGGACGTGCGGTGTGCGTGGTGCTCGTGCATGTGGTCGGAGCGCAGGCATGTGGTCGCCGGGCATGCATGTGGCCGGAGCCGGTGCATGTGGCCGGTGCGCGCGCATGTCGCTGGTGCGCGTGCATGTGGCCGGTGCCCGCTCTTTCCGCGCGGGCGACGCACCCCGGCCGGGCCGGCCGGGGTGCGTGGCGGTGCGGCTCGCGGGCCCGCGGGTCAGGCGGGCAGCCGCAGGGTGACGGCGGACTGGAGCACCTCGGGCGCGGTCCAGGCCGACCGCTGCCCGGCGTACGGGGTGCCGAAGACGGCCGTGCCGAGCAGGAGCTGCTTGCGGGTTCCCTCGGGTGCGGTGACGGGGACGGCGACCCCGGACGGGGCCTGGACGGTGACGGTGGTGCCGATGCGGTACGCCGTGACCTTGCCGCCGTCGAGGGCCTTCTGCCATGCGGCGCGGCGGCTCAGTTCCGTACCGGTGTCGCGCTGCCGGGGGTTGACGAGGGGGGCGCTGTCGGCGAACAGCGCGCGGTAGTCGCCGAGGATCCGGTCGAGCACCGGGTAGAGGATGCGGTCCTCGGCCAGGTTGGACTGGTGGACGTAGTGCGGGCGCGGGTCGTTCGCGATCACATGGCCGAGGGCGATCCCGGCCTCCTGCGGAACGATGTAGTCCGCGTAGCCGGTTCCGGTGTCCAGCGGCCCGTCCAGGCACGTGGAGGCCGGGTTGGTCTCGCAGATGCCGCTGCCGCCGTCCGCCTGTGCCGCGTAGATCCAGTTGTACTCGTCGGCCATCTCCGCCGCGGTGCCCACGTTGTAGTACACGTTCATCGGGTGGCGGGGCACGGTGAGCGCGCTGCCGACCGCCCGCTGCTGCGGCTCACGGGAGTTGTCGCTCGCGACCCACTTGACGCCGTTGTCGGAGAGCGCGGGCGCCAGGTTGGGGTTGTCGGCCGGCTGCTGCGGGAGCGTCCTGAGACCCGAGTGCTCTCCTGTGACCAGTTCGGTGCGGTCGACGGAGATGCCCTTGTTCACGGCCCAGTTGTGGTTGTCGCGGATCTGCGCGGAGATCTGGGCGCGGCTCATCCACAGCGTGTTGCCCGCAGTGTCCTTGGCGCACTGCCACGGGACGACGGAGACGTCCTGGACGCAGCCGAGGAACGGGTGGGTGTAGGTGTGGTTGATCCAGCGGTACCTGGCCCGGTCGGCCAGCAGCTGTGCGGTGAGCGCGTCCACGCCGCCGTGCTCGGCCTTCCACTCCTCGCCCGCGCCCGCGTTGTAGACCATGTCGAGGGTGAAGCCGCTGGACCGCTGCCACTGGGCGGCGTACTGCGCGTCGGCGGCGGTCATCCGGATGTCGGGGGTCTGCTCGCCGCCCGGGCCCGCGCAGTCGATGTCGCCCGGGGTGCAGTTGCGCTCGGTGTCCCAGCGGGCGTCGGGCGCGAAGACGTCGTCGACGTGGACCGCGAAGTAGTTGCGGCTCTGACCGAGGTGGACGCCCTGGGTGAGCCACTCGACCATGCCGCGGGCGAGCAGCCGGAACTGCCGCTGGTGCTGGTTGTACGCGAAGGTCACGACGAGCTCGCGGCGCCCGTCGTGCGCGTACTCGCCGAGCAGGCTCGCGCGGCCGTCGCCGCCGGGTACGGGCGCGTCGACAAGACTGGTGAAGCCCTCGCGGGGGCGGGCCAGATAGCCGTAGCTCTCGCTCACGTCCGGGGCGTTGTCCTCGAAGGTCAGCGGCCCGTCGAGATAGCCGAAGGGGCCGGAGCGGCCCGCCGCGGTGACGGCGGCCGGGACGCCGTCGAGGGTGCCCGCCCAGCCGCCCTCGCTGGTGTAGTCGAGCCCGACGCCCGGATGCGCCCAGGTGTACGCGTCGATCTGGCGGATCCCGAAGGTCTTCTCGTACGCGACGAGGGCGGCCTGCTCGGCGGCGCCCGCGGGATCCGTCCCGAAGGGGGCCTCGCTCGGCAGGACCACCCCCTGGTACTTGGCGCGCGGGCGGCCGCCGACCGTGTCGCTGAGGAACGCCGCGGTGATCTGCGGCCGGCCCGGGTCGTACAGGTCGACGACGCTGTACGGGACGCCGGTGCTGCGCAGCTCGGAGGTGACAGCGGCCACGGAGGAGCCGCCGTCGTCGACGACGAGGACCTTCAGGTCGATCCGCGGCACCGGGTCGGCGGCGGCCGCGGTCGACGCGGGCAGCACGGCCGCGAGGAGCGCGGACGCGGCGAGCGCGACCACCGTCCTGCCGCCGAGCCTGCCCGAGCCGGACCTGCCGCCTGCCCCGCCCGGACCGGATGCCCCTCCCCCGCGCCCGTACGTGCTGAACGTGCTGAACGTGTCGGCGAGTCTGCCCATACCGATTCCGTACGCCATCGCGCACCCCCCCTCGAAGGCCTCGCATGCGGAGATTCCGCGGAGGACCTGTGGAAATCATGCAAAGCAGCCACTCGCTCCCTTGCGCATTCGCCCCGAGTGTGACGCAGGACTCACGGTCCGCGCGGCAAACATGTCGGAGACACCACTGACGGGTGAACCGCCGCTGGCGTGAGCGAACATCACAGGCGCGCGTAGGCTCGTCACGGCGCTCAAACTCGCCCGATCTACGATGCGCCGGGCACGGCCGACCCCACCCCCTCGGCCATGGAACTCAACGGAAGCGAGAATTCACCACCGTGACTGCTCTCACTCTCAGCACTGCCGGCGCTGCGACGCTGCGCGCCGACGCGATCGTCGTCGGCGTCGCGAAGGGCGCCAAGGGCCCGGTCGTCGCGCCCGGCGCCGAGGCCGTGGACAAGGCGTTCGACGGAAAGCTCGCCACCGTCCTGGAGACCCTCGGTGCCTCGGGTGCCGAGGGCGAGGTGACCAAGCTGCCCGCGCCGTCGGGCCTGAAGGCCCCGGTCGTCGTGGCGGTCGGTCTCGGTCAGGCCCCGGAGAAGGACGAGGCGTACACGGCGGAGTCGCTGCGGCGCGCCGCCGGATCCGCCGCCCGTGCGCTGGCCGGTACGAAAAAGGCCGCGTTCGCGCTGCCCGTCGAGGCGTCCGAGGACGCCGAGGCCGTCGCGGAGGGCGCGCTGCTCGGTGCGTACGCCTTCACCGCGTACCAGGACGGCGGCAACGGCAAGGGCGCGAAGAACGAGAAGAACGGCAACGGCCGGAAGCAGCCGCTGGCCGAGGTCGCCCTGCTCGGCGCCAAGCCGCGCGACAAGGCGTACAAGGCCGCGGCCGAGCGGGCGATCGCGCTGGCCGAGGAGGTCAACCGCGCCCGTGACCTGATCAACACCCCGCCGAACGACCTGTTCCCCGAGTCGTTCGCCGCCGTCGCCACCGCCGCCGGCAAGGAGCACGGCATCAAGGTGCAGGTGCTCGACGAGAAGGCGCTCGTCAAGGGCGGGTACGGCGGCCTCCTCGGCGTCGGCCAGGGTGCGGCGCACGGCCCGCGCCTGGTCCGCCTCGGCTACACGCACCCGAAGGCGCAGAAGAGCCTGGCCCTGGTCGGCAAGGGCATCACGTACGACTCGGGCGGCATCTCGCTGAAGCCGGCCGGCCACAACGAGACGATGAAGTGCGACATGAGCGGCGCCGCCGCGGTCTTCGCCACCGTCGTCACCGCCGCGCGCCTCGGCCTGGAGATCAACGTCACCGGCTGGCTGGCGCTCGCCGAGAACATGCCGTCCGGCACCGCCACCCGCCCCGGCGACGTCCTGCGCATGTACAGCGGCAAGACGGTGGAGGTGCTCAACACCGACGCCGAGGGCCGCCTCGTGCTGGCCGACGCGCTCACCAAGGCGTGCGAGGAGAACCCCGACGCGATCGTGGACGTGGCGACCCTCACCGGTGCGATGGTGCTGGCGCTGGGCCACCGCCGGTTCGGCATCATGGCCAACGACGACGCGTTCCGCACGGCCATCCACGAGATCGCCGAGGAGGTGGGCGAGGACTCCTGGCCCATGCCGCTCCCGGCCGACCTGCGCAAGGGCATGGACTCGCCGACCGCCGACATCGCGAACATGGGCGAACGCATGGGCGGCGGCCTGGTCGCCGGTCTGTTCCTGAAGGAGTTCATCGGCGAGGGCGTCACCTGGGCCCACCTGGACATCGCCGGCCCGGCCTTCAACGAGAGCGGCCCCTACGGCTACACCCCCAAGGGCGGCACCGGCTCCGCGGTCCGCACCCTGGTGAAGCTCGCCGAGCGCACCGCCGCGGGTGACCTGGGCTGATGTGACGCAGCGGGCACGGCGTCGGCCGCTGACCGAGCCGCCCGCCCGCGCCGGCGCAACGGCCCCGGGAATACCCCGGGGCCGTTGCGCCTTCAACGGAATCCGTAGTTCATACGGACGAGTAACCGCGGGGGACGGCAGAACCGCCGTCCCGGACCCCGGCCCCGCGTCCCGCCTTCCGTCAACAAGTGCGAAGATGGGTTCTCGGCAGGACAGGGCCCCCACCACAGGGCCGAAGACAAGCGGCCGAACACCAGCCGCCGCGCGGTCACGGACGACCGGCGCCCGGCGCACATGCATGGAGGACGTGACGTGGCGAACGACGCCAGCACCGTTTTCGACCTAGTGATCCTCGGCGGTGGTAGCGGCGGTTACGCCGCGGCACTGCGCGGAGCGCAGCTGGGCCTGGACGTCGCCCTGATCGAGAAGGACAAGGTCGGCGGCACCTGCCTGCACCGTGGATGCATTCCCACCAAGGCCCTGCTGCACGCGGGTGAGGTCGCCGACCAGGCCCGCGAGAGTGAGCAGTTCGGCGTCAAGGCCACCTTCGAGGGCATCGACGTCCCGGCCGTCCACAAGTACAAGGACGAGGTGATCTCCGGGCTGTACAAGGGCCTGCAGGGTCTGATCGCCTCCCGCAAGGTGACGTACATCGAGGGCGAGGGCCGGCTGTCGTCCCCCACCTCCGTCGACGTCAACGGCCGGCGCGTCCAGGGCCGCCACGTCCTCCTCGCCACGGGCTCCGTGCCGAAGTCGCTGCCGGGTCTGACCATCGACGGCAACCGCATCATCTCCTCGGACCACGCGCTGGTCCTGGACCGGGTGCCGAAGTCCGCGATCGTGCTGGGCGGCGGCGTCATCGGCGTCGAGTTCGCCTCCGCGTGGAAGTCCTTCGGCACCGACATCACGATCGTCGAGGCCCTGAAGCACCTCGTCCCGGTCGAGGACGAGAACAGCTCGAAGCTTCTTGAGCGCGCCTTCCGCAAGCGCGGCATCAAGTTCAACCTCGGCACCTTCTTCGAGAAGGCCGAGTACACCGAGGACGGTGTGCGGGTCACCCTCGCCGACGGCAAGACCTTCGAGGCCGAGGTGCTGCTGGTCGCCGTCGGCCGCGGCCCGGTCTCGCAGGGCCTGGGCTACGAGGAGCAGGGCGTCGCGATGGACCGCGGCTATGTCCTCGTCGACGAGTACATGCGGACCAACGTGCCGACCATCTCGGCCGTCGGTGACCTCGTCCCGACGCTCCAGCTCGCGCACGTCGGCTTCGCCGAGGGCATCCTGGTGGCGGAGCGTCTGGCCGGTCTCAAGACCGTCCCGATCGACTACGACGGCGTGCCGAAGGTGACGTACTGCCACCCCGAGGTCGCCTCCGTGGGCCTCTCCGAGGCCAAGGCCAAGGAGATCTACGGCGCGGACAAGGTCGTCGCTCTGAAGTACAACCTCGCGGGCAACGGCAAGAGCAAGATCCTGAAGACCGCGGGCGAGATCAAGCTCGTCCAGGTCAAGGACGGTGCCGTGGTCGGCGTCCACATGGTCGGTGACCGTATGGGCGAGCAGGTCGGTGAGGCTCAGCTGATCTACAACTGGGAGGCTCTGCCGGCCGAGGTCGCGCAGCTCATCCACGCGCACCCGACGCAGAACGAGGCGCTCGGCGAGGCCCACCTGGCCCTCGCGGGCAAGCCGCTCCACTCCCACGACTGATTCAGTCAACGGGCGCGACGACGACCACTACCGCACATTCGTAAGGAGCAACCGAAACCATGCCGGTTTCCGTAACCCTTCCGGCGCTCGGCGAGAGCGTCACCGAGGGCACCGTCACCCGCTGGCTGAAGGCCGAGGGCGAGCGCGTCGAGGCCGACGAGCCGCTGCTCGAGGTGTCGACCGACAAGGTCGACACCGAGATCCCCGCACCGGCCTCCGGTGTCCTGGCGTCCATCAAGGTCGCCGAGGACGAGACCGTCGAGGTCGGCGCCGAGCTGGCCGTCATCGACGACGGCACGGGCGCGCCTGCCGCCGCCCCGGCCCCGGCCGCCGCCGCTGCCGAGGCCCCCGCGGCTCCGGCCGCGCCCGCCGCCCCGGCCCCCGTTGCCGAGGCCCCTGCCGCCCCGGCCCCCGCCGCCGCGCCCGCCGCTCCGGCGGGCGGCGCCACCGGCACCGACGTCGTCCTGCCCGCGCTGGGCGAGTCGGTCACCGAGGGCACCGTCACCCGCTGGCTGAAGCAGGTCGGCGAGACCGTCGAGGCCGACGAGCCGCTGCTCGAGGTCTCCACGGACAAGGTCGACACCGAGATCCCGGCGCCCACCTCCGGTGTGCTGCTCGAGATCGTGGTCGGCGAGGACG
>NZ_JBHWKX010000027.1:0-19602 GCF_042730885.1 Streptomyces sp. NPDC059909
CACACCACCCCCACGGCCGCACGACAGAACAACAGCCACAGGAACGATCATCCCGTGCCCGCCGTCACCCCCGCAGGGAATTGCGCAGCAGAGTCACCCAGCTCTCCAAAGCCGCGGCGACCACCCAGGGCTCGGGCTGGGGCGTCCTCGCGTACGAGCCGGTCAGCGGGCGGCTCATCGTCGAGCAGGTGTACGACCACCAGGGCAATGTCGGCCAGGGGTCCGTGCCGATCCTGGTCTTCGACGCCTGGGAGCACGCGTTCTACCTTCAGTACAAGAACCAGAAGGTGGACTTCATCGAGGCCATGTGGCAGGTCGTCAACTGGCAGGACGTGGCGAAGCATTATGCCGAGGCCAAGGAGCGCACGCCGCTCATCGCACCGTGACGTGACCGGGGCCGTACAGTCGTCCTGCTCGTGATCGTCTTCTCAACCTTCACCTGCAGGCGGAGTGACGAAGGGCCCCCGGCGAGGACATGACTTGCCGGGGGCCCTTCCACACATGAGGCTCAGAGGTTGGAGAAGTCGGGACCGTTCGTGCGCGTCCGCTTGATCTCGTAGAAGCCCGGGATCGACGCCACCAGCAGCGTGCCGTCCCACAGCTTCGCCGCCTCCTCGCCCTTCGGCGCCGGGGTGACGACCGGGCCGAAGAAGGCGATCTGCTCGCCGTCCGCGCCCGGCACCGCGATGACCGGCGTGCCGACGTCCTGGCCGACCTTGGAGATGCCCTCCTTGTGGGAGGCGCGCAGCTCGACGTCGTACGCGTCCGACTCGGCGTAGTCCGCGAGCTCGGCCGGCAGGCCCACCGCCTCGAGGGCTTCCAGGATCACCTCGGGGGTCGCTCCGCGGCCGTCGTTGTGGATACGGGTGCCGAGCTCCGTGTACAGGGGGCCGACGACGTCGTCGCCGTGCTTCTGCTGGGCGGCGACGACGACCCGGACCGGGCCCCAGGCCGTCCTGAGCAGCTCACGGTACTCCTCCGGCAGCTCGTCCAGCCGGTCCTCGTTGAGCACGGCCAGACTCATGACGTGCCAGCGCACGTCCACCGGACGGACCTTCTCCACCTCGAGCATCCAGCGGGAGGTCATCCAGGCCCAGGGGCACAGGGGGTCGAACCAGAAGTCGGCGGGGGTCCTGTTCTCGGACATCTCTCTCCTCATGTGGGATGCGCACCTCCATGGGCAAACGCCGCCCGTCCCCGTGGGCATTCCCCGATATCCCCGGTCAGTGGCGCATGCGAGGATCGGTGCTGTTCGAACGAGACACGAAGGAGTGGCCGTGCCCGGAGAGAATCTGTCCCGCGACGAGGCCCGCAAGCGGGCCGCACTGCTGGCCGTCGACGGGTACGAGGTCTTCCTCGATCTGCGGTCCGCGATCGAGGAGGGCGGTCCGGAGCCGCGGACGTTCCGTTCGGTGACGACGATCCGCTTCCGCTCGGCCGAGCCGGGCGCCACCACCTTCGCCGATCTGGTCGCCCCCTCCGTGACCGCCGTCACCCTGAACGGGGAGGAGCTGGACCCTGCCGCCGTCTTCGACGGCTCCCGGATCGCGCTCCCCGCGCTCCGCGCCGAGAACGTCCTGGTCGTCGACGCGCAGTGCGCCTACAGCCGGACCGGTGAGGGTCTGCACCGGTTCGTGGACCCGGAGGACGGCGAGGTCTACCTCTACACGCAGTACGAGCCGGCCGACGCGCGCCGTGTCTTCGCGAACTTCGAGCAGCCGGACCTCAAGGCCCCCTTCCGTTTCGAGGTGGCCGCACCCGAGGGGTGGACGGTCTGGAGCAACGGGGCGGAGGAGTCGCGGGACGGGGAGACCTGGCGTTTCGCGGAGACGAAGCCCATCTCGACGTACATCACCGCCGTCGTCGCCGGGCCGTACCACTACGAGACCGATCTCTACACGCGCACGTCCGACGACGGCACGAGGCTGGAGATCCCGCTCGGCGCGATGTGCCGCAAGGGCCTGGCCAAGCACTTCGACGCGGACGACATCTTCCTCGTCACCAAGCAGGGCCTGGACTTCTTCCACGAACACTTCGACTTCCCGTACCCCTTCGGGAAGTACGACCAGGCCTTCGTGCCCGAGTACAACATCGGCGCCATGGAGAACCCGGGGTGCGTGACCTTCCGGGAGGAGTTCGTCTTCCGGGGGAAGGTGACGCAGGCGTCGTACGAGCGGCGGGCGAACGTCATCCTGCACGAGATGGCGCACATGTGGTTCGGCGACCTGGTCACCATGCAGTGGTGGGACGACCTGTGGCTGAAGGAGTCCTTCGCGGACTTCATGGGGTCCTTCTCGATGGTGGAGGCGACCCGCTTCCGCAACGGGTGGGTGACCTTCGCGAACAACCGCAAGGCATGGGCGTACCGCGCGGACCAGCTGCCCTCCACGCACCCGGTCACGGCCGACATCCACGACCTGGAGGACGCGAAGCTCAACTTCGACGGGATCACGTACGCGAAGGGCGCGTCCGTGCTGAAGCAGCTGGTCGCGTACGCGGGGCGGGACGCGTTCCTGGAGGGCGCGCGGCGCTACTTCAAGCGGCATGCGTACGGGAACACGCGGCTCGGTGACCTGCTGTCCGTGCTGGAGGAGACGTCCGGACGGGACCTGGCGGCGTGGTCGCGGTCGTGGCTGGAGACGGCGGGCGTCAACGCGCTGACCCCTGTCGTCACGTACGACGCGGGCGGCCGGATCACCGAGGTGGCCGTCGTCCAGGACGGCGACCACCTGCGGCCGCACCGGGTCGCGGTCGGGCTGTACCGGCACGAGGGCACGGACCTGGTGCGCTACGCGCGCGCCGAGGTGGACGTCGTCGGGGCCCGGACGGTGGTCGCGGAGCTGGCGGGCGAGGAGAAGCCGGCGCTGGTGCTCGTGAACGACGACGACCTGACCTACTGCAAGATCCGCTTCGACGAGGGCTCGCTGGAGACGCTGCGGTCGCATCTGGGTTCCGTCACGGACCCGCTCGCGCGGGCGCTGTGCTGGTCGGCGCTGTGGAGTATGACGCGGGACGCGCTCATGCCGGCGCGGGACTTCGTGGCGCTGGTCCTCGACTTCGCGGGGCGTGAGTCGGACATCGGTGTGCTGCAGATGGTGCACGCGTGGGCGCGTACGGCGCTCGTGCACTACGCGGCGCCCGAGTGGCGCGAGGAGGGCGGGCTGCTCCTGTCCGAGTGCGCGCTGCGGGAACTGCGGCTGGCGGAGCCGGGGAGCCAGCACCAGCTCACGTGGGCACGGTTCTTCGCGACGACGGCGACGACGGAGGCGGACCTGCAGCTACTGCAGGGGCTGCTGGACGGTACGGCGACGATCGACGGGCTGGACGTGGACCAGGAGCTGCGCTGGGCCTTCCTGGAGCCGCTCGCCTCGCACGGGGTGGCGGACGAGACGGTGATCGGCGCGGAGCTGGCGCGGGACGACACCGCGTCCGGCAAGCGCTACCAGGTGCGGTGCCTGGCCGCCCGGCCGTCGGCGGCGGTCAAGGACCAGGCGTGGGCACAGGTCGTGGAGTCCGACGCGCTCTCCAACGCGCTGGTGACGGCGACGATCTCGGGGTTCGTACAGGCGTCGCAGCGGGAGCTGATCGCGCCGTACGCGGAGAAGTACTTCGAGGCGATCGAGCGGGTGTGGGCCGAGAGGTCGATCCAGATCGGCATGGACGTGGTGCAGGGGCTGTTCCCGGGGCTCCAGGACAACGAGTCCACGCTCGCGGCGACGGATGCGTGGCTGGCCGCGCATGCCTCGGCGCCGCCTGCGCTGCGCCGCCTCGTCCTCGAGTCCCGCGACGACCTCGCCCGGTCCCTGCGCGCCCAGTCCTGCGACGCGTCGCGGGCCTGACGCGGCTCGCCCCTTCCCGGGGCAGGCCTCCGGCCCCGGGCCGACCGGACCGTCCGGTCGGCCCGCGTGTCCGTCCTCGAACGCCGGACGGGCTGGGTGGAAGGGGCGGAGTGGGGGAAACGTCCCGGGCGGCGGGTCGGACACGGGGGCCTGATCGGCAGTCGAACGTCCGTACTTTAGGACGGTGTTGTCCTCAATTGTCGACGGGTGTGTAACAGCGGTTAGGAGCCGCCGGGCACGCGGGAATTGGCGGGTCATGAACCACAACACCCCGCTCTCCCCCCGCCCCTTGAGCCACCTCACCGACGCCCACAGCCGCGTCCTCACCGCCGCCCAGCTGCGCGAGCACGGCGTGCCGGCAGGCAAGGCCGCCGAGCAGTGCAGGCCCGGCGGTCCGTGGCAGCAGGTGCTGCCGGGCGTGTACGTGCTCCATCCCGGGCCGCCGACCAGCGAGGAGCGGCTGCACGCCGTGCTGCTGTACGCCGACCGGCCCGGCGTCGCGGGCGAGGCCATGATCACCGGGCTCGCCGCTCTCGCACTGCACGGCTTCGCCTCGGCGCCGCCGCTGCTGTCGCTGGACCGGATCGACGTGCTGGTGCCGCGCACCCGGCGGCTGCGGTCGGCGGGCTGCGCCCGGCTGATCCGGACGCACACGCCGCCGAGACCGGTCGACGTGACGGGACTGCCCGTCGCCCCGGTGGCCCGCGCGCTCGCGGACGCCGTCGCGCGGCTCTCCGAAGCCGCGGCCGTACGCCGCCTGCTCACCGAGGCCGTCCGCGGCGGACACTGTGAACCCGCTGCGGTCGTACGGGAGTTGACCCGCGCCCGGCTCTTGTCGCAGCCCCACGTCGTGGGCGCCGTGGACTCGCTGCTCGCCTGGGGGCGGGCCATCGCCGAGGACCGGCTGTACGCGCTCGTACGGCGGTACGGGCTCCCCGACCCGCTGTGGAACGTGGATCTGCGTCTGCCCGGCGGCCCCCACCTCGGCGGCGTCGACGCCTACTGGCCCGAGCAGGCCGTCGCCGTGGAGCTCGACACCCGTGCCCCCCGCCACAGCGACCTCGGGGACGCCGGGGGCCCCGGCGAGCCGGAGGAGGACTGGACCGCGTACGCCCGTAAGCGCGAGCACCTGGAGCGGCTCGGCATCACCGTGGTCCACATCACCCCGAAGAAGCTGCGGGTGACCCCCGACCAGCAGGCGACGGTGATCCGTACGGCCCTGATGGCAGCGCCGGAACGGGATCCCGCCGCCTACGTGGTCGTCCTCCCCCGCTAGGGCCCGGGCGTCAGCAGAACTCGGCGTCGACGATCGCCGCCGGGTCCCCCGCCCAGTCGGCGTTGAGGTTCAGCGCGAAGGAGTGGCGGGTGTCCCGGGTGGTGACCGCCTCGGAGAGGGAGCCATGGATGCCGCCGCCATGGCCCCACACCTCCTTGCCGCAGGACAGCTCGGTGCGCATCAGGCCGAGCCCGTAGCCGTACCGCGGGGTCTCGGGCGACATCGGCACGGTGTCCGTCATTTCCTTCAACTGCTGTGCGGGCAGGAGCTTTCCGCTCAGCAGCGCGCGGTAGAAGCGCTGGAGGTCCGAGGTGGTCGAGATCATCTCGCCCGCGGCGCCGGCGATCGACGGGTTCAGTTCGGTGACGTCGTGGACCGTGTCCGCGGCCGGGTCCCTGGACAGCTTCGAGTACGCACGGCCACTGGGCCGCGGCATCCTGGCGGCAGTGCCGGGCACGCTGGTCGCGTGCAGCTTGAGCGGGCGCAGGATGCGGCGCTCGACCTCCTGCCCGTACGGCCGTCCCGTCACCTTCCCGATCACCATTCCGGCGAGGACGTAGTTGGTGTTGGAGTAGCTCCAGCCGGTGCCGGGCGCGAACTCCGGCTTGTGCGTCATCGCGACGGCGACGAGCTCGCGGTCCTTCCAGGTGTCGTAGCGGTGCTCGAGGAAGCCGGGCCCGAAGACCTTCGCCTCGAAGCCGGGGTCGGCGGTGTAGCTGTAGATCCCGCTGGTGTGGTTGAGGAGCTGCCGTACGGTGATCTTCCGTCCGTCGTGGCCGTTGCCGCGGACGACGCCGGGCAGCCACTTCTCGACGGTGTCGTCGAGGCCCAGCCTGCCCTCGGCCTCCAGTTGCAGCAGGACGGTGGCGACGAACGTCTTGGTGATGGAGCCGACGCGGAAGCGGTCCTGCGGGAGCCGCTCGCGACCGGTGGCGGTGTTCGCGAGGCCGGTGGTGCCGTCCCAGGTGCCGCCCGGGCCCTGGGCCCTGGCCACGACACCGGGTACTCCGGCGCGCACGGCCGCCTCGATCGCGGTGCGGGTGCCGTCGTGGCCGCCGCCGGTTCCGGGCTCTGCCGCGGCCGTCGTGGGGGCGGCGAAGGCCGTGGTGGCGACCGCGGCCGCCACCACCGCTCCGGTCAGGGCCGTCCGAACCGTACGAACTGTCATACGAACTCTCCTGTCAGCGAGCGTTTGCGTGAGCGATGACGTGCGGGCTCGACCGGCAGGACTCCGCCGGGGCGGGACGCGTTGCCCGGCGTGTGAGGAGTTGGGCGTGTTTCAGCCGTTCACCGAAGGGGGGTCGGGATGGTGTCCGTTCACCCGGCCCACGGCGGGCCGTTCGCGCCACAGGTCGATGCCGATGTCGACGAGCGCGACCCGTTCGAGTGCGGGGACGGCGTCCAGCGCGTGCCAGGCGGCGAGGTCGGTGGAGCCGTCCGCCTCGGGGCGCAGTTCGCCGCCGGTGATCCGCCCCTCGTAGACGATGCGCAGGCTGTGGAAGTCGGAGCCGGCGCCGACCCTGCCCCTGCGCGGCCGGAGCACCCGCATCGAGTCGAGCCCGAGCAGCGCAGTCATCTCGGCGTCGTAGCCGGTCTCCTCGGCGACCTCGCGGACGACGGTGTCGAGCGGGTCCTCGCCGTGGTCCATCCCGCCGCCGGGCAGTGTCCACCGTTTCGTCCCGTCTCGCGCCACCCAGCGGGCGAGCAGGATCCGCCCCTCCCGTACGCACACGGCGTAGGCCGCCACCCTCAACTCCTGGCTCATGCGGCGAGATTAGAGGCCTGATCCCGTCCCCAGCCCAAATCGTCAGACGCTAAACGACCCGGCCCGGCGGAATGCCGGTTATCGAACACTCCGTCCCCGCAGTGCGCGTCCCGCCAATGGCGGATGTGCGCCATGACCACATCCCGCCTCCGGCAACTCTCCACAAACCCCTGTCACTTACGACAGTGTGATCGGTCATCCGGCACCGAATTCCGGACCCGCTTTCACATAAACAGGGATGCTGATGACCTCCGAGTCCCAGAGCTCCATATCCGGGCCGAGACGCGCGGCCCGAGTGGCGGCGGCTGCCTCCATCGTGGCCGCACTGGTCGCCACCGGCACCGCGCCCGCGTTCTCGGCAGCCTCCGCCGATGACCCGGCCGGCTCCGCTCCGGTCAAGACCGCCTCGCCCGCCGACAAGCTCGGCGCCACCGACGCGGAACTGCTCTCCGAGGCCGAGGCCAAGGGCGAGAAGACCGTCACGCTGATGGTCGCCACCGCGCCCGGCCAGACCGAGCAGGTCGCCGCCCAGCTGGACGCCGTCCAGGGCGCCTCGGTCGGCAGGACGTACGACAAGCTCGGCTATGTACGCGCCACCGTGCCGACGGCCAAGGCCGAGGCCGCCGTCAACGCGGCCACCAAGCTGAGCAGCGTCCACGGCATCGACCTCAAGCACGAGATCGAGCTGGACGACCCGACGCCCGCGGCCGACCGCGCCAAGGGCGCGGCCACGACGCCGACCGCCGGCACCTACCCGGCCCCGGACAAGAACACCCCCGCGAAGAACCCGTACAACCCGTCCTTCGAGACGGGCGCGGTGGACTTCGTCCAGGACCACCCGAAGTACGACGGCCGTGGCGTGACCATCGGCATCATGGACTCCGGTGTCGACCTCGGTCACCCGGCGCTCCAGAAGACCACGACCGGCGAGCGCAAGATCACCGACTGGGTGACGGCGACCGACCCGATCACCGACAACGACGGCACCTGGCGCGCCCAGATCACGCCTGTCGAGGGTCCCGTCTTCACCACCGTGGGCGGCACCTTCAAGGCCCCCGCCGGCTCGTACCAGTGGAGCCGCTTCACGGAGTCCATCACCGCCAACGGCGACATGCACGGCGACGTCAACCGGGACGGCGACACCACCGACCGGTTCGGCATCCTGTACGACCCGGCCGCGGGCACGGTGCGCGTCGACACCGACCAGGACTTCGACTTCACGAACAACGCGCCGATGAAGCCGTACAAGGACGACTACCAGATCGGGTACTTCGGCACGGACAACCCGGCGACCGAGGTCGCCGAGCGGATCCCGTTCGTGGTCGAGATCCGCAAGGACGTCCCGATGGACCCGCTGGGCGGCGACTGGGTCGGCAAGAAGGCCGACTTCGTCAACGTGGGCATCATCGAGTCCGAGCACGGCACCCACGTCGCCGGCATCACCGCCGCCAACGGCCTGTTCGGCGGCAGGATGAACGGCGCGGCCCCCGGCGCGAAGCTGGTCTCCTCGCGCGCCTGCTCCTGGAGCGGCGGCTGCACCAACGTCGCGCTCACCGAGGGCATGGCCGACCTGGTCATCAACCGCGGCGTGGACATCGTCAACATGTCCATCGGCGGTCTGCCGGCGCTGAACGACGGCAACAACGCGCGCGCCGAGCTCTACACGCGTCTCATCGACGACTACGGCGTCCAGCTGGTCATCTCGGCCGGCAACGAGGGCCCGGGCATCAACACCATCGGCGACCCCGGTCTGGCCGACAAGGTGATCTCCGTCGGCGCGGCGATCGGCAAGGCCACCTGGGCCGCCAACTACGGCTCCGCCGTGACGAAGTCGTACGCCATGTTCCCCTTCTCCTCGCGCGGCCCGCGTGAGGACGGCGGCTTCACCCCGACCATCACCGCCCCCGGCGCGGCCATCAACACCATCCAGACCTGGCTGCCCGGTGCACCGGTGAAGGAGGCCGGCTACGCGCTGCCCGCCGGCTACGGCATGCTCCAGGGCACGTCGATGTCCTCGCCGCAGGCCGCCGGCGCGAGCGCGCTGCTGATCTCCGCCGCGAAGCAGCGGAAGATCGGCCTCACCCCGGCGAACCTGCGCACCGCGCTGACCAGCACCGCGAACCGGATCAGCGGTGTCGCGGCGCACGAGCAGGGCGCGGGTCTGATCGACATCGTGGACGCGTGGGAGGCCATCAAGGACGGCGCCACCGCCCACGAGTACGCGGTGAAGGCCCCGGTCGACACCGCGATCGACCAGTTCCTGAAGACCCCGGGCTTCGGCACGGGCCTCTACGACCGCGAGGGCGGCCTCAAGACCGGCCAGAAGAAGTCGTACGAGGTCACGATCACCCGGACCACCGGCCCGGCCTGGCCGGTCTGGCACGAGCTGGACTGGAAGTACAACGACGGCACCTTCGACCTGCCGGGCTCCGGCGGTGTCTGGCTGCCGCTGAACAAGCCGGTCAAGGTCAAGGTCGACGCGCGGCCCGGCACCGCGGGTGTCCACAGCGCGATCCTCGAGGTGGACGACGTCCGCACCGAGGGCGTGGACAAGCAGATCCTCGCCACCGTGGTCGTCTCGCAGCAGCTGGCCAAGCCGTCGTACTCCTTCTCGGCTTCCGGTTCGGTGCAGCGCAACAGCCACAAGTCGTACTTCGTGACCGTTCCTGCGGGCGCGAAGACGCTGGAGGTCGCGCTCGGCGGGCTGGCAGACAAGAGCCAGACGCGCTTCATCTCGATCCACCCGTACGGCGTGGGCGTCGAGGACAGCTCGACGATCTTCTGCTACCCGAACTACGAGAGCCCGACCAACACCTGCCGCCCCGACGTGAGGTCGTACGCCGACCCGCAGCCAGGCGTCTGGGAGATCGAGGTCGAGTCCCGCCGTACGTCCCCGCTGCTGGACAACCCGTACAAGCTGGACGTCACGGTGCTCGGTGCCGCGTTCGACCCGGCCGTGAAGACCCTCCCCGAGGCCGAGGTCGGCACGCCGGCCGCGGTCGACTGGAAGGTCACCAACGGCTTCGCCCCCCTCGACGGCAAGCTGAAGGGCGGCTCGCTCGGCTCGGCGAAGGTGACCCGCCCGTCGATCGCCAACCACGAGACGCAGGAGACCACCGTCACCATCGGTGAGGGCGTCGAGCGCCTCGACGTCGCCATCGGCGGCGTCTCGGACACCGCGGCCGACCTCGACCTGGAGGTCTGGCTGGGTGCGACGCAGGTCGGCCAGTCCGCGGACGGCGACTCGGAGGAGGCGGTCAGCCTCGTCAAGCCCGCCGCCGGTACGTACACGATCAAGGTCGTCGGCTACGCGGTCCCGGCCGGCACCACCGAGTACAACTACCGGGACGTGTACTTCGCGTCCTCGCTCGGCACCGTCAAGGTCGACGAGACCCAGTCGGTGCAGCTCGCCAACGGCGCGTCGGCGCAGGTCGCCGCCGAGGTCGTGGTGGGCAGCGCGGCCCCCGAGGGCCGGCAGTTCTTCGGCGAGGTGCAGCTGCTGAACGCGCGCGGCACGGCCGCGGGCACCGGCAGCGTCGTGATCGAGAAGGTCATCCCGTAACGGTGTGACCGGCACCACCGCACGAGGGCGGGCGTCCATGGGGCGCCCGCCCTCCGCCGTGTGACGGGGCCCATGCGTCCCGTACCTCGGACAATGGATTGGACAAGGCGGCCGGGGACATACGCATCATGGAAGCCACCCAGGCCACCCACCAGGCCACCCAGCTGGCAGGAACGTACGGAGGAGTCCCCGTGAAGGTCGGAATCGTCGGAG
Organism: Streptomyces sp. NPDC059909; assembly: GCF_042730885.1. Taxonomy (NCBI): domain Bacteria; kingdom Bacillati; phylum Actinomycetota; class Actinomycetes; order Kitasatosporales; family Streptomycetaceae; genus Streptomyces; species Streptomyces sp. NPDC059909. The sequence goes on from NZ_JBHWKX010000027.1 coordinate 10,656, forward strand.
CCACCGGGCAGGTCGGCACGGTCATGCGCAAGATCCTCGCCGAGCGGAAGTTCCCGGTCGACGAGCTGCGCCTGTTCGCCTCGGCCCGGTCGGCCGGATCCACCCTCGACTGGGAGGGCCAGGAGATCACCGTCGAGGACGCGGCCACCGCCGACTACACGGGCCTGGACATCGTGCTCTTCTCCGCCGGTGGTGCCACCTCCAAGGCGCTGGCCGAGAAGGTCGCCTCGCAGGGCGCCGTGGTGATCGACAACTCCTCCGCGTGGCGCCGCGACCCCGAGGTCCCGCTCGTCGTCTCCGAGGTCAACCCCCACGCGATCAAGGACCGGCCCAAGGGCATCATCGCCAACCCGAACTGCACCACGATGGCCGCGATGCCGGTGCTGAAGCCGCTGCACCAGGAGGCGGGCCTCGTCGCGATGATCGCCACCACCTACCAGGCCGTGTCCGGCTCGGGCCTGGCCGGTGTCGCCGAGCTGCGCGCCCAGGCGTGCGCGGCCGCCGAGAAGGCGGACCAGCTGGCGTACGACGGCGAGGCCGTGGAGTTCCCGGAGCCCGGCGTCTACAAGCGCCCGATCGCCTACAACGTGCTGCCGTTCGCCGGCAACCTCGTCGACGACGGCTCCTTCGAGACCGACGAGGAGCAGAAGCTCCGCAACGAGTCCCGCAAGATCCTGGAGATCCCGGAGCTCAAGGTCTCCGGCACCTGCGTCCGCGTCCCGGTCTTCTCGGGCCACTCGCTGCAGGTCAACGCCCGCTTCGAGCGTCCCATCGGCGTGGAGCGCGCGTACGAGCTGCTGAAGGACGCGGAGGGCGTCGAGCTCTCCGAGATCCCGACCCCGCTGCAGGCCGCCGGCAAGGACGCCTCGTACGTGGGCCGCATCCGTGTGGACGAGACCGTCGACAACGGTCTCGCCCTCTTCCTGTCCAACGACAACCTCCGCAAGGGCGCCGCGCTCAACGCGGTGCAGATCGCGGAACTGGTCGCGGAGGAGCTGCGCGGCTGACGCCGGGTTCGGTACGACGAGAGGGCGGGCGCCGGCCGACGGCGCCCGCCCTCTCGTCGTACGTGGTCAGGGCCTGCGTACCTCGTAGTGGAAGCAGCCGAACTCGGCGGCCCTGATGTGGACGAGGGCGACCTCGGGGTCGGCGAAGGCCTCGACGAGCGCCGCCTCGATCACCGCCGCGGGATCGTCCCCGAGGTCGAGCACGCGTCCCCCGAGGATGTGGCCGCGGGCGCTGTAGCGGCGGGCCGTGCGCTGCGTGCCGGGCCGGGCGAACGGGTATCCGGCGCGTTCCCGCGGCCCCCCGCAGTCCCCGGCGTGGATGAAGACCGGGCCCTGCTCGTCGTACGCGCCCGGGTCGGCCCCGGTCTCGGCGGCCCAGCGGCGCAGCGGGGCGTAGGAGACGAGCGCGATGCGCTCTCCCGCCTCGCTGGGGCGCAGACAGCAGCGCAGCGGTGCGCCGCCCTCCTCGTCGGTGTACGGCGCGCAACGGCGGGCGGCGTCGTCACGCCCGCGGAGCTCTTCGAGTGCTGTCGGGTCGATGGGTCTCGGCCGGTGGGTGATGGTCATGCACCCCAGCGTCCCCACTGCCGCACTCCGCGTCCGGCGGCTTTCGGACCTCGCGTTCGGAGTGCCGCAGGAGGCCGAGGCGATGTCCTCGGCGGCAGGCCGAGAGTGATGACCATGACCGACCGTGAGCAGTCGGCTGCGCCGGGTATCTCCGAGCGGGTGGTCCATCCTCCGTGGAAGGATGACCAGAAACGTCACATACCGAGGAGATGACCGGGTGCCTGGCACAAACCTGACCCGTGAAGAGGCGCAAGCGCGGGCGCGCCTGCTCACCGTTGACTCGTACGAGATCGACCTCGATCTCACCGGGGCGCAGGAGGGCGGCACCTACCGGTCCGTGACCACCGTGCGCTTCGACTCCGCCGAGGACGGCGCGGAGACCTTCATCGACCTGGTCGCACCCGCGGTGCACGAGGTCGTGCTGAACGGGAAGTCGCTGGACGTGGCCGCGGTCTTCCGGGACTCGCGGATCGCGCTCAAGCACCTGCACGCGGGGCCGAACGAGCTGAAGGTCGTCGCGGACTGTTCGTACACGAACACCGGTGAGGGTCTGCACCGGTTCGTCGATCCGGTCGACCAGCAGGCGTATCTCTACACGCAGTTCGAGGTGCCGGACGCCCGCCGGGTGTTCGCCTCCTTCGAGCAGCCGGACCTGAAGGCCACCTTCCAGTTCACCGTGAAGGCGCCCGAGGGCTGGACCGTGATCTCCAACTCGCCGACGCCGGAGCCGAAGGACAACGTCTGGGTCTTCGAGCCGACGCCGCGGATCTCGTCGTACATCACGGCGCTGATCGTCGGCCCGTACCACTCCGTGCACAGCTCGTACGAGAAGGACGGGCGGAGCGTCCCGCTCGGCATCTACTGCCGTCCGTCGCTGGCCGAGTACCTGGACGCGGACGCGATCTTCGAGGTCACCCGGCAGGGCTTCGACTGGTTCCAGGAGAAGTTCGACTACGCGTACCCCTTCGCGAAGTACGACCAGCTCTTCGTGCCGGAGTTCAACGCGGGCGCGATGGAGAACGCGGGCGCGGTGACGATCCGCGACCAGTACGTGTTCCGCTCGAAGGTGACGGACGCGGCGTACGAGGTGCGGGCGGAGACCATCCTCCACGAGCTCGCCCACATGTGGTTCGGCGACCTGGTCACCATGGAGTGGTGGAACGACCTGTGGCTGAACGAGTCGTTCGCCACGTACACGTCGATCGCCTGCCAGGCGTACCACCCCGGGTCGAAGTGGCCGCACTCGTGGACCACGTTCGCAAATTCGATGAAGACCTGGGCGTACCGGCAGGACCAGCTGCCGTCCACACACCCGATCATGGCCGAGATCCGCGATCTCGACGACGTCCTCGTGAACTTCGACGGCATCACGTACGCCAAGGGCGCGTCGGTGCTGAAGCAGCTCGTCGCGTATGTCGGGATGGACGAGTTCTTCCAGGGCGTGCAGGCGTACTTCAAGCAGCACGCGTTCGGGAACACGCGACTGACGGATCTGCTGGGCGCGCTGGAGGAGACCAGCGGCCGCGATCTCAAGGCATGGTCGAAGGCCTGGCTGGAAACCGCCGGTATCAACATCCTGCGCCCGGTGATCGACACCGATGCGGCCGGCGCGATCACCTCCTTCGTCGTCAAGCAGGAGGCCCCGGCGCTGCCCGCGGGCGCGAAGGGCGAGCCGCTGCTGCGGCCGCACCGGATCGCGATCGGCTTCTACGCGCTCAGGGACGGCGCTCTCGTACGGACCGAGCGGGTCGAGCTGGACGTCGACGGGGAACTCACCTCCGTGCCGGAGCTGGTCGGCAAGCAGCGCCCGGCGGTCGTGCTGCTCAACGACGACGATCTGTCGTACGCGAAGGTGCGGCTCGACGAGGAGTCGCTGAAGGCGGTCACGGAGCACCTGGGCGACTTCACCGAGTCCCTGCCGCGCGCGCTGTGCTGGGCGTCGGCGTGGGACATGACCCGCGACGGCGAGCTCGCGGCCCGCGACTATCTGTCGCTGGTGCTGTCGGGCATCGCGAAGGAGTCGGACATCGGCGTCGTCCAGTCGCTGCAGCGACAGGCGAAGCTGGCGCTCGACCTGTACGCGGCGCCGGAGTGGCGCGAGGCGGGCCTGACGCAGTGGACGGACGCGACGCTGGCGCATCTGCGCGCGGCGGAGCCGGGCAGCGACCACCAGCTGGCGTGGGCCCGGGCGTTCGCGGCGACCGCGCGCGCCCCGCAGCAGCTGGAGCTGCTGGCGGCGCTGCTGGACGGCCGGGAGACGATCGAGGGCCTGGTCGTGGACACCGAGCTGCGCTGGGCGTTCGTGGAGCGCCTCGCGGCGACGGGTGACTTCGACGAGGAGGAGATCGCCGCCGAGCTGGAGCGCGACAAGACCGCGGCCGGCGAGCGCCACGCGGCCACCGCCCGGGCCGCGCGCCCGACGCCGGAGGCCAAGGCGGAGGCGTGGGAGTCGGTCGTCGAGTCCGACAAGCTGCCGAACGCCGTGCAGGAGGCCGTCATCAGCGGCTTCGTCCAGACCGACCAGCGCGAGCTGCTCGCCCCGTACACGGAGCAGTACTTCGCGGCGGTCAAGGGCGTGTGGGAGTCCCGCTCCCACGAGATCGCCCAGCAGATCGCGGTCGGGCTCTACCCCTCGATCCAGGTGTCGCAGGCGACGCTGGACGCGACGGACGCATGGCTGGATTCCGCCGCTCCGAACGCGGCGCTGCGCCGGCTGGTCTCGGAGTCGCGCGCGGGCGTCGAGCGTGCCCTGAAGGCCCGGGCGGCGGATGCGGCGGCGGCCACGGCCTGACAGGACAACCGACACCTTTCCGCCCACCCAATGCCCCGCATTGGGTGGGCGGCGCCGTATTTGGGGTCGCTCACATCAGTGAATCGGGTGACCTCGTGTCAACTTCCATTGGCACAAGCCGTTATGCTCCCGGCCATTGTCGTAAGATCTTTCATTCGATGGTTTGAGGGTGCTGATGATCCGAGAGGAATCGCCGCCCGGAACGGCCCGGCCCACGTCGTCGTACCTGTGGCTGCTGCCTGCCGCTGCGACCGCTGCGGCCACCGTGCTGATCGTGGCTCTTGTCTCCTCGTCGACGCGCGTCCCGGTGGCCTGGATCGGCGGAGCAGCCGTCCTCGCCGTCGCCATGGCCTGCGGTGAGGCCGCACGCCGGGGCCGGCTCGTCGCGGAGCTGCGCCGCGAGGTCGCCGAGCAGCAGAACGCGCTGGTCCGCCAGGAGGCCGAGACCGTACGGCTGGCCCAAGTGGCGCTGCCGGAGATGATGGAGCGCCTCCGCCGGGGCGACTTCCCCGAGGACGTCCTCGCCTGGCTCGTGGCGGCGGAGAAGGACGGCGAGCACGAGGAGGGGCTGACGCCCGAGTTCCGGGCGGCGCACCGGGCGGTACTGAGTTCGGTGCTGGACGCGGTCGTCGCCGAGGAGGACCTGCGCGAGTCGGCGCAGCGCGCCTTCGTGAACATCGCCCGGCGCGTGCAGGCGATCGTCCACCAACAGGCACAGGAACTGCGGGAGATGGAGGACCGGCACGGCCGGACCCCGGAGGTCTTCGGCGATCTGCTGCGTCTCGACCACGGCACCGCGCTGATCGGCCGCCTCGCCGACTCCATCGCGGTACTCGGCGGGGCGCGGCCCGGCCGTACCTGGAGCAGGGCCGTGCCGCTGTACAGCGTGCTGCGCGGCGCGATGTCGCGGATCATCGACTATCAACGCGTGGAGCTCCACTCGGTCACCGAGGTCGCCGTCGTCGGTCTGGCCGTGGAACCGCTCATCCACGCGCTGGCCGAGCTGCTGGACAACGCCACCCGCTACTCGCCCCCGCACACGCGGGTCCATCTGACCGCGGTCGAGGTGCAGTCGGGCATCGCCGTCGAGATCGAGGACGGCGGCGTCAACATGAGCGAGGAGGCCCGCAAGCGGGCCGAGCGCATGCTGCGCCAGGCGCAGCAGGGCATCGACCTGAACGACCTGGGCGAGACCCCGCGACTCGGCCTGGCCGTGGTCGGCCGGCTGGCCCAGGCGTACAACTTCCAGGTCGCGCTGCGCTCGTCGGCGTACGGGGGCGTGAGGGCCGTACTCATCGTCCCGCAGGACCTGATCACGAGCGCATCGGCCGCGACCGGCCTGGCGCACGGCATCGGAACCGCCTCGGGGCCCAGGGCGGCCACGCAGCTGCCGCAGCAGCGCCAGCCGCAGCCCAGCCGGCCGGTCACGGGACCGCAGCCCGCGTTGCAGCGGGAGGAAGAGCAGCCCCTGGTGACCGAGCGCACCGAGAACGGCCTGCCGCAACGGCGCCGCAAGAACCAGGTCACTGCGCCGGCCGCCCCCGCCCCGACCGCACCCGAACCGGACGCCGAAGCGGCGCCGCAGGTGCAGCCCGGTATCTGGCTGGCTGCCTTCCAGAGCGGCCTGTCCGGTGAGAACACACAGGACGGCGACGCCTCCTCGTCATCGGCAAACAAGGGGAACCAGCAGTGATTCAGCAGCGGGCCAACATGGACTGGATGCTCAAGGACCTCGCGGAGGGCGTTCCGCAGACCCGTAACGTGGTCGTGCTGTCCTCGGACGGGCTGCGCATGGCCCAGTACGGCGCGGACAACGACACCGCGGACCGGCTGGCCGCCGCCTGCGCGGGGCTGCAGAGCCTCGCGGGCGCCGTGGGCGCCGAACTTCCGCACAGCGAAGGGAAGATGCGGCTGGTCGTCATCGAGATGGACGGTGGCTTCTTCTATCTGATGGCGGCAGGTGCCGGGGCCTTTCTCGCGGTGCTCGCCGACGAGGGAGTGGACGCCGGGCTGATGGGGCAGCGGATGCGGGACCTCGTGATCCGGATCGGAGCGCATCTCAGCAGCCCGCCCCGCCATGACGGGCAGGCCAGGTGAGCAACGGAGACCGGGGCTGGGAGGACGTCAGCCCCGAACGTCTCTACGTCATCACGGGCGGGCGAGCCGGCTCCTCCGCCCCCACCCGTCTCGACCTGGTCACGCTGATAGTGGCCAGGTCAGGGCCCAGGCCCGGGATGCAGCCGGAGAAGGCCGCGATCATCCGGATGTGCGACGCGCCGCTCTCGGTGGCGGAGATCTCCGCGTACACCGGGCTGCCGGTGAGCGTCGTCACCGTCCTGCTCAGCGACCTGCTGGCCGAGAAACAGGTGCTGGCACGCGCACCCGTGGCGCCCTCCCAACTCCCCGACCGCGCTTTGATTGAGGCAGTGATCGATGGACTTCAAAAGCTCTGAGCAGCCTGCGGGGCCCCGGCGCGAGGACATACTGCCGGACACCGCCACCGCCGCCGTCAAAGTGGTGATCGTGGGCGGGTTCGGAGTCGGCAAGACGACCCTGGTCGGCTCGGTGAGCGAGATCCGGCCACTGACCACCGAGGAGACGATGACCCAGGCCGGGGTCGGCATCGACGACACGGTGGGCGTGGAGCGCAAGACCGCGACCACCGTGGCGATGGACTTCGGCCGGATCAGCATCAACAAGGAACTGGTGCTCTATCTCTTCGGCACGCCGGGGCAGGAGCGGTTCTGGTTCCTGTGGCGCGGCCTGTTCGAGGGAGCGCTGGGTGCCGTGGTGCTGGTCGACACCCGCCGTCTGGAGGTCAGCTTCGACGTGATCGGCCGGCTGGAGGAGCGCGGCGTTCCCTTCGTGGTGGCCGTCAACTCGTTCCCCGGCGCGCCCGAGCACCCCGTCGAGGAGCTTCGCGCAGCCCTCGATCTGCCCTCGTCCGTACCGATACTCGTCTGCGACGCGCGGCGGCGCGACTCCAGCAGAGACGTCCTGATGGCGCTGATGCGCTATCTGCATTCCCTAGCCGTAACTCCGGAGGCATCGTGAGCACTCCTCCCACCCCGCCGCCGGGCTGCCCGGCGCACGGACTCGGCCCGGACGGGCTGCGCCGGCTCTACGGCCCCGAGGCCGAGGCCGACCCGATGGCCCTGTACGAGAAGCTGCGTGCCGAGCACGGCGCGGTCGCGCCGGTCCTGGTGCACGGCGACCTGCCTGCCTGGCTGGTCCTCGGGCACCGCGAGAACCTGGACGTGGCGCGCACACCGTCCCGCTTCGCCCGCGACCCCCGCACCTGGCGGGACATGCGCGAGGGGCGGGTCGCCCCCGACCATCCGTTGGGGCCCATGGTCACCTGGGGGCCGGTGTGCAATTTCACCGACGGTCCGGTGCACGAGCGGCTGCGCGACGCGGTCATGGAATCGTTGCAGCGCTTCGACCGGCGGGGCATCCGCCGCTATGTGACCCGGTTCGCCAACCAGCTGGTCGACGAGTTCGCGGCGAACGGCCACGCCGATCTGGTCGAGGACTTCGCCGCCCAGCTGCCGATGCTGGTGATGACCCAGCTCATCGGCGCCCCCGACGAGCACGGGCCGCGGCTCGTCCGCGCGGCCCGGGACATGCTGCGCGGCACCGAGACGGCCCTCGAGAGCGACCAGTTCGTCACCACCACGCTGCAGCAGCTTCTGGAGGAGAAGAAGGCCACCCCCGGCCGGGATCTCACCTCCTGGCTGCTGGAGCACCCCTCGGACCTGACGGACGCGGAGGTCCTCGCGCACGTCCGGGTCGTCCTGATCGCCGCCTTCGAGACCACCGCCAACCTGATCGCGAACACTGTGCGGATGGTGCTCACCGACCGCCGCTTCCGGGACAGTCTGTCCGGCGGCCACATGACCCTGCCCGACGCACTGGAGCAGGTGCTGTGGGACCAGCCCCCGATCAACACCGTGCTGGGCCGCTGGGCGATCGGGGACACGGTGCTGGGCGGGAAGCAGATCAAGGCCGGCGACATGCTGCTGCTGGGCCTGGCCGCCGGCAACGTCGACCCGGAGATCCGTCCCGACCTGTCGGTGCCGGTGCACGGGAACCGCTCGCACCTGGCGTTCAGCGGCGGTCCGCACGAATGCCCGGGCCAGGACATCGGCCGGGCCATCGCGGACACCGGCATCGAGGTTCTGCTGGCGCGGCTGCCCGATCTGGAACTGGCCGTGTCCGATTCGGAGTTGCAGCGCCGCGGCTCGCTGATGTTCCAGCACTTGGTGGCCGTTCCGGTGAAGTTCACGCCCCGTCCTTCGGCGGCGGGGCCGGTCGGGGCGGCGGCGACGCCCGTGGCGGCGCCACTGCCGGAGGCCGTGCCCCCGGCGCCCGCGCCGGCCGTGACCGTTCCGTCCGCCGGGGTCCCGCGCCAGCAGCGGCGACGGCCCTGGTGGGTCCGCTGGTTCAGCCGCCGGTGAGCCGGTGGCCGACGTGACGGGGCGAGGGGGCCACCCTTGGTTTCGTCCGTCGCCCCCTTCTCCCCCCTCCCCTGCCCCCCCCCACCCCCGCCACAAACACAATAACGGAGGCGACCACAAAAGAG
>NZ_JBHWKX010000027.1:19612-25084 GCF_042730885.1 Streptomyces sp. NPDC059909
AGAGGGGGGGGGGGGGCTGGGGGGGGTGGGTGGGGAAGGCGGGGGGGGGGGGGGGGGAGGAGGGAGGGGGGGGGGGCCCGGCTTTTCGCCCCCCCCCCTCGCCCCGTTCGCGCTCCTGCGCTCACTCCTCCAGCTGCTGCCACCACCAGGCGAGTGCGGGCACCGGCAGCGGCTCGGTACTCGGATCGCTGGGCGTGTCGCGGTAGGTGATGCCGAAGGAGACTCCCTGGACGGGGAGCTCGTTGCGGTTGCGCGGACTGGCGTACCGCGGTGCCCGGTTCTGCCACTCGATACTGCCGGCGATGTAGTGCCCCAGGGCTTCGAGGTAGCGGCCGAGCTGATCGTCCGCGTCCCGGGCCAGCTGTGCGCGGAGCCGGACGAAGAGCGTCATCACCCGGTCCCGCAGGGCGACGGCCGCGGGCAGTGCGTCCCGTGGCGAACAGCCGTGGTGGTGGGCGAGGACATTGATCAGGTTCTGTTCCCAGGGCTCCTGGTCGTCGTCCTTGTTGTACGAGAACAGGTCGTTGTCCGCGCTGACGATGAACCCCGCGGCGTCGGTGACGGCCTGCACCGGCGCCGAGTACAGCACGTCCGGTGGCAGGTCGATGCCGTTCGCCGCGTCGGACCAGGTGAGCGAGAACCGGGTTCCGTTCGCCAGCGCGCCTACCGCGGCGAAGTCGTTCAGGCTGGGCATGACACCGCGCTCGGCGTTGGCGGCCTGCCAGCCGGCGCCGAACAGCCAGTCCCGGGCCCCCTCGGTGAACCTGCGGAGCTGGAAGGGGGTGAGCAGGGCCCGGGTACGGGCCACCAGGTCGTCCAGGGCCGCCGTCAGCGGACCCGGCGGGAGCATGGCGGAGCCGGGCGCCTCGATGGCCCGGGCCAGCCGGACGCTGTGGTCGGTGATGTCGGCCGTACTGATCGCGGTGGATCCGGAGTCCTGCCAGTCGTCGACGGCGTTGGCCCAGTAGTTCCACTGCATGAACAGCAGCAGCGGCTCCACGTCCCCATGGGGGATGATGCGCCCGGAGAAGTCGGCGCTGTGGGTGGCCAGCCCCCAGGCCCGTTCGACGGCGTCGGGATAGATCCCGAACGCGTCGGTCCACTCGACGGCCCGCTGCTCCAGCTCCGCGACCTTGGGGTGGACCAGCTTCTCGTTGAACGGGCAGTAGAACGGCGGAAGTTGCCAGCCTATCCGCGACGGGTGACCATGCTCGGCGATCACTGTCAGTGCCCTCCCAGCCGGAAGAGCAGCAGCCGGGTCTCCATGGCGTGGTCGCGCCAGATCCGGAAGAGCTTGCCGTGGGTGATGGCCGATTCGGTGAGCCGGTCGCGGGACCAGACACCGCTCAGCTGCTCCCCGATCCGGTCGGCGCGCTCCAGCTCGGCGGTGTTCCAGGCCATGGACTGCACCCAGAATTCGGCGACGCGGTCGGTGACGTCCTCGTCCTGCTCCAGCTCGAAACCGGCGGCCTCGGCGGCGGAGATGTACTCGGTGAGGGTGCCGAGGCGGGTCTTGTAGTACCCGTCGATGAACTCGGTCCATTCCGGGCGGCAGATGAAGTGCTCCTGGATGCCGAACCAGCCACCGGGCCGCAGTGCCTTCGCCACGACCTGGAAGAGCCGCTTGCGATCCATGTAGCCGGAGCTCTCGTTGGCGTATGCCGCGTCGTAGGCGCGCTCCGCGACGAAGTCGTGGACGTCGGTGAGAAGCGGGGTGACCCGGTCTTCGACACCGGCCTGGCGGGCGAAGTCCTCTATGACGGGTATGTGATCGGCCGCCACGGTGAGCCCGGTGACTCTGGAACCGTGCTCCTGCGCCCAGTAGAGCGAGCCACCGCCCACCCCGCAGCCGATGTCGAGGACATCGGCGGGTGGGGTGGCGTACGCGCCCCAGGTGCGGGCCGCGTGCTCGACGATGGCTTCCTGGGATGCGACGATGCGCCGTTTCAGGACACGCTGCGACACTGTGGTGTTGGGGGTGCCAGGGGCGAAGAGCCCCATATGGAAATGGACACGCGGTCCCGGGCCGTACTTGTAGAGGATGTCGGCCGTCTTGCGTGTGTAATACAAGGGCACTTGGGTGTCGTCAAAGGTGACGAGGCTGTTCTCCATCGTGCTCTCCAGTCTGCGTCCTGGCGGGTGGGGGTGGCCCGCGGATCAACTCTGCCCGAAGTTGATCGTTCAAGTCACCCCCCGTCATACTTTCGTCACGCCGTCAAACTCTCGCAGTATGCGCGTAGTTCAGCCACCGGGCGACCGGGCCTCGGCCGCCTCGCGCAGCGCCGCCAGCACGTGGGCCACCCCCGCCCCTTGCTCCGCACCCCGGCGCACCGCGGCAATCACATGCCTCCGGGGCTGGTCCGTGCCGAGCACGCGCATCGCGACACCGCTGCGCCGCTCGGCGGCCGCCATGCGCGGTACGAGCGCGACACCCATGCCCGCCTCGACCATCGCGAGGATCGCCGTCCAGCCGGATGCGGAGTGAGCCTGCTCGGGCACGAACCCGGCCGCCTCGCACGCGGCACGGGTGATCTCGGACCACGGGCCGCTGCCGCCGAAGATCCACGGCTCCCCCGACAGATCGGCGAGCCGCAGCCCCGGCTCACCGGCCATCGGATGCCCGGCGGGCAGCGCCACGTCGAGCGGGTCGGCCAGCAGCGGTGCACGGGTGAACTTCGGGTCGCGGGCGGTGGGCGCGTGCGCCGCCAGGGACAGGGCCAGGTCCACGTCCCCGGCGGACAGCAGCTCGTACGCCTCGGCCGCCTCGGCCTCCCTTACACGCACCTCCAGCGCGGGATGCCGCGTCCGCAGCGCCTGCACGGCGGGGACGACGAGGGCGGGCACGGCCGTCGAGAACGCCCCGATGCGCACCTCCCCCGCCTCGCCCCGCAGATACCCGGCCAGCTCCGCGTCCGCCCGCTCCAACTCCGCGAACACGGCCTCCGCGTGCCGCAGCACCAGGTGCGCCGCATCCGTGAGCCGGACGCGGCGCCCCTGCGCCTCCAGCAGCTGTACGCCGAGCTGCTTGGCGAGGTTCGTCAGCTGCTGCGACACGGCCGACGGCGTCATGAGCAGCGCCTCGGCGGTCGCGGTCACGGTGCCGCGGTCCCGCAGCGTGCGGAGGATCCGCAGCTTCTTGACGTCCCACTTGTCCCACTCGGCCATGCGGACACGCTACTCAGCCGTGGTGCGGCTCATCGGCCGCCACCGCTCACTGCGCGGCAGTACCCAGCGCCCGCTCCGGCGTGACCCGGATGACGACGCGGACCACCTCCGGCGGCAGCTCCCGATACTCCTCGCCCGCGCCCGGCCCCTCGTTCTGCTCCGCCAGCGCGAACGCCAGCTCGCGCCCCGTGTCCTCCGTGACAGCCGCCCTGCCGCGCAACTCCACGTACCGGAGCGGGTCGGCCGGGTCGTACAGGGTCACGCTGACCCTCGGCTCACGGATCACGTTCCGCTCCTTGCGGCGGCCGGCCTGCGAGGAGATCAGCAGGTCGTCACCGTCCCGGCCCACCCAGACCACCGAAGTCTGGGGACTGCCATCGGGATTGACGGTGGCAAGCACGGCGGGTACGGGGGCGTCGAGGAGCTTCCGGACGGACGCACTCAGCGATATCGGCATGCGCCAGAGCCTATGCCGTCTCGGGGCGGTGCAGGGCCGCGATGCTCCCGCTCGCCGCCAGGCGCCACCCAGCTCGTGTGCAACGAGCTCCACGCGTCACTGGCGGCGGCCGGGGTGCCCCTCCCCTCGCTGACCGTCGACGTGGCGTCGGCCGTGCCGCTCGTCGAGGCCGCGCGATGACGGGGACGAGGACGGGGACGTACGCCGTCGACACCTGCACCGGCAGGCTCGGCGGGGTCATGGGGCGCGTCGGCCCGTACGTACAGCTGAGACCGCCCGCCGGGGGCGTGGAGTGGGACTGCACGCCGGATGCGCTGCGTGAGGCGACCCCGCAGGAGCGGCTCCGCGCCGGCACGGCACGCGCGAATGCCCGCAGCCGGGGCGAGATCTGCCGGTGACGCGGACGCGCGAACGGCGGACAGAGACTCAAGCACCGCCGCGGCCAGGTCGAAGAAAGCGATGACATGATCATCGTTCCGAATGGAGATTCCATGCGACTGTTCGCTCGCTGCGCGGCCGCCGCCCTGTTCGCCGCACTGCCCCTCGCCGCCCAGGGGACGGTCGTGGCCCAGGACCACGCCCACCGGCCCATGCCCGGCCCCGCTCCCCTGCATCAAGCGGCCGAGCCGATCAAGGGCAGTTACATCGTGTCGCTGAAGACCGGCGCCGAGCCCGCGGACGTGGCGCGGCAGGCCGGGGTGAAACCGCGCTACACGTACAACCGGGCCATGCGCGGGTTCTCCGCGACGCTGCGCACCGATCAGCTGGCGGCGGTGCGGTTGTCACCCGGGGTGGCAGCGGTGGAGGAGGACTCGAAGGTCTCCGCCCACGACACTTACCCCGCCGACCCGTCCGGCCGGGCCGTTGCCGCCGCGAGTTGGGGGCTCGACCGCGCGGACCAGCGGAAACTGCCGTTGGACGGGCAGTTCGCGGCCGCCGCCACCGGCAAGGGGGTGACCGTCTACGTGGTCGACACCGGCATCGACTACGGGCACAGCGAGTTCGGCGGGCGGGCCGAGTTCGGCTTCGACGCGATCGGCGACGGCCGCCGGGGGCAGGACTGCGAGGGGCACGGCACCCATGTGGCGGGCACGGCGGGCGGGGCGACCTACGGCGTGGCGCCGGAGGCCACCCTGGTCAGCGTGCGCGTGCTCGACTGCAACGGCAACGGGACCTGGTCCGGGATCATCGCGGGCATCGACTGGGTCGCCAGGAACGCAAAGCAGCCCGCGGTCCTGAACGCCTCGCTCGGCGGCGGGACGTCCCCCACCGCGAACGCCGCCGCCGAGGCGGTCTTCGCCGGTGGCGTCCTGCCGGTCACCGCGGCGGGCAACTCCGCCGAGGACGCCTGCGGCATCTCGCCCGCGAGCGCGGCGAACGCCGTCACCGTCGGCGCGACCGACCGCGAGGACGCCGAGACCGACTTCAGCAACTACGGCGAATGCCTCGATCTCTATGCGCCGGGCAGCGAGATCGTCTCCGCTCTGCTGGGCGGCGGCAGCACCGCGATGAACGGTACGTCGATGGCGGCCCCGCACGTGGCCGGCGTCGCCGCGCTCTACCGGTCCGCCCACCCGGACGCCGATGTGCAGACGGTCTCGGAGTGGATCGTCGGGCAGACCACCAAGGACGCGGTGAAGAGCATCTCGAAGGGCTCGCCCAACCGGCTGCTGTTCACCGGCGGTCTGTGACCACGACCGAGACCGATCGAGCCTCGTCGGGCCCGCGGCCCGGCGCCTGACTGGTACCGGGGGGGGGGGGAAGCAACAAAAAAAAAAACAAAAAAAACAACAAAAAAAAAGAACACAAAAAACCAAAAGGAGCGACAACAAGAGAGAAAGAAAGAAAGA
>NZ_JBHWKX010000027.1:25094-80737 GCF_042730885.1 Streptomyces sp. NPDC059909
CAACCTGCCTTTTTTCCATCGGTGTTTTGGACCCAAAACAGAACCCGTTGGATCCTTTTCGGCCCCTCTCCCCTCCTCTTGCTTGCTCCTGCTTTTCCCCCCCCCCCCCCCCCCGCCGCCCAGGATCAGCGCCAGGCACAGGGCCTGCAGGGCCCCGAAGGGCTCGCCGATGAGGGCGAAGGAGAGCAGGGCCACGCAGACCGGCTGGAGGTAGTAGACGACTCCCGCGCGGGCGGCGCCGATCAGGGCGATGGCCTTGTTCCAGGCGAAGAAGGCGACGGCGGAGGAGAAGACGCCGACGTACACGAGCGGCCCGACCGTCCCCGCCGTGGGCGTGAAGCCGCCCTGCACGCCGAGGCTGACGGCGTGGACGGGAAGCAGCATCAGTGTGCCGAGCACGAAGGTGCTGAAGAGGAACGGGAGTCCACCGAGCTCCGCCGGGCGGTGCCTGAGCAGGGCGCTGTACGAGCCGAAGCAGACCGCGGCGGCCATGACCCAGAGGTCGCCCGTGCCGATGTCCATGGTGAGCGAGCCCTTGCCGACGAGCAGCACCACTCCCGCGCAGGCGATCAGCATGCCGGTGATGCGCCGCGCGCCGAGGCGGGTGCCGCCGAGGCGTTCGTACACGGCCATCAGGACCGGGGAGGCGGCCATGATCATGCCCATGTTGCCGGCACTGGTGGAGACTGCGGCCTGGTGGACCAGGGTGTTGTAGACGGCGACGCCGAGCAGCGAGGCCAGGGTGACGAAGCCCAGGTGACGGCGGATCAGCCGGCGCTGCCGCCAGGTCTCGCGGGCGGCGAACGGCGCCACGGCGGCGATCGCGATGATCCAGCGCCAGAAGGCGTGCTGCACGGGCGGGACGGAGTCGTGGAGGGCGCGGGCGGTGACGAAGCTCCCCGACCACACGACCGTCGCGACGAGCGCGAGGAGGACGCCGAGGCCGGACGCCTGCGTCACCCTCTTCGCGGTCATCCCCTTCGCGTGCACGCTCTTCGCGCTCACGCTCCTCGCGCTCACGCTCCTCTCGTCCACGCTCCGCGCGTCGGTCGTCGTCCCACTGCCGCGGACGCGGTCCAGGAGTGTCACGGGCATCCCTTGCCTCTCTCCCCCGGCGGGGGAATCTTGATCGTGGGATCTACCGTCGCACCGCCCGATCAATCAGGTCTATCGAATGTTTCCGAGCATTCCTTTCAGGAAAATCGAAAGATCGCGGAGTTCGGACAGCAGGCCGGGGAGCCGGCTGGCCGACCACCGTGGCACCGAACGCGATCACCATCCCCACCACCTGCACGGGCGTCAGGTCCTGACCGAGCGCCGCCCAGCCGATCACCGCCGCGGTGATCGGGGAGAGCGGACCGAGGAGCGTGACGGAGGTGGCGGTGAGCCGTTCGATGCCGCGGAACCAGAGCCAGTACGCGACAGCCGTGTTGGCCAGCGCGAGGTAGAGGTAACCGGCGATGTTGCGGCCGTCGAGCGCCGGCGGGGCGCCCTCGACGAGGAGAGCGACCGGCGCGATGAGCAGTCCGCCGGCGGTGAGCTGCCATCCGGTCATCGCCAGCGGGCCCACCCCCTCGGGCCGCCCCCAGCGCTTGGTGAGCACGGTGCCCGCGGACATCGAGGCGGACGAGGCGAGCGCGGCGAGCACGCCCACCAGGTCCAGCGCGGCGCCCGCCTTCAGGACGACGAGGCTGACGCCGAAGGCCGCGGCGATCGCGGCCGGCAGGCCGCGTACGGTCGGCCGCTCGCTCAGGGCCAGGGCGGCCAGGCCGATGACGAAGAGCGGCCCGACGGACCCGACGACCGCGGCGACTCCCCCGGGCAGCCGGTAGGCGGCGAGGAAGAGCAGCGGGAAGAACGCCCCGATGTTCAGTGCGCCGAGCACCGCCGACTTCGCCCACCAGGCGCCGCGCGGCAGGGTGCGGGTGAGCGCGAGGACCGCGAGTCCGGCGGGCAGGGCGCGCATCAGGCCGGTGAACAGGGGCCGGTCGGGCGGGAGGAACTCGGTCGTGACGGCATAGGTGGATCCCCAGGAGACCGGGGCGAGCGCGGTGACG
Source organism: Streptomyces sp. NPDC059909 (assembly GCF_042730885.1). Taxonomy (NCBI): domain Bacteria; kingdom Bacillati; phylum Actinomycetota; class Actinomycetes; order Kitasatosporales; family Streptomycetaceae; genus Streptomyces; species Streptomyces sp. NPDC059909. The sequence goes on from NZ_JBHWKX010000027.1 coordinate 27,152, forward strand.
GCGACGGCGGCGACGGCCGCCTTGCGGGAGGACCGGAGAGACATGACAGCCCCTTCGTGGCAGGAAGCAGCTCGGCGTTAAGTAGCTTACCGTTAAGCTACTTAACGACAAGTGGCTTACTCCTAAGCTACTTGCTTGTCAGCAACCGGACCGGAGGCGAGACTGTTCCCATGAGCTCGACGACTTCGAAGACCTCGCCGGCCTCGGCCCCGGATCCCGTGGACGCGATCACCGCGCAGTGGGCTGGCGAACGCCCCGACCTCGACACCGTCCCGATGGCCGTCTTCGGACGGATCTACCGGCTGTCGAACGCCATGGCGCTGCGCATCGACAAGGCGTACGCGCCCTTCGGGATCTCGCGTGGCGAGTTCGACGTCCTGGCGACACTGCGGCGCTCGGGAGAGCCGTACACCCTCTCACCGCGTCAGCTGTCGGCGACGCTGATGCTGACGACGGGCGGGATGACCGGGCGACTGGACAAGCTGGAGCGGGCCGGGCTGCTCGCTCGCAGCCCCGATCCGCACGACCGTCGCGGTCTGCGGGTGACGCTCAGCGAGCGGGGGCGCGAGCTGGTGGACGAGGCCGTGGGGGCCGGTCTCGAGGTGCAGCGGGAGGCGCTGGAGGCGGCGCTCGACACGGACGAGGCGGAACAGCTGGCCGGGCTGCTGCGCAAGCTGCTCGGGTCGATGGGCGCGTGAGCGCCAACGGGGCGGCACGTGAGTGCGGCCCGGGAATGCGCGACGGCGCCGTACGGTACACGTCGTGCGCGTGCCGTACGGCGCCCTCGCGAAGAGCGGCGGAGCCGGGTGCTCAGGCCTGCTTCTTCTTGGGCCTGTCGGACTTGTCGAGGACCATCACCAGGCCCGCGATGACGAGGAACAGAACGATCGGCAGGGCGACGTACAGGCCGACCGTCTGGGCCACGCTCAGGCCCGGGCCCGGGTCGTCGCCGTCGTCGCGGATCACCGCGAGCGCGGGTGACGACATGAGCAGCATCATCAGCGTCGTACCGGCCGCGACGGCGCCGGCGCGCAGGGCGTTCTTCTTGTCCACGGTGCAAACGTAGCGAACAGCTATGCGGGCCGCGCGCCCGGGGTGCCCGTACGGGGCGCCGCCACCGCGTCCCGGACCCGGAACACCTCCATCAGCGCGTGCAGCCGCGGCGACGCGGCCAGCTCCTCCAGGGTCAGCGGGCGGCCTTCGGCGTCGGCGACGGGCAGCCGCCAGTTCGGGTACTGGTCCCAGGTGCCCGGCAGATTCTGCGGCCGCCGGTCCCCCACGGTGTCCGGCAGCCAGACGCCGACCATGCGGGCCGGGGTACTCAGCAGAAAGCGGTAGACGGCCCGGATCCCGCCCTCCTCGCCGCCCGTTCCCTCCGGCAGCTGCCCGAGCCGGGTCAGATACGCGAGCCACTCGGCCACCTCCGCGGAGTCCTCCGTACGCTCCAGCTCCAGCGGGCGCGTGAGCAGTCCCAGCCGGTGGCGCAGCGCGACGTGCTCGCCGGTCAGCCGGGCCGCTGTGGACGGCAGGTCGTGCGTGGTCGCGGTCGCCACACAGCCTTCGCGCCAGCTCTCCGGCGGCAGCGGGCGGCCCGTGCCGGCCCAGTCGCGCTCGAACCAGAGCACCGATGTGCCGAGCACCCCGCGCCGCGACAGGGCTTCGCGGACGCCGGGCTCGACCGTGCCGAGGTCCTCCCCTATGACGAAGGCGCCCGCGCGGTGCGCCTCCAGGACGAGCACGGCGAGCATGGCCTCCGCGTCGTAGCGGACGTACGTCCCCTCGGTCGGCTCGGCGCCGGCCGGTACCCACCAGAGCCGGAACAGGCCCATGACATGGTCGAGGCGCAGGGCGCCCGCGTGCCGGAGGAGGCCGCGGAGCAGCCCGCGGTACGGGGCGTAGCCGGAGGCGGCGAGGACGTCCGGGCGCCACGGGGGCAGGCCCCAGTCCTGGCCCCGCGCGTTGAAGGCGTCCGGGGGCGCGCCGACCGACATGCCCGCGGCGAAGGCGTCCTGCTGCGCCCAGGCGTCCGCGCCGCCCGGGTGCACCCCGACGGCGAGGTCGTGGACGATGCCGACGGCCATCCCGGCGTCGCGGGCGGCGTGCGACGCGGCGGCCAGCTGCTCGTCGGTCAGCCAGGCGAGCCGGCAGTGGAAGTCGACCCGGTCCATCAGCTCGCCCCGGGCCCGCGAGGTCTCCGTGGAACGCGGGTCGCGCAGCGCGGCGGGCCAGGAGTGCCAGTCGGAGCCGTACACCTCGGCGAGGGCGCACCAGGTGGCGTGGTCGTCCAGCGCCTGACCCTGTGCGGCGAGGAAGTCGCAGTACTCGGCCCGCCGCCCGGGCCCGAGCGGGACGCGCTGCACGAGTTCCAGGGCCTGGAGCTTGAGCTCCCACACCGCGTCGCGGTCGATCAGCGCGCCCTTGTCGAGGACGGACGTGCGCAGCCCTGCGGCCTTCTCCACGAGCGCGTCGAGCCGGACGCGGTCCTGGCCGGTCACGTACGCGTACTCGGGGATGTCCTCGATCCGCAGATGCACGGGATCGGGGAAGCGGCGGGAGCTCGGCCGGTACGGGGAGGGGTCGGTCGGCGCGCCGGGCACCGCCGCGTGCAGCGGATTGACCTGCACGAACCCGGCCCCGAGCGCCCTGCCGGCCCAGGCCGCCAGCTCGCCGAGGTCCCCGAGGTCCCCCATGCCCCACGAGCGCCCGGACAGCAGCGAGTAGAGCTGCACGAGGAACCCGTGCACCCTGCCCTCGGGCTGGGCCACGGCCTCGGGCGCGACGACGAGCGTGGCCCGCGCCTCGCGCCGGTCGGCCGTGCGCACGTCCAACCGGTGCACTCCGGGGGACAGTTGGGCCCACCCGGCGGGCGCGGACGGCACGGGCGCGGCGCCGGATGCGGCCGTCCCGGAGGTCGGGCTGCGCTGCGCCGGTTCCCGCCACTCGCGGCTGCCGCCGTCCTCCAGGCGCACCCGCACGCGCGTGCCGGGCGGAAGCGCCACGGGCGGGGCGGCGGCCGGCAGCCAGAGCACCACCGTCGGGGGGAGCAGGCGGTCCGCGGCGGCGCTGTCGGCAGCGGCGAGGGCGGCTCGGACCGCTTCCGGGGTCGATGCGTCCACGCCCAGCGCGGCGAGGACAGAAACGACGGTGGTGTCGGGGACAGGGACGGTGACGCCCGCCGACGGCGAGTGGGTGGTGGCGACACCATGCAGCGCGGCCAGGCGGGCCAGGCCCATTCAGACTCCTGGGGACTCCGTGCCGCCGGCGGTGCCGGGGGCGGTGGGTTCGCTGGTGAGGGGGGCGGCTTCGGCGAGGGGCGGCTCGCTGGTCAGGGGTGCGGCGTCGGCGAGCGGCGGCTCGCTCGTCAGAGGGCCCGGCGCCTGTTTGGACAGGGCGGAGAGCAGAAGCTGTGCGGATGCGGCCACAGGTGGCCTCCTCAGGGTGGACAGCAGGACATAGCAGCCCTACCCAGTGGGCACGGCCGCAGACGTACACCTCTCGTCAACGTGTTCCGTGTCACATTCTGCTCCACATACGGGAGTTGAGCTGCCCTCGCGCGCCGATGTGCAAAGAGGACACAACAGGCACTCACATTGACACGTTCACCACACGGGTGGTGGGCTCAATGCGTTTCGACAGGTACCGGGCGGGCGAGGGGAGCCGGACGTGCGGTTCGGGCGCAGCAAGCAGACGGCGACCGCCGTCGCCGTCACCCTCCTCGGCGGACTCCTCGGATCGGCTTCCGGCGCCGTCGCCGCGCCCGGCGTGCCGGATGCGCCCACCGCCACCACCGCGCCGGATCGCGAGGGGGACGCGGCGCTGCCGCCCGTCTGGCCGCGACCGCAGACACTCAGGGCCACCGGCCCCGCCGTGCCGCTCGGCCAGGAGGTGACCCTCCTCGTGCCCGACGGCGCCGACCCGTCCGCCGTCGAAGCGGCCCGCGACGTGCTGCGCGCCGCCGGGGTGCGGATAGTCAACGCCACGCTCCCCGGCCGCGGGCCGCTGGTCCTGCTCGGCGGCAGCGGCGCGCAGGACGCGCTGCGCGCCCTGCGCGCGCCCGAACGCGCCGATCTCCCCGCGGGCGGCTACCGCCTCGGCGTGGGCCGCGTCGCCGGCCGGGACACGGTCGCCCTGGACGGCGTCGGCGACGACGGGCTGTTCCACGGCGTGCAGACACTCCGGCAACTGGTCAAGGACGGTGCGGTCGCCGGGGCCGTCGTACGCGACTGGCCGGGCACGGCCGTACGCGGCATGGCGGAGGGCTTCTACGGACAGCCGTGGAGCCGGGAACAGCGGCTGGCGCAGCTCGACTTCATGGGCCGCACCAAGCAGAACCGCTATCTCTACGCACCGGGCGACGACCCGTTCCGGCAGGCCCGGTGGCGCGAGCCGTACCCGGCCGACCGGCGCGCCGAGTTCCGTGAGCTGGCCGAACGGGCCCGCCGCAACCATGTGACGCTCGCCTGGGCCGTCGCGCCCGCGCAGTCCATGTGTCTGGCGTCGGACGACGACCTCAAGGCGCTCAAGCGCAAGGTCGACGCGATGTGGGCGCTCGGGGTGCGCGCCTTCCAGCTGCAGTTCCAGGACGTCAGCTACAGCGAGTGGCACTGCGACCGGGACGCGGACACCTTCGGCTCGGGCCCCGCGGCCGCCGCGGCCGCGCACGCGCGGCTCGCCGGGGAGCTGGCCCGGCATCTCGCGGAGCGCCATCCCTCGGCCGCCCCGCTCACGGTCATGCCGACGGAGTACCATCAGGACGGCGCCACCGAGTACCGGCGGGCGCTCGCCGCGCAGCTGGACGACCGGGTCCAGGTCGCCTGGACCGGCGTCGGCGTCGTCCCGCGCACCATCACCGGGCGGGAACTGGCCGGGGCGCGCGCCGTGTTCCGGCACCCGCTGGTCACCATGGACAACTACCCGGTCAACGACTACGCCCAGGACCGGATCTTCCTCGGCCCCTACACGGGCCGCGAGCCCGCCGTCGCGACCGGCTCGGCCGCGCTGCTCGCCAACGCGATGGAGCAGGCGACGGCGTCCCGCATCCCCCTCTTCACGGCCGCCGACTACGCCTGGAACCCCAAGGGTTACCGGCCGCAAGAGTCCTGGGAGGCGGCCATAGCGGACCTCGCGGGCGGCGACGCGAGGACCCGGGAGGCGCTGAGCGCGCTCGCCGGGAACCACGCCTCGTCGATCCTCAGCCCGGAGGAGTCCGCGTATCTGCGGCCGCTGCTGGCCGAGTTCTGGCGGTCCCGGACCACGACCGACGCGACGGCGCGGGACGAGGCGGCCCGGCGGCTGCGGGCGGCGTTCACCGTGATGCGCGAGGCGCCGCGGCGACTGACGACGGCGCTGGAGGCCGAAGTGGGTCCCTGGGCGGACCAGTTGGCGCGGCACGGGCAGGCCGGCGAGCTCGCCGTCGACATGCTGCAGGCGCAGGCCCGCGGCGACGGCGAGGCGGCGTGGCGGGCCTCGCTGGCACTGGCGCCGCTACGGGCGGCGATCGGCGGGCAGCACGTCACGGTCGGCAAGGGGGTGCTCGACCCGTTCCTGGACCGGGCGGCGAAGGAGTCCGCCGCGTGGACGGGCGCGGACCGCAGGACCGGGTCGGTGAGCCGTACCGCCACCGTGCACACGGTGCACCTGGACCGGGCACGGCCCGTCGAGGCGGTCACCGCGATGACCGAACCGGGCACGGCCGGGTCCGCCGGGGTGCTGGAGGCGCACGTGCCGGGCGAGGGCTGGCGGCGGATCGGCCCGCTGGCCGCGTCCGGCTGGACCCAGGCCGGCACGACCGGGCTGCGCACGGACGCCGTCCGCATCGTGTGGTCCGGCGGCGCCGCCCCGCAGGTGCGGGGGCTCGTGCCGTGGTTCGCGGACGAACCCCAGGCCGGGCTCGCTCTCGTACGGGGCGAGCTGGACGCGCCGATCGGCGGCGGGCCGCAGCGGACGGAGGCGTACGTAGCGGCGCGGCGTCCCGACGAGGTACGGGGCGCGCTCACCGCGAAGGCGCCCCACGGCATCAGGGTGGCGGTGCCCAAGGAGGTGCGGGTGCCGCGGGGTGCGCGTACGGCTGTGCCCGTCGAGGTCACCGTGCCGCCGGGGACGCCCGCGGGCGAGTACCTGGTGCCGTTCACCTTCGGCGGCGAGGAGCGGACGCTGACGGTGCGGGCGTACCCGAAGACGGGCGGACCGGATCTGCTCCGTACCGCGACCGCCACGTCGTCCGGGGACGAGACCCCCGGCTTTCCCGCGTCCGGGGCCGTCGACGGCGACCCCTCGACGCGGTGGTCCTCCCCGGCGGAGGACGGCGCCTGGTGGCAGGCGGAGCTCGCCGGGCCGGCGCGGGTGGGGCAGGTGGTGCTGCACTGGCAGGACGCGTACGCCACGAGGTACCGCATCCAGGTGTCCGCGGACGGCCGTGTCTGGCGCACGGCGGCCACGGTCCGTGACGGTCGCGGGGGCCGCGAGACGGTACGCATGGACGCCCCCGGCACGCGCTTCATCCGGGTGCAGGGCGAGGCGCGGGGGACGGAGTACGGGTACTCGCTGTGGTCGGCGGAGGCGTACGCGATAACCGGGGGCTGACGCGGGGCTCGGCGACGCGGTGTGCGGTTTGCGGGGTGCCCGGTGCCGTGGTGGTGGCCGGTGTGTCCGTCCTCGAACGCCGGACGGGCTGGGTGGAGGGGTGGGGGTCGGTGCCGTGGCGGTGCCGTTGGGGGCCGCCACGGGGCTCGTGTCCTGGACCGGGGTCCTGACCGCGCTTCGCGCGAGCTGCGGGCGCTTTACGTCCGGAACACGACCCCTGCGGGTCCCCCCATCGTGCGCACCCGCGGTGGGCTCGCCTCGGTGGGTCGCGGATCGCCGGTGTTTTGTGGGCCGGCGTGGGCAGGAACCAGGCCGCAGGCGGGGGCGAACCCTCGGGCCGGGACGGCCCGTGCCGCCCCGGCCCGTGCGGGCAACGCAAAGGCCCGGACTCGTCAGGCAGAGATGCCGTCGATCCGGGCCATCGCGTCGTCCGCGCCGTACGGCTGCAGGTATGGCAGCCAGCGCGGGTCCCTATGCCCCGTGCCGATGATGCGCCAGGCCAGGCCGCTCGGCGGAGCCGGTTGGTGACGGAGCCGCCAGCCCAGCTCGCGCAGGTGCCGGTCGGCCTTGACGTGGTTGCAGCGGCGGCACGCGGCCACCACGTTGTCCCAGGCGTGCTGACCGCCGCGACTGCGCGGAACGACGTGGTCGACGCTGGTTGCGACGCCACCGCAGTACATGCAGCGGCCCCCGTCACGTGCGAAGAGCGCGCGCCGGGTCAGAGGAACGGGCCCCCGGTAGGGGACCCGCACGAAGCGCTTGAGTCTCACCACGCTGGGCGCGGGGATCACTCGGGTTGCGCTGTGCATGAAGGCGCCGGACTCCTCGAGGCAGATGGCCTTGTTCTCGAGGACGAGGACGAGCGCGCGGCGGAGCGGTACGACGCCGAGCGGCTCGTACGACGCGTTGAGGACCAGGACATGCGGCACGGATGCCTCCTTGTACGCCGGCGGCGCGTGGCTCGCGCCGGGACGATCTGCCCCCAGTCTCTCCTCCTGCCTGGTCGTGGCGCCACTACGTCCCCGTAACGGGCCGGAAGGATTTTGTGTGCGGTCGACCACACGCGCACGTGCCTCCATCCGGAGAATGCCCCGGTGGGGCCCGTCTCTCCCTCGAACAGAGCACCGGGGGCACGGAGTGTGCCCCGTTAGTGTGGTGGAACCGCCCACGCACGCCCTGGAGGTATCCGCCGTGATCCTGGCCGCCGGTCCGTCCGACCCGCCCGTCACCCTCGACAAGGCCACGGAGAAGGCCACCAGCGCCGCAGGCTGGGTCGAGGAGAACTGGTCGACCTGGCTGAGCATCGGCCTGCGCATCCTCCTCATCCTGGTGATCGCGGTGCTGCTGCGGATCGCCGTGCGGCGTGCGCTCACGAAGCTGATAGAGCGCATGAACCGCAGCGCCCAGGCGGTCGAGGGCACGGCACTCGGCGGGCTCCTGGTGAACGCCGAGCGCCGCCGTCAGCGGTCCGAGGCGATCGGCTCGGTGCTCCGCTCGGTGGCGTCGTTCGTGATCCTCGGCACGGCGGGCCTGATGGTCCTCGGCGCGCTGAACATCGATCTCGCCCCGCTGCTCGCCTCGGCCGGCGTCGCGGGCGTGGCGCTCGGTTTCGGCGCCCGGAACCTGGTCACGGACTTCCTGTCCGGCGTGTTCATGATCCTCGAGGACCAGTACGGCGTCGGCGACACGGTCGACGCGGGCGTCGCGTCGGGCGAGGTGATCGAGGTCGGCCTGCGCGTGACGAAGCTGCGCGGCGACAACGGCGAGATCTGGTACGTCCGCAACGGCGAGGTCAAGCGCATCGGCAACCTCAGCCAGGGCTGGGCCACCGCGTCCGTCGATGTGAACGTCCCCCCGTCGGAGGACCTGGACCACGTCCGCAAGGTCATCGAGGAGGCCGCCGCGACGATGACCAAGGACGAGCCCTGGAACGAGCGCCTGTGGGGGCCGGTCGAGGTGCTGGGTCTGAGCGAGGTGCTGCTGGACCGGATGACCGTTTCGGTCTCCGCGAAGACGATGCCGGGCAAGGCCCTCGGTGTGGAGCGCGAGATGCGCTGGCGGATCAAGCGCGCCTTCGACAAGGAGGGCATCCGGATCGTGGGCGGTCTGCCGCTCCAGGCCGACGGCGAGCAGCCGGTCAAGGACCCGACGGCCGGCATGGCGGCCCCCTCGGCGTACGCGTCGAACACCTCGCCGCAGTCGATGGCGGCGTCCCCGATCGCTCCGCCGTCGAGCCTCTCGAAGTAGCCCCGCTTTCCGGACACCCCCGCAGGTAACGACTTGGTTGCCGCGGGGGTGCTCTGCTTCGGCGGTATTGACGAGCCGCTCACGGCCCGCTTACGTTCCTGGCACCAAATAGGAAACTTTCCTAACAGTGCTTCGAGGGCGGGTGCAGCGACATGGCCGGTACTACCCCGGGAACACCACGCGTACTCCGCGCCATGAACGACCGCGCCGCGCTCGACCTGCTCCTGGAGCACGGCCCGCTCTCGCGGACCCGGATCGGCAAGCTGACCGGCCTTTCCAAGCCCACCGCCTCACAGCTGCTCGCACGCCTCGAGGCCGCCGGGCTGGTCGTCGCCACGGGGACGACCGAGGGACGGCCGGGGCCGAACGCACAGCTGTACGCCATCAACGCCCGCGCCGCCTTCGCCGCCGGCCTCGACGTGACCCCGCAGCGCATCCGCGCCGCCGTCGCCGACATCACCGGCGCGACCGTCGGCGAGTTCGTCGTGCCGACCCCGGGGCGGCGCGCCGACAGCGTCGTACGCCAGGTCACCGAGGCCATCGACGGGGCCGTGAAGGCCGCCGGGATCACCCGCGCCGAGGTGCACCGCCTCGTCGTCGGGACGCCGGGCGCCTTCGACCCGTCGACCGGGCGCCTCCGGTACGCGTCCCATCTGCCCGGCTGGCACTCCCCCACGCTGCTCGACGAGCTGGCGGCGGTGCTGCCGATGCCCGTCGAGTACGAGAACGACGTCAATCTGGTCGCCGTGGCCGAGCAGCGGCTCGGCGCCGCGCGCGGTCACGACGACTTCGTGCTGCTGTGGAACGAGGAGGGCCTCGGCGCCGCCCTGGTCATGGGCGGCCGGCTGCACCGGGGATTCACCGGCGGCGCCGGCGAGGTCGGCTTCCTGCCGGTACCGGGCACGCCGCTGGTGCGCCAGGTCTCCAAGGCCGGCAGCGGCGGCTTCCAGGAGCTGGCCGGTGCGCAGATGCTGCCCCGTCTCGCCCGGGACCTCGGTGTCGAGGGCGTCGGGCACGGCCCGCACGCCGAGGTGGCGGCGGAGCTGCTGGAGCGCGCCGCCGCCGCGGTGACGGCGGACAGCGGCGCGGACGCCGGGGACCCGGCGCCGTACCGCACCCTGCTCGACACCTTCGGGACCGGCCTCGCCACCGGTCTCGCCTCCATGGTCGCCGTGCTCGACCCCGAGCTCGTCGTCCTCTCCGGCCAGGTCATCCTCGCCGGCGGGGAACCGCTGCGCGAACGCGTCCAGGCGGAGCTCACCGAGCTGGCCGCGGCCCGGCCCCGCCTCGTCATCGGCGACGTACAGGAACACCCCGTGCTGCGCGGGGCTCTGGAGAGCGCCCTGGCGGCCACCCGCGACGAAGTCTTCGACACCTCACGCTGAACCCCCGCACGTACGGAAGAACCGCCCGCCCCCGCCCCCTCGGACCCGCCACAGGGAGACCCCGCCATGCCCGGAATCCGCCGGACGACGGCCGTCGCGCTCGCCGCGACCGTCTCGACAGCCCTGCTCGCCACCGCCTGTACGGGGTCGAACGACTCCGGTGCGAACGACGACCCGAACGCGCAGACCACGCTCACCTTCTGGCACGGCTGGAGCGCCCCCAGCGAGGTCGAGGCGATCGAGGCGAACATCAAGGCGTTCGAGGCCAAGCACACCAACATCAAGGTCAAGGTCGTCAAGGGCATCACGGACGACAAGCTCAACCAGGCCCTGCGCACCGGCGGTTCGAACGCCCCCGACGTGGTGTCGTCCTTCACCACGGACAACGTGGGGCGGTTCTGCTCTTCCAAGGCGCTCACCGATCTGAAGCCGTTCCTGGAGAAGTCGGGGATCGAACCGGAGAAGACCTTCCTGCCGCAGATGGCCAAGTACACCGAGCACGACGGCACCCGGTGCACGGTGCCGCTGCTCGGGGACGCGTACGGCCTCTACTACAACAAGGACGCCTTCGAGAAGGCCGGGATCAAGGCCCCGCCGAAGACGCTGTCCGAGTTCGACGCCGTGGTGAAGAAGCTCACCAGGACCAAGGGCGACGGCTTCGAGCAGCTCGGCTTCATGCCGCTCTACGGCGGCTACGAGACCACGGTCGAGCACTACGCCGGCAACTTCGGCGTGACGTACCTGGACGGCAACGGCAAGTCGAACACCGCCCAGGACCCGGCGGTCAAGGCCCTGTTCGCCTGGCAGAAGAAGCTGGTGGACGACCTCGGCGGCTTCCAGAAGCTCAACAGGTTCCGCACCTCGTTCGGCGACGAGTGGGGCCCCAAGCACCCCCTCCACACCGGCCAGGTGGCCATGCAGCTGGACGGCGAGTGGCGCGGCAAGATGGCGTCGGACGCCAAGCTGCCCTTCGAGATCGGCGCGGCCCCGTTCCCCGTGCCGGACCGGCAGATCGCCGACTACGGCAAGGGCTATCTGTCCGGCACGATCCTCGGTATCGCGAGCAACAGCCCGAAGAAGAACGCCGCCTGGGAGCTGGTGAAGTACCTCTCCACCGACACCGACGCGGTCGTCTCCTTCGCCAACGCCATCCACAACGTGCCGTCGACCGTCGATGCCCTGAACTCGCCGAAGCTGAACAACGACCCGCTGTACCGCACGTTCGTGGACATCGCCCAGCACCCCAAGAGCTCGCACGCCCCCTCGTCCGTCAACGGCGGCGCGTTCCTGCTGACGCTCCAGGACAACGGCCTCGCGTACGAGAAGGGCGCGGAGAAGGACCTGGACGCGCTGCTGAAGAAGAACGACGAGCAGGTCGACAAGGACAACGAGCAGGCCGGCTGACATGACCACCGCTCCCGTGTCCGTGTCACCGGGGCTGAGGGCGAAGCGCACGCGGAGTGCCCCGCGCGCGGTGCGCGCTCGACGAGCACTGCGCACCCTCGGTTTCCTCTCGCCCTGGCTGGTCGGGTTCGGCGTGTTCTTCGCGTACCCGCTGGTCTCGACCGTCTACTTCTCGTTCATGGAGTACGACGGGTTCACCGCGCCCCGCTGGGTGGGGCTGAAGAACTGGGCGTACGTCTTCCAGGACAACCCCTTCTTCTGGCCCGCCCTGCGCAACACGCTCTGGCTGGTGCTGGTCATGGTCACGTGCCGGGTCGCCTTCGGGCTCGGCATCGGGCTGCTGATCACCAAGATCAAGACCGGGGCCGGATTCTTCCGCACCCTGTTCTACCTGCCCTATCTGGCCCCGCCGGTGGCGGCGACGATGTCGTTCGTCTTCCTGCTCAACCCGGGCACGGGGCCGACCAACACCATCCTGGGCAGGCTCGGCCTCGGCGAGCCCGGCTGGTTCAACAGCGCCACCTGGTCGAAGCCGTCGCTCACGCTGCTCGCGCTGTGGTGCGTCGGCGACCTCATGGTCATCTTCATGGCGTCGCTGCTCGACGTGCCCAAGGAGCAGTACGAGGCCGCCGAACTGGACGGCGCGAGCGCCTGGCAGCGCTTCCGGTACGTGACGCTGCCCAACATCTCGCCGATCGTGCTGTTCGCGGTGATCACCGGGGTGATCGCCACGATGCAGTACTACACCGAGCCGCTGGTCGCGGCGAAGGTCGCCAGTGGAGTGATCGGCGGCTCCGGGCAGCAGTTCGAACCCGGCTATCCCGACAAGTCCACGCTCACGGTGCCGCAGGTGGTCTACAACCTGGGCTTCCAGCGATTCGACACCGGGGCGGCGTGTGTCGTCGCGCTGGTGCTGTTCGTGCTCGCCATGATTTTCACCGGATTCCTGATGCGCCGGCGCAGCGGCTTCATGGCGGCGGAGGACTGACCGACGATGACACAGACCCGTACGACACCCTTCGCGCTCCACAAGTCCGGGCCGGCGGCGTCCGCCGTGACGAGCACCACGGCGGCCAGGCGGGCGGCGCGGCGCAGGGCCGCCCTGGAGTGGGTCGCGGTCCACTCGCTGGCCGTCACCGCCGCCCTGTTCTTCCTGCTGCCGTTCGTCTTCGTGTTCCTGACCGCGGTGATGAGCGACAGCCAGGCCCTCACCCGCGATCTGTGGCCGCACACCTGGGAGTGGGGCAACTTCGCCACCGTGTGGAACACGCCCGGCTTCCTGACGTGGTGGCGCAACACCCTGCTGTACGCGGGGCTCGGCACCGTGCTCGCCGTGGCGAGCAGTCTCCCGGTGGCGTACGCGCTCGCGAAGTTCCGCTTCCGGGGGCGGAACGTGATGATGATGCTGGTGATCGCGGCGATGATGCTGCCGCCGCAGGTGATCATCGTGCCCATGTATCTGTTCTGGGCCAAGCAGCTGGACCTGGCCGGCACACTCTGGCCGCTGATCGTTCCGTTCGCGTTCGGCAACGCGTTCACGATCTTCCTGATGCGCCAGTTCCTGCTGACGATCCCCCGCGAGTACACCGAGGCCGCGAAGATCGACGGCTGCGGTGAGTTCCGTACCATGATCAAGATCGTGCTGCCGATGGCCAGGCCGGCGATCGCGGCGTCCGCGCTGTTCCACTTCTTCTACTGCTGGAACGACTACTTCGGTCCGCAGATCTACGCCTCGGAGAACCCGGCCGCGTGGACGCTGAGTTATGGCCTGGAGTCGTTCAAGGGCGCCCACCACACGGACTGGAATCTGACCATGGCCGCGACCGTGCTGGTCATGGCCCCTGTGATCATCGTCTTCTTCTTCGCCCAGAAGGCGTTCGTCGAAGGCGTCACACTGACCGGAGTGAAGGGCTAGAACACACATGAGGCTCGCAGTCGTGGGTGGCGGATCCACCTACACACCCGAACTGATCGACGGCTTCGCCCGGTTGAGGGACACCCTCCCGATCAGTGAACTCGTCCTCGTCGACCCCGCGGCCGACCGTCTGGAACTGGTCGGCGGTCTGGCCCGGCGGATCTTCGCCAGGCAGGGACACGAGGGCCGCATCGTGACGACCGGGGACCTGGACGCCGGGGTGGCCGGCGCCGACGCCGTCCTCCTCCAGCTGCGGGTGGGCGGGCAGGCCGCGCGGGAGCGGGACGAGACCTGGCCCCTGGAGTGCGGCTGCATCGGTCAGGAGACCACCGGTGCCGGCGGACTCGCCAAGGCACTGCGCACGGTGCCGGTGGTGCTGGACATCGCCGAACGGGTGCGGCGCGCCAACCCGGACGCCTGGATCATCGACTTCACCAACCCCGTGGGCATCGTGACGCGGGCGTTGCTCCAGGCCGGTCACAAGGCCGTCGGGCTGTGCAACGTGGCGATCGGCCTCCAGCGGAAGTTCGCCGGGCTGCTCGGTGTGACACCGGGCGATGTGCATCTGGAACATGTGGGTCTCAACCACCTCACCTGGGAGACCGGGGTACGCCTCGGCGGCCCCGAGGGGGAGAACGTCCTGCCGAAGCTGCTCGCCGAGCACGGCGACACCATCGCGGGCGACCTGCGTCTGCCCCGCCAGATCCTCGACCGGCTCGGCGTCGTCCCCTCGTACTACCTGCGCTACTTCTACGCACACGACGAGGTCGTACGGGAGCTGCGGACCAAGCCGTCCCGGGCCGCCGAGGTCGCCGCGATGGAGAAGCATCTGCTGGAGATGTACGGGGACCCGGCGCTCGACGAGAAGCCCGCGCTGCTCGCCAAGCGGGGCGGCGCCTACTACTCGGAGGCGGCGGTCGACCTGGCCGCTTCGCTGCTCGGCGGGGGAGGCAGCCCGTACCAGGTGGTCAACACGTACAACAACGGCACGCTGCCGTTCCTCCCCGACGACGCCGTGATCGAGGTGCAGGCCGCCGTCGGCGCGCAGGGCGCCGCGCCGCTGCCGGTGCCCGCACTCGACCCCCTGTACAGCGGGTTGATCGCGAACGTCACCACCTACGAGGACCTGGCCCTGGAGGCGGCGCTGCGCGGCGGCCGCGACCGGGTCTTCAAGGCACTGCTGTCCCACCCCCTGATCGGCCAGTACGAGTACGCCGAGGAGCTCACGGACCGGCTGATCGCGCACAACCGGGAGCACCTCGCGTGGGCGTGACCGCTTCGGTGCTCGCCATCGACGCGGGCAACAGCAAGACCGACGTGGCCCTCGTCGGGGCGGACGGGTCGGTGCTCGCCTCCGCCCGTGGCGGCGGCTTCCAGCCGCCGTACGTCGGCGTCGAGGCGGCCTTCGACGCGCTGGCCTCGACGGTCGGCGAGGCGCTGGAGCGGGCCGGGGCCGGGGGTGCGGCCGTCGACGGCATCGGCGGCATCGAGCATGTGTCGGCCTGTCTCGCCAACGCCGACCTCCCGGTCGAGGAGGAGCAGCTCACGGCCGCGCTGCGGGGGCGTGGCTGGGGCCGCACGGTCGAGGTGCGCAACGACACCTTCGCGATCCTGCGCGCGGGCGTCGACGAGCCCCGGGGCGTGGCCGTGGTGTGCGGCGCAGGCATCAACTGCGTGGGCATGCTGCCCGACGGCCGCACCGCGCGCTTCCCGGCGATCGGCAAGATCTCCGGGGACTGGGGCGGCGGGGCCGGACTCGCGGAGGAGGCGCTGTGGTTCGCGGCCCGGGCCGAGGACGGGCGCGGCGAGCCGACGGAGCTGGCACGGGCCCTTCCGGCGCACTTCGGGCTCGACTCGATGTACGCGCTCATCGAGGCGCTCCATCTGGGCCGCATCCCCGCCGGGCGCAAGCACGAGCTGACCCCGGTGCTGTTCGCGACCGGCGCCGCGGGCGACCCGGTGGCCGGGGCGATCGTCGACCGGCTCGCGGACGAGGTCGTCGCCATGTCCACGGTCGCGCTGGGCCGGCTCGGGCTCCTCGACGAGGAGGCGCCGGTCGTGCTGGGCGGGAGCGTGCTGGCCGCGCGGCACCCGCGGCTGGGCGGCCGCATCGCCGAACTCCTCTCGGCCCGCGCGCCGAAGGCGACGCTGTCCGTCGTCACGTCTCCCCCGGTCCTCGGCGCTGCCCTCCTGGGCCTGGACCACGTCGCCGCCCCGGCGGAGGCGCGGGAGCGTGTGCGGGCGCACTACGCGTAGGGGGTGGGCAGGGCGCCCTCGGCGGGCCTTCTCCCCACCCCCCGCCTTCCCGAACAGGGCTCCGCCCCGGACCCCGTTCCGGGGTTTCGGCGGAATCCGCGCAGAGTTCATGCGCCCGGAACGGGAACCGATCAGGCGCGGGCGGCGTATTCATGGTGGGGGCTCGGGGCAGGGGGCGCATTGGCGGCATTGACGCGACAGGCGAGATAGCTCAAGATCCAGTCAATCCTGGGTGTGGATGTCCGCCCCTGCGGCCATACTGCTGGCCGGGCAGCCGTCCCCCGATCCCGTGGGGTGCGGGACGCCGTCAGTGACCGAGGGGGAGGTCAGGGTGACTTACACACCGAGCGCGGGACCGCCCGCGCCACCGGTGCCGCCGCCGTACGAGGGCTCGCGGCCCTCAGGGGACCAGTCCGCGCCGCCCCCGGGGACGCTCGCACGCCGCAGCGCCTGGGCCGAGACGACCGCGCGGCTGCGCTCCGCCGCGACGACCGAGCCGGGCAGGCTGCGGATCATCGGTGCCGTGCTCGCCGCCCTCGTCGTGGCGTTCGGCGCCGTCACCGCCTTCGAGATCGCCGACCGGGCGTCCGCCGCCGACGCCGTGGTCAGCCGCAGCCAGCCGCTGAGCGCCGACGCCGCGAGCATCTACCGCTCGCTGGCCGACGCCGACACGGCCGCGGCGAGCGGATTCCTGGCGGGCGCGCAGGAGCCCGCCGACGCCCGCGAGCGCTATCACAAGGACATCGCGAACGCGTCGCGACTGCTCGTCAAGGCCGCTGCGAACACGGACGGTTCGACCGAGTCGGGTCGCTACATCGCCACGCTCAACGAGCAGCTGCCCCGCTACACGGGCCTGGTCGAGCGGGCCCGTGCCAACAACCGCCAGGGCCTCCCCCTCGGCGGCGCGTATCTGCGGTACGCGAACCAGCAGATGACGACCGAGCTGCTCCCCGCCGCCCAGAAGCTGTACGAGGCGGAGACCGCCCGCCTCGACGAGGACCACGGCGACGCCCGGCTGTGGCCGTTCCTCTCCCTGGCCATCGGCGTCGTCGCGCTGGGCGTGCTGTTCTGGGCGCAGCGCCGCAACTACGAGCGGACGAACCGGGTGTTCAACCACGGGCTCCTCGCGGCCACCGCCGCCGCGACGGTGGTGCTGCTGTGGCTGGCCGTCGGGCACACGGTGGCCAGGACCGAGCTGAACGACGCGCGGGCCCACGGCCAGGAGTCGCTGAAGGTCCTCAACGACGCCCGGATCAACAGCCTCAAGGCCCGGGCCAACGAGAACCTCACGCTGGTCGCGCGGGGCGCCGTCCTCACGGCCGACGGCAAGAGCGACAAGTACGAGACGGACTACACGTCGGGCATGGACCGGCTCAGCACCTCCCTCGGCCGTGCCGAGACCCTCGCCGACGACGGCGAGGGCCGCACCCCGGTCGCCGCCGCCGTCTCCGCGGTCTCCGAGTGGCGCGCCCGCCACAAGTCGGCCAGCGACACCGACAAGGCCGGTGACTACGAGGGCGCCCTGGCGAAGGTGATCGGCGGGAAGGAGTCCACGGGCCAGTCGTTCGACCGCGTGGACAGGGCGCTGGAGCAGGCCCTCGCGCATGAGCAGGCCGAGTTCACCAGGTCTGCCGAGGACGGCCGCGGAGCCCTGACGGGTCTGCCGGTCGGGGCGGCGGTGCTGGCGGTGCTCGGCGCGGTGGGCGCGGTCCTGGGCATAGGCCGCAGGCTTTCGGAGTACCGGTGAGAGGGGGAGAGATGAGGGACGGAGTGTCCGGCGAAGTGCCCGACGTGACGCCCGCCGCGGCCGCGCACGAAGCGCGCGCGGCGAGGGTCCCGTCGCGTGCGCGGATCCGGTCCGCGGGGGCGGCGCGGCTGGTCCGCAGGTTCCGCGGCTGGGGCGGCGTCGCCGGGATGGCGGTCGCCTGTGCGCTGACCGCGTCCCTGACTCTGCTGCCGCTCTCGCACGGCGGCCCGCACACCACGTCGCCCGACGTGTCGGGCGCGCGCTCGGCCGCCGCGGTGCCCGCGAAGGCGGACGACTGCACGGAGCCGGAGCGGTCGCTGACCCCGTCCACCGCGGACGGGCCGGCGATCGCCGCGATCAAGCAGCGCGGCAAGCTGATCGTCGGCGTCGACCAGAACAGCTACCGATGGGGTTACCGCACGGCGGACGGCAAGCTGGAGGGCTTCGACATCGATCTCGCCCGGGCCGTCGCCAAGGACATCCTCGGCAGTCCCGACGACATCATCTTCCGTGCCATTCCCACCAACCAGCGCATCGCCGCGCTGAACAGCGGCACGGTCGACCTCGTCGTCCGGACGATGACCATCAACTGCGCCCGGATCAAGCAGGTCGCCTTCTCCACCGCGTACTTCCAGACCGGGCAGCAGGTGCTCGCCCCCCGGGAGTCCCCCATCACGGGCTACGACAAGTCCCTGGCCGGCCGCAGGGTCTGCTCGGCCGAGGGCTCCACGGCCTACGAGGCCCTGGAGAAGGAGTCGTTCGGCGCGGTCTTCAAGGACGAGGACGACGGTGGACCGGGCGACAAGGACCGGCTCACGGTCTCCAACCAGCTGGACTGCCTGGTCCGGTTGCAGCTCGGTGAGGTCGACGCGGTCGTGACGGACGCCGCCCTCGCGGCCGGCCAGGCGGCGCAGGACCCGGCCGTCGAACTGAAAGGCGGCAAGCCTTTCACCACCGAGTACTACGGCGTGGCCGCCAAACTGGGCAAGGACGACCTCGTCCGCCGGGTCAACAAGGTGCTCGACGACTACCGCAGGGGCCCTTGGATGACGGCGTACACGAAGTGGCTGAAGGCGGATCTCCCCGGTATATCCGGCCCGCCGGCGCCGAAGTACCGGAACAATTGAGACCGGAGCAACCACGGAGACCGGCTCGGTCAGGACCGGTTCGGCCCTGGAGCGGACCGGTCGGACCGGCCGGCCCACGCGGACCGGCCGGGACGATGCGCGGCAGTGGATCCGAAGCACGAGCGGAGAGGTGATCGATGGGCGTCGCGGGACCCCCCGGGCCGGTAATGGACCGGGACGAGGTGGACCGTGCGCTGGCGCGGCTCGGGGAGGAGCACGAGGCCATAGAGACCTCGCTCCTCGCCCTGCAGGACCACGCGGGCCGCAGGCTCCTGGAGGGCGCCGAGCTGACGGGTGTCACCAAGGACCGCTGGGCCTCCACGGAGCAGGCGATCACGCTGCTGTGGAGCTACTTCGACGCGTACACGGCGGCGCTCACCGCCGCGCGTGACGCGCGGGCGCGGCGCCGCTGGCCGAACCGGGACGACCTGGTCGAGCTGACGGACCGGCTGCGCGGCCCGAGCGTCACGATCGCAAGCTCCGCCGCACACCCGTCCCCGTCGATCACGGGACCGGCCAAGCTCTCCGAGCGGTTCACGCTGGAGGCCCTGGTGGGCCGGATGAACCAGCTGTACGCGCGCTCGCTGGACATGGTCGTGGCCGCCGACGCGGTCTGGTCGGCGCTGCCCGCCCGGATAGATCTGCTCTCCGCCGAGCTGCAGCGCACCCGTTCCCTCGCCCACTCGGTGGGCGTGCGGCCGGGCGAGCATCCGGCCGGCGACGACCTGGAGTCCATCACGCACGAACTGTCCGCGCTGCGTGCGCAGGTGGTGTCGGATCCGCTGGCGTTCTGGGCGCCCGCGGCGGCGAGTTCGGCACCGGGCGGCGGCCGCCCCGACACCGACCGGTACGACCGCGCGGCCCGCGCTCTGGAGGACGTCCGGCGTGAGATCGAGGCGGTTCTCGCGGTGCGGCAGGACTCGGAGGAGCGGCTGATGCGACTGCGGGACGTGCTCTCACGCGCGGACCGCACCCTCGCGGAGGCCCGGGCGGCGCGCGGCGAGGTGCTGGCGAAGATCGCCGCGTCGGAGGTCCCCGCGGTCAGCGGCCCCCCGACGGCTCTGCAGGAACGGCTCGCCACGGCCGCGGAGTACCGCCGGCACGCCCAGTGGCACCGGCTCTCACCGCTGCTGGAGTCGCTGGAGCGGGACGCCGAGGACGAACTGCTGCGCGCCCGCGAGTCGTTGACGGCGGTGACGGCGCCGCTCGCGGTCCGCGCGGAGCTGCGCGGCCGCCTCGACGCGTACAAGGCGAAGGTCGCCCGCCACGGCATGGCGGAGGACCCGCTGCTGATCGAGCGCTACGACGCGGCGCGCCGCATGCTGTGGAGCGCACCCTGCGATCTGCGCGCCGCCGAGCAGGCGGTGCTGCGCTATCAGCGGGCGGCGGCAGAGGTCCTGGTGCCGCGGCAGGCGGGCCCGAGGGACCGTACTGGCCAACAGGGGGAATCGTGAGTGCCATGACCAAGTGCGTGCGCCCGGGCTGCGAGGGGTCCTACGAGGACGTCGGCGGCGGCGAGCTGTACTGCGACACCTGCGGCCTCGCGCCCGACACCGCCACCGGAGCGGGCGTGGGTGCGGGCGGCGGCAGTGCGAGCGGTGCCCTGCCCGCATGCCAGCGCCCCGGCTGCGAGGGGTCCTACGAGGACGTCGGCGGCGGCGAGCTGTACTGCGACACCTGCGGCCTCGCCCCGGTCGTCTCGGTGAACGGATCACTGTCGTCACCGCCCACCGGGATCACCGCCGGCGGCGCCAGGAGCGGCAACAGCGGCTCGGCCAGGGGTGGTTCGCGGTCGTCCGCCGGGTCGTCGACCAAGTCCTCGCGGTCGTCGCGCTCCTCGACGTCCCGGCGGTCGGTCTCGGGCCGGCTGTCGCGTTCGCTGTCCGGCCGCAGCACCGGCCGTTCGGTGTCGGTCCGCAGCTCCGGTTCCAGCGCCGCGGCGTCCGGGCGCAACCGGCTGGGCGCGGGCCTGGTCACGGTGCCGGAGGTGCCGCGCCCCGACCCGCGCTCCGCGGTGATGGAGAACCCCGAGGTCCCCGAGCGGAAGCGGTACTGCAGCCGCAGCGACTGTGGCGCGCCGGTCGGGCGTGCGCGGGGCGACCGCCCGGGCCGCACGGAGGGCTTCTGCACCAAGTGCGGCCACCCGTACTCGTTCGTGCCGAAGCTGCGCGCGGGCGACATCGTGCACGGGCAGTACGAGGTGATCGGCTGCCTCGCGCACGGCGGTCTCGGCTGGATCTACCTCGCCATCGACCGGGCCGTCTCGGACCGCTGGGTCGTCCTCAAGGGCCTGCTCGACACCGGCGACCAGGACGCCATGGCCGCGGCGATCTCGGAGCGCCGCTTCCTCGCGGAGATCGAGCACTCCAACATCGTCCGTATCTACAACTTCGTCGAGCACCTCGACCAGCGGACGGGCTCCCTGGACGGCTACATCGTCATGGAGTACGTCGGCGGCAAGTCCCTCAAGGAGATCGCCAACGAGCGCCGCGCCCCCGACGGGAAGCGTGACCCGCTGCCGGTCGAGCAGGCCTGCGCGTACGGGATCGAGGCGCTGGAGGCCCTCGGCCATCTGCACAGCCGCAACCTGCTGTACTGCGACTTCAAGGTCGACAACGCCATCCAGACCGAGGACCAGCTCAAGCTCATCGACATGGGCGCGGTACGGAGGATGGACGACGACGAGTCGGCGATCTACGGCACCGTGGGGTACCAGGCCCCCGAGGTGGCGGAGGTGGGCCCGTCGGTCGCCTCCGACCTGTACACGGTCGCGCGCACGCTGGCGGTCCTGACGTTCGACTTCCAGGGCTACACGAACGTGTTCGTGGACTCGCTCCCCGACCCGGACAACATCGAGGTGTTCCACACCTACGAGTCCTTCTACCGGCTGCTCGTGCGGGCGACCGACCCGGATCCGGCGCGCCGGTTCGCCTCCGCGCAGGAGATGGCGGACCAGCTGACGGGCGTCCTGCGGGAGGTCGTCGCGCTGCAGACGGGGCGGCCCCGTCCTTCGCTGTCGACGCTGTTCGGCACGGAACTGCGCGTGACGGACACGGAGTTGTTCGCCGAGCTGGACGGCGAGGTGTCGGTGCTGGGAGCGCGGACCACCCCCGCCCGCAAGGGCGGTTTCCGCCGCCGCGGCGCCGCCGTCGGCGCGGGCGCACTGACCGGGGTGCCGGACTCCCGTGCGGCTGCCGGAGGCGCCGGATACCTGCCCGGGGGTGCGGGGAACGGCGGGGCCGGAATTCCCGGAGGCCCGGGAGGGCATGCGTTCGCGTACGCGGCGACGCAGGCCGTGCTGCCCTCGCCCCGCAGCGAGATGCCGGCACCGCACACCGCCGCCGCGGCGCGGCCGCACCTCGCCGGGCTCGACGCGCGGGCGACCGCGCTGGCGCTCCCGGTGCCGCGGGTCGACCCGAACGACCCGAATGCGGGCTTCCTGGCGGGCCTGATGGCCTCCGCCCCCGCGGAGCTGATCGCCGCGCTGCACTCCGCGCCCGCGAGCTCCGTGGAGCTGCGGCTGCGGGAGCTGCGCGCCCGTCTCGAGATGGGCGACCTCGGCTCCGCGACGACGTCGCTGGCCGATCTGGAGGCCCGGCACCCCGACGACTGGCGGGTCGTCTGGTACCGCGGCATCGCGTCCCTCGCGACCGGTGACGACGAGACGGCCGCGCTGTCCTTCGACGCGATCTACGACGCCTTCCCCGGCGAGCCCGCGCCGAAGCTCGCGCTCGGCGTCTGCGCCGAGGTGCTGGGCCAGTTGGACAACGCCGCGGAGTACTACCGGCTCGTGTGGACGACGGACCCGAGCTATGTGAGCGCCGCGTTCGGGCTGGCCCGGGTGCAGCTCGCCGCGGGCGACCGCGTCGGGGCCGTACGGACGCTGGAGTCCGTGCCCGAGGCGTCGATCCACTACACGGCCGCGCGGGTCGCCGCGGTCCGTGCGAGGCTGCGCCGGCGCGCCGCGCACGACCCGCTGATCGAGGATCTGACCGCCGCCGCCGACCAGGTCACCGCACTCCACGGGTTCGGCCTGGACGCCGTGCGCCGGGAGCGGTTGTCCACAGAGGTGCTGGGCACGGCGCTGGACTGGGTACTCTCCGGTAGTCCCGGGGCCCGGCCCGCCGCGACAGTCCTGCTCGGCAGCGAACTGGACGAGCGCGGACTGCGCTTCGGACTGGAACGCTCGTTCCGGGTGCTCGCCCGGCTCGCGCAGAACGGCGAGGAGCGCATCGAACTGGTGGAGCGGGCCAACCGTTTCCGCCCCCGGACGTGGGTGTGAGTGATGGACCGGATGCACCAGCTCTCCGCGTGCCCCAGCTGCGAGGAGCCCCTGGAGTCGACCGACCTGTTCTGCGGTGCGTGCGGGTACGACCTGTCGGCGGTACCGGAGCCGCCGCAGGACCACCCCACGATCGCCATCGGCACCCCGGTGGAGCGGCCGGAGGCGGGCGGTACGGACAGCCCCGGCGCCCCTGCGCGCCCGCAGCGGCCCGCTGAGGAGCCGCCGGGCGCGGGCCCGGCCGCGGGCGCAGGCACAGGCACAGGCACGGGCGGTCGTCCGCTGCCCTCGGCGGCAGTACGTTTCGACGGCCCGGACGCCGCACCGCCCCCGGCCACCCCGGTCGGCCCGGCCGCGAACACCGCGTCCGCCTCGGGCGACTTCGAGCTCGCCGCCCCCGATCCCCGCGCCGCCGCCGTCCCGTCCGCGGCGCACGCGACACCCCCGGCCGGGACGAAGGTCTGCGTCGCCTGCCGCGCCGGCCATGTCAACACCGACGGCTACTGCGAGAACTGCGGGCACGCCCAGCCCCGCGAGCGGGACCACATGGAACAGGAGCTCGGCGCGGTGGCCGCGGTGAGCGACCGCGGCCTGCGCCACCACCGCAACGAGGACTCGTTCGCGGTCTCCTCGACGGCGCTGCCCGACGGCTCCCCCGCGGTCATCGCGATCGTCTGCGACGGCGTGTCGTCGGCCACCCGCCCGGACGACGCCTCGGCGGCGGCCGCCGGCGCGGCCAACGAGTCGCTGCTGGAGTCGCTGCCCCGCGGTGTCCACCCGCAGCAGGCGATGCACGAGGCGATCGTCGCGGCGGCCGAGGCGGTCAACTCGCTGGCGGCCGAGCCCGCCGGGGCGATGGAGCACGATCCGCACCGCCATCAGAACGCACCGGCGTGCACGCTCGTGGGCGCCGTCGTCGCGGCCGGTCTGCTGGTCGTGGGCTGGGTCGGCGACAGCCGGGCGTACTGGGTGCCCGACGACCGCCTCGGCCCGCCGGCCCGTCTCACCGAGGACGACTCGTGGGCGGCCCAGATGGTCGCCACTGGCCTGATGAGCGAGGCCGAGGCGTACGCGGACGAGCGCGCCCACGCGATCACGGGCTGGCTCGGCGCGGATGCGTACGAACTGGAGCCGCACACCGCCGCCTTCAAGCCGGACCGCCCCGGTGTGGTCGTCGTCTGCACGGACGGCCTGTGGAACTACGCGGAGGCCGCCGGGGAGATGGCCCGGATCCTGCCGCCGGACGCCGCGGACCG
The DNA here is from genome assembly GCF_042730885.1 of Streptomyces sp. NPDC059909. Classification (NCBI taxonomy): domain Bacteria; kingdom Bacillati; phylum Actinomycetota; class Actinomycetes; order Kitasatosporales; family Streptomycetaceae; genus Streptomyces; species Streptomyces sp. NPDC059909. The sequence goes on from NZ_JBHWKX010000027.1 coordinate 51,353, forward strand.
CCCGCTGGCCGCGGCCCAGGTGCTGGTCGGTCATGCGCTGGACGGCGGCGGCCACGACAACGTAACAGTGGCCGTGCTGCCGTTCGCCGTCGTGGAGCAAGGGGCAGGATCGGCCTGAACAAGGCCGTCGTCCGCTTCGCCCGTCCGGCAACCCCTTTGTCAATTCTGTCTGTCAGTGGAGCTCAAGGAGCCAGATCCGATGGCGAACTTCTCGAAGTCGAACGTGCCGCAGTTCTCCGTCGAGGTGTACCAGAACGAGTTCCTGCCCGAGGGTGGTCGCGAGGTGAACGCGATCGTCACGGTCACCTCCACCGGAGGCGGCACGAGCGGTGGTGTCCCGCTCGCCGGGGTATCCGCCTCCCCCTCGTCCGTACCGGGGAAGGGGCCGAACGCCGCCGTGGTGCTCATGGTCGACTGTTCGGGCTCGATGGACTACCCGCCGACGAAGATGCGCAACGCGCGCGACGCCACGGCCGCGGCCATCGACACCCTGCGCGACGGCACGGCCTTCGCCGTGGTCGCGGGTACGCATGTGGCCAACGAGGTCTACCCGGGCGGTGGCGGCCTCGCGATCGCCGATGCGACGACGCGCGCCCAGGCGAAGGAGGCGCTGCGCAAGCTGAGCGCGGGCGGCGGCACCGCGATCGGCACCTGGCTGCGCCTGGCCGACCGGCTGCTGCAGACGGCGGACGTCACGATCCGCCACGGCATCCTGCTCACCGACGGCCGCAACGAGCACGAGTCGCCGCAGGACCTCAGGGCCGCCCTGGACGCCTGCGCGGGCCGCTTCACCTGTGACGCCCGCGGTGTCGGGACGGACTGGGAGGTCAAGGAGGTCACCGGCATCGCCTCGGCGCTCCTCGGCAGCGCCGACATCGTGGCCGACCCGTCCGGTCTCGCCGCGGACTTCACGCGGATGATGGAGAACGCGATGGGCAAGGAGGTCGCGGACGTGTCGCTGCGGCTGTGGACACCCGTCGGCGTGGAGATCATGTTCGTCAAGCAGGTGGCGCCCACCGTCGAGGAGCTGACCGGCCGGCGCACGGAGGCCGGCCCCCGGGCCGGGGACTACCCCACCGGCTCGTGGGGCGACGAGTCCCGTGACTATCACGTGTGTGTGAAGGTGCCGCGGGCGAACATCGGTCAGGAGATGCTCGCGGCCCGGGTCTCGCTGATCCTGCCCGACCCGGCGGGCGGCACCCCGCAGACCCTCTCCCAGGGTCTGGTGCGGGCGGTGTGGACGGACGACATGGCAGCTTCGACGTCGATCAATCCGCAGGTCGCGCACTACACCGGGCAGGCCGAACTGGCACAGGTCATCCAGCAGGGGCTGGACGCCCGCAAGTCGGGGGACATCGACGGCGCGACGGCGAAACTGGGGCGTGCCGTACAGCTGGCCGCTGCCTCGGGGAACGAGGGCACTGCGAAACTGCTTGCGAAGGTGGTGGACGTCGTCGATGTGGCGACGGGTACTGTGCGACTGAAGGCGAAGGTTGCGGAGGCGGACGAGATGACTCTCGAAACGCGCTCCACAAAGACAGTTCGCGTCAAGAAGTAGACCTGAAGCGCAACGCGTTGCAGCAGAACGCGCAGCAGTAGGACGTGTCCGGCCCTTGCGCGGGCCTGACGTAAGGAGAGGGGGAAGCACCGACATGCCGACCTGCCCGAACGGACACCAGTCGGGTTCCGACGACTGGTGCGAGGTCTGCGGCCATCGCATGGCCGGGGCGGGGGCTCCGGCGGGCGCGGTGCCGCCTCCGCCACCCCCGCCGCCGGCTCCCTCGCCGCGCGCGCCGGGGTACGGCTACCCCGGTCCTGGCAACCCCGACGCCACGGCCCAGGCGGAACTCTGCCCGCAGTGCCGTACGCCGCGCGAGGCGATGGCGCCGTTCTGCGAGGAGTGCCGCTGGAACTTCCTCACGAACACGGCGACGTCGTACACGCCGCTGGCCCCGCCCGGCCGTCCTCCCGGTGGCCCCGGTGGTCCTGGTGGCCCCGGCGGTCCGGTGCCCGGGCTGAACCTTCCGCCCGGCTTCCAGGCGCAGCAGCAGCAGCCGCCGCGCCCGCCGGACCCGTTCGAGTACCAGAGCTCGCGGCCCTCGCAGATGAACCGGCCTGCCGAGCCGCTGACCGGCGACCCGTCGGCGCCGCAGGCCCAGCAGCCGCACCGGCCGGGCCCGCCCGCGCCCCCGCAGGCGTTCCAGCAGTCCGGTCCGCCGGCACCTCCGCAGGCGTTCCAGCAGTCGGGACCGCCCGCCCCGCCGCAGGCGTTCCAGCGGCCGGGTCAGGCCCCGATGCCCTCCCAGCCCGGATTCCCGCAGGCCGTCCCGGCGCCGGCGCCGGGGCCCCAGCAGCCGCAGGGCGGCGGGGACGACTGGGTGCTGCCGCCGCCCTCGCAGGCGCAGCCGCCGCAGCCGCCGCAGTCCATGCACCAGCAGGGGCCGCCGCAGCAGCAGTACCAGGCCCCCGCGGGCTGGACGGCGGTCATCGCGCCGGACCGTGAGTACTTCATGGCGATGATGCAGCGCAGCGGCCCCGAGGCCGCCGGCCTGAACCTGCCCGCGTACTCGCCGGAGCAGCAGCGTCCGCTCTCCGGCAACCAGGTCACCATCGGCCGCCGCCGGCACTCCACCGGTGAGGCGCCCGACATCGACCTGTCCGTTCCGCCGGAGGACCCGGGCGTCTCGCACCAGCACGCGGTCCTGGTCCAGCAGCCGGACGGCACCTGGGCGGTGGTCGACCAGAACTCCACCAACGGCACCACGGTGAACGGCGCCGAGGAGCCGATCCAGCCCTACGTCCCCGTCCCGCTGCAGGACGGCGACCGGGTGCACGTCGGCGCCTGGACGACGATCACCATTCGCCGGGGGCAGTAGCGTCGCCGAGGGACCAGGCGTACGGCCCTTCGGGGTCGTCCAGCCAGGCCCACTGGCGCCCGCCGCTGACCGTGACACCGAAGCGCTCCCGCTCCGGCCGCTTCTCGCGCTGCCAGAGCGAGAGCGCTTCGTGCGCATCGAGGCTGCCCGCGGTCAGCGCGAGCAGGAAGTGGAACAGATCACTGTCGGCGACCCGCCGCGGCAGCCCCGCGGCGTGCGGGACCGGCGAGCGCACCGGCTTTCCACCACGAAGCGGGACGAAGTACGCAGCGGTGTGCAGGAAGCGCCCCTCCGCATGGCCGGCGTCCCGCACCCGCAGCGCGACCAGCCCGGTGGCGAGCGGTGCGAGGATCCGGGCGCCCGGGCGGCACTGCCCGAGCCAGTCCTGCGGGACGGACGGCAGGGTGCACGTCACGATGATCCGGTCGAAGGGGCCGCGCTCGGGGCAGCCGCGCGCACCGTCGCCGGTGATCACGGTGGGGTGGTAGCCGGCCGCCGCGAGATGGGCCCGCGCGGACTCGGTGATCTCCGGCTCGAGTTCGACGGTCGTCACCAGCGCGTCGCCGAGCCGGTGCGACAGCAGGGCGGCGTTGTAGCCGGTGCCGGCGCCGATCTCCAGGACGTGGTGCCCGTCCCGTACGTCCAGTGCGGCCAGCATGCGGGCCATCAGCGAGGGCTGGCTGCTGGAGGAGAGGAGCTGCCCGTCCCGTACGCGGGTGGCGAGTGGCCCGTCGGCGTACGCACCCCTCAGCCAGCGGTCACGCCGGTCCGGATCGCGGTCCCCGCACCACAGCCGCTCGTACCCGGCGAAGGTGGAGACGTAGTAGTACGGCACGAACAGATGCCGCGGCACCTCCTCGAAGGCGGCCCGCCACGCGGGGTCCTCCAGCGCGCCCGTGGCGGCGATGCGCCGCACCAGCGCGCGCCGCACCTCGGCGGCGGGCCCCGCGAAGGGGTCCCGGACCGGAGGAGCGTCCCGCTGTGCACCCATACCTCCACTTTCCTGCGCGCCCACGCGGGAAGCGAGCACCTGGTGCGTACTTGCGGCTACTGGCGGGTACTTGCGGGTGGTTCCGGACGGAGTCCAGGGGAGGACCTAGGGCCCGGGTCCTCCGCCGGCCCGTCTGAGACCATGGAACGGTGAACGAGATTCCGAGGGGCACACTTCAGGAGCAGACCTTCTACGAGCAGGTCGGCGGCGAGGAGACCTTCCGGCGCCTGGTACGGCGCTTCTACGAGGGTGTCGCCGAGGACCCGCTGCTGCGCCCGATGTACCCGGAGGAGGACCTGGGCCCGGCCGAGGAGCGGCTCACGCTCTTCCTCATCCAGTACTGGGGCGGCCCCCGCACCTACAGCGATCACCGCGGCCATCCCCGGCTGCGGATGCGCCACGCGCCGTTCACCGTCGACAAGGCCGCGCACGACGCCTGGCTGAAGCACATGCGGGTGGCGGTCGACGAGCTGGGCCTCTCGGAGGAGCACGAGCGGCAGCTGTGGAAGTACCTCACCTACGCGGCCGCGTCCATGGTCAACACCGCAGGCTGAACCCTCGGTACTGATCACGATCGCGTCAAGGTCGGCCCATATCGCCCTGGAAGCGCTTTCCCGTCCGGGTGCCCTCTGAAAGCATCCGATGAACGTTCGATCGGGGTTGGACGGGGGGGACGGGTGACGGGATTCCTATTCCTGCGCGTGGGAGCGCACCGGCTGCTGCTCGCGGCCGCGCTCCTCGCGGTCCTGCTGACCACGTCCGTCCTCGCCGCCCTCGCCTCGCTCCAGGGCTCCGTCGGGGACGCGGCGCTGCGGCACACCCTGCGCGGCCCGGCCGCCGACTCCGCCTCGCTGGTCATCAGCGCGAACGTGCCGCGGGACCGGCGGGACGAGGCGCAGGAGGCCGCGGTCAGCGGCGCGCGGCAGACCTTCGACGGGCTGCCGGTGACCGTGCGGAAGCTGGAGCGCTCCGGGCCGTACGCACTGCCGCGCTCCCTCCAGGCCCCCGATGCCCGCAAGGGCGAGCCCGATCTCACCCACTTCGCCGCCCTGGACCGCTCCCGGATCAGGCTCGTCGCGGGCACGCTGCCAGGACCGGCCCCGGCCGGCGACGCCCGCGCCCGTGCCGGCAGCGACGCCGCCCCCGTACCCGTCGCCCTGCCCGAAGCCGCCGCCGAGCAGCTGAAGCTGCGCCCCGGGGCACGGTTCGCGCTCACCGACCGGCTGGGCGGCACACCGCTGACGGTCCGGGTGACCGGTGTCTACCGGGCCGCCGACACCGCCGATCCGTACTGGCAGCTGGACACCCTCGGCGGGCGCGGGGTCCGTACCGTCGTCTTCACCACCTACGGCCCGCTGCTCACCGACCCGTCCGTCCTCGCCTCCGGCCGCACCTCCGCGGGCACCACCGCCTGGGTGGCGGGCGCCGACTACCGGGGCATCACCACCGACCGGATCGGCGCGCTGCGCGAGGCGTCCGCGCGCACGTCCGAAGCACTGCGCGAGGACCCGGCGTTCGGGGGCGGCGCGACCGTGAGGACGGCTCTCCCGACCGTCCTCGACCGGACCGGTCGGGCGCTGCTCGTGTCCCGGTCCACGCTGATGATCGTGGCCGTGCAACTGGTGCTGCTCGCCGGGTACGCGCTGCTGCTGGTAGCCCGGCTGCTCAGTACGGAACGGTCGGGCGAGACCGATCTGCTGCGGGCGCGCGGGGGTTCGCGCCGCCGGGTCGCCGGTCTCGCCGCGCTGGAGGCGCTGCTGCTGGCCGTACCGGCCGCTGTGTGCGCCCCGCTGCTGTCGGCTCCGCTGACCCGGCTGCTCGCGGGGACGTCCTCGCTCGACCGGATCGGGCTGCGGCTCGGCGACGCACCGACGGGCCAGGTCTGGCTGGTCGCGGCCGGGGTCGCGGTGTGCTGCGCGGCGGCGGTCGTCGCGCCCGCGCTCGCCGCGACGGCGGACACGTCGGGGCGTCTGCGGCGTGTCCGTGCCGCGGCGCTGCCCGCGCCGGTGCGCGCCGGGGCCGATGTCGGCCTGCTGGTGATCGCGGCGGTGGCGTACTGGCAACTGGACCGGCAGACCGGATCGTCCGGCACCGGCGCCCTCAGCGGTGACCGCGAGGGCGACCTGGGCATCGATCCGCTGCTCGTCGCGGCGCCCGCCCTGGCGCTGCTCGCCGGCACGGTGCTGACGCTGCGTCTGCTGCCGCCCGCGGCACGGCTCGCGGAACGGCGCGCCGCGAGCGGCCGGGGGCTGCCGGCGGCGCTGGCGGGCTGGCAGTTCAGCCGCCGCCCGCTGCGCGGGGCGGGTCCGGTGCTGCTGCTGGTGCTCGCCGTGGCGATGGGCATGCTGGCGATCGGGCAGAGCGCGTCGTGGGAGCGGTCGCAGGGCGACCAGGCGGACTTCGGTACGGGCGCTTCGGTACGGGTGCTCGACAGCAGGCCCGGCGGGCCGGGGCAGGCCGGGCTGTACACCTCGCTGCCCGGGGTGCGCGAGGCCGCGCCCGCCCATCGCGCGACGGTGGACCTGTCCGGCGACCGTACGGCGACGGTGCTCGCGCTCGACACGGCGCGCGCCGACGAGGGGCTGCTGCTGCGCGGCGATCTCGCGGACGAGCCGGCGCAGGGGCTGCTGCGGGCGGTCGCGCCGCCCAAGACCCCCGCCGGTTCGCGCGCGCTCCCGCTTCCGGACGGCACCCGGCGGCTCACGCTCGACCTGCGGATCAGCGACGAGGGGGCGCCGTCCGGCCGTTCCCGCGCCGGGCTCGCGCCTCTGGTCACCGTCGTCGTCGAGGACCGCTACGGCATTCCGTACCGGCTGAGCGCGGGGAAGGTGCCCGTGGACGGGCGGGTCCATCCCGTCACGCTCGATCTCGACGTGTCCGCGTCCGGGGCCCGCACCGCACCCGCCGGGCCGCTGGGCCTGACCGGGCTGCAACTCGACGGCCGGGCCCCGGACAGGACCTCCGAGCGGCACGTGCTGCGCGTCGAACGGCTGCTGGCCACGGGCCCCGGCGGGACCGCCCGCCCGGTCCACGCGTCCTCCGGGGTGCGCTGGCAGGGCAGCAAGCACGAGACGGAGGACGGGGAGGCCCGCCCGCGGGTGGCCCTGAGTCCCGCCGCATCGGAGGCGGTGCCGCTGACGGTCGCGTACGGGACGGGGTTCGCCGCGCCCGTACCGGGCGAATCGTTCATCGTGCCATCGGATTTCACCGTCCGCATCGGCGTCGCACGCACCGCTCCCCCGGCACGGATCCCGGCCGTGGCGACGGACGGCTTTCTGCGGGCGGCCGGGGCGCGGCCGGGCGACAGCATCGAGGTGACGCTGGCCGGGGAACCGCTGCGGGTGACGATCGTGAAGTCGGTACGGGAGCTGCCGACGACCGGACCGGGGTCGGGAGCCGGGGCCGGGGCGGGAACGGGACCCGGAACGGAAACCGGCGCCGCCGGCGGGCCGGGTTCCCGGGACGGGGGTGCGCTGCTGCTCGATCTGCGCACCGTCAACGCCGTGTTCGCCGATCGGGCGAGCACCCCGCTCGGCCCCAACGAGTGGTGGCTGAGCGCCGCCCCCGGCAAGGCCGCGCAGGTCGCGTCCGCACTGCGGGCACGCCCCGACACCGATCCGGACCAGGTCCTCGTCCGCGACGAGGCCGCCGCCGAGCTGCTGGACGACCCGCTCGGCGCCGGTCCTCGCGCGGCGCTGATGGCGGTCGCGGTGGCCGCGGCCGCGCTGGCCGCGGTGGGCTTCGGGGTGAGCGCGACCGGTTCGCTCCGCGAGCGCTCCGCCGAACTCGCCGTGCTGCGCGCCCTGGGCGCGCCGCGCCGGGGCCTCGCCCGGCTGGTCGCCGCGGAGCAGAGCCTGCTGATCGCGATCGGTCTGCTCGTGGGTCTCGGCCTGGGAGCCGTCCTCACCCGGGCCGTCGTGCCCCTGGTCCTCCTGACCGGGCAGGCCACCCAGCCGGTGCCGCGGGTCCTGGTCGAACTGCCCGTCTCCCACGTGGCCCTGCTCCTCGCGGGCGTCGCCGCTCTCCCGCTGCTGATCGCCGCCGCGATCGCCGTCCGCCGCGCGGATCCCGCCGTCTCACTCCGCCACCAGGGGGACAACTGACATGATTCTGTGCCCTGTTGACCTCAGGCGTCCTGGCTTCGGCCGTCCTGGCCTCAGCCGTCGCGGCCTCCGCCGTCCGTCGGCGCGCCGCAGCGCGGGAGGCCGTCATGGCGCGTGAGCGCGGTGTCGCACCGTGGATCCGGACGAGGCTGCGGACCGCACCCCTGGCGGCCGTCGCGTTCGGGGTGCTCGTGCTGGTCACGGCGTTCCTCGCCGCCGTACTGCCGCGGGCCGTCGATGCGTACGAGGCCGAAGGGCTCCGGCACGACGTCGGCAGCGCCCCGCCCCGCAACACGGTGCTGGAGCTGAGCGCGCTGCAGCCGCGGCTGGAACTGCCGCCGGCGGCGCGGGAGGACGTGGTGCGGCCGAAAGCGCTCGCGGCCGTTCACCGCGAGGCGATGGAGGCCCTGCCCGAGCCGGTAAGGGCGGATGCCGGACAGTCGGCGTTCGGGGTGCGGACCTCCAAGACGCTCGTCGGTACGGACAAGTGGCTGCCGCGCCCCTACGTGCTGCCGCCTCGCTTCACGCTGGCCGCACAGTCGGACATGGCCGCCCACGCCACCCTGCGGAAGGGCCGGCTGCCCGTCGCCGCCGGGAGAGTGACGTCCGACACCAAGGTCGTGGAGGGCGCGGCGACCGTCGCGACGGCCGAGGCACTGCACCTCGGCATCGGTTCCGTCGTCCACGTCGCCGGCGACGGTTCCGTCCCCTTGGCCGTGCACATCACCGGGATCGTCGAACCCCGTCTGCCGCAGGGCAGTTACTGGTCGGCGGAGTCCGTGCTCCGTACGCCGGGCATGGCCGCCGTACAGTCCAAGCCTCCCCAGTACTACTGGGAGGCAGCCCTGCTCCTGGCTCCCGACGCCGCTCCCGCACTCCTCGGCACGCAGGCACAGCCGGAGGCGTACTGGCGGTTCGCGCCCGCCACCGGACAGCTCACCGCGCAGGACGTGCCGGAGCTCGTCGACCGGATCGCGTCCCTCGAAGGCGGGCCGGAGCTGCTGAAGCTGCGGGACATCGCCGGTAGCGCAGCAGCCCTGAGCACGGGCCTGGAGACGAGCCTCGCCTCGTACACGTCGATGCGCGAGGCGATCGCGCCCGTCGTCGCGGTGGCGGCGTTCGGGATCGGCGCGATCGCCGCCGTCGTCCTGGCCATGACCGGCGGGCTGCTCGCCGCGCGGCGGGCCGCCGAGCTCGCCCTGCTCCGCTCGCGCGGCGGCTCACTGCGCGGGATCGGCGGACGGCTCCTCGGCGAGACCGCCGTGGTCGCGCTGCCGGCGGCCGCCGCCGGTCTGCTGCTCGCCGTCCTCGCCGTGGACGAGGCCCGGCTGCTGCCCGCGGTCGCCGGCGCGGGCGCGGTGGCGCTGCTCGCCTGCGCCGCGCTGCCGGTGCGGGCGATCGTGCTGCACCGCAGACCGCGGGCGCACGGGGAGCGCGACGACCTCGCCCACGCGAAGCCCGGCAAGCGCCGTACGGTGGCCGACCTGACCCTGCTGGTCCTGGCCGTCGGCGCGGTGGTGGCGCTGCGGCGGCGCGGCACGACCGTCGCGGGGGACCACCTGGTCAGTGCGGCTCCGGTGCTGGTCGGGCTGATCGCGGCGCTCGTGCTCGTACGGCTCTGTCCGCTGCCGCTGCGCTGGGCCGCCGGTCCGGCAGGGCGGCTGCGCGGAGCCGTCGGTTTCCTGTCGCTGGCCCGCTCGGGACGCTCGTCGGCGACGGGTGCGCTGCCGCTGCTGGCGCTGCTGATGGCCCTGACCACGGCGGCGTTCGGCGGCTCCGTACTCGCGGGGGTCGCGGACGCCCGGGACCGGGCGGCGCTGGTGGCGACGGGCGCGGACGCGCGGATCTCGGGTCCCGGCGACACGACGCCGCTGCCCGTGGGGGCGGAAGGGGCGGTGCGGGATGTCGCGGGCGTGAAGGACGTGACGGCCGTACGGATCGACCGCATGGCGGAGCTCGCGTCCGGCGGGTCCGGCGGGTCCGCTGTGGGGACGGGCACCGGGAACGGGACCGGAGACGGATCCGGAGACCCGGCCGGCGGCAGGAAGACCCTGACGCTGATCGGGGTGGAGCCCGGGCCGTACGCGGGGCTGGCCCGGCAGCTGGGCCTCGGGGCTTTCCCGGCCGACGCGTTGAAGAGCACCGGTGGTGTGCTGGACGCCGTCGCCTCGCCCCGTGTCGCCGAGCGGCTCGGCACGGCACCGCGCCGGATCACGTCCCTGGCCGGTGACGTCACCGTACGCATCGTCGCGGTGCGCCCCGGCACCCCGGCCGCGCCCGCATCGGACTTCCTGCTGGTCGACGCTGCGGCCCTGAAGCCGTCCGCCCCCACCACGCTGCTGGTCACGGGCGAGGGCATGGAGGCGAAGGCCCTGCGGGCGGCGGTCGTGCGCGGGTCCGGCACGGACCTCTCCGTGACGCTCCGCAGCGAGGAACGGGCCGCGTTCACCGACTCGCCCCTCCAGTCGGGCGCCGAGCGGATCTACGCGGCGGCCATCGCGGCCGGCGCCGGCTACGCCGTACTCGCCCTGCTGCTCTCCCTCTTGCAGACCGCACCGGAACGGGCCGCGCTGCTGGCCCGGTTGCGCACCATGGGCCTCACCACCCGCCAGGGCCGTCAGCTGCTCGGCCTGGAGTCACTGCCCCAGGCGTTGCTCGCCGCCGGCGGCGGCATCCTCGTCGGCTGGGCCACGATCCTGCTCCTCGCCCCCGGCATCGACCTGGGCAGACTCGCCCTGGCCGCGGCACCGGGCCTCGCCCCGGTGGACGGCGCGTCGCTGCGCGCCGACCCGTGGTCGCTGGCGCTGCCCGCGGCGGGCGTCGTCGCGCTGGCGGGGGCGGTGGCCGCCGGGCAGGCGTGGTGGGCGGGGCGCCGCGGATCGATCACCGAACTCAGGGCAGGAGACATGCGATGACCGACACCAGCCTCGCGGAGCTGGAGCAGCGGGCCGCGGCGCGCCGCGACCGGCCCGCGTACGGACACGACGCGCTGATCGCGTGCGACCGGCTCGTACGGATCTTCAGCGCGGACGGCGTCGAGGTGCAGGCCCTCCAGGGGCTCGATCTGCTCGTCCAGGAGGGCGAGTTGATGGCCCTGGTCGGCGCGTCCGGCAGTGGCAAGTCGACGCTGATGAACATCCTCGCCGGCCTGGACGTCCCCACCGCGGGCGCCGCGAAGGTCGCGGGCTGCGACCTGCTCGCGATGGACGCGAAGGCCCGGCTCCGCTACCGCCGCGACGTCGTCGGCTTCGTCTGGCAGCAGACCGCCCGGAACCTCCTCCCCTACCTGACGGCGACCCAGAACGTGGCCCTGCCCATGCAGTTGCGGGGCCGTACGAAGAAGAAGGCTGAACGCGCACAGGAGCTGCTGGCGATGCTCGGTGTCGCCGACTGCCGCGACCGCCACCCGCAGCAGATGTCCGGCGGCCAGCAGCAGCGCGTCGCCGTTGCCGTCGCCCTCGCCAACTCCCCCTCCGTCCTCCTCGCCGACGAGCCCACCGGCGAGCTGGACTCCGCGACCGGTGAACAGGTCTTCGCGGCCTTCCGCCGGGCCAACGAGGAGCTCGGCACGACGATCGTGATCGTCACGCACGACCAGGCGGTCGCGAGCGAGGTCCGCCGCACCGTCGCGATCCGTGACGGCCGGACGTCCTCGGAGGTGCTGCGCCGCACGGAGATCGACGCGGAGGGCCGGGAGTCGGTGGTGGCACGCGAGTACGCGACGCTGGACCGGGCGGGACGGCTGCAGCTGCCCGCCGAGTACACGGCGGCGCTGGGCATGGAACACCGGGTGATGCTGGAGCTGGAACAGGACCACATCGGGGTCTGGCCCGACGACGCGAACCGCTAGCCACCTGCGGGGGCCTCTCATGTGAACCCGTCCGGCGTTCGAGGACGGACTCGCGGGCCTGCGGAACGGTTCCGGTCACGCCCCGGAGGCCCGAGGGCCTGCCTCCACCAGCCGGGCCGTCACCCACCCGTGGAACGCGCCGATGTGGTGCTCGCTGGGCACCAGCACCCCGCCCCCGCGATACGCGCGGGAATCCATCGCCGGCTGCGTGAGCTCGCACGCCTCGAAGTCCTGCACGTTCACCCGGTGGAACAGCTCCACCGACCGGGACACGTCCGCCCCCGACGCGACGACCTCCGGCGCGTACAGCCAGTCGCATTCGACGACCGTGCGCGCGACGTCCACCGGGAACATCCGGTGGACGATCACGTGGTCGGGCACGAGGTTGATGAAGACCTGCGGCTTCACCGTGACGGCGTAGTAGCGGCGGTCCTGCGCATCGGTGAGCCCGGGCAGCCGGCCGAAGCCCTCGCTGCCGTCGACGGTGAAGCCCTGCGCCGCGGAGGCGAACTCGGCGCCGTGCCCGACGTAGTACTGGGCGGCGTACCCTCGCGCGAACTCCGGGAGGACATCCGTGAGTTCGGGGTGGATCGTGGCGCAGTGGTAGCACTCCATGAAGTTCTCGACGATCAGCTTCCAGTTGGCCGCGACGTCGTACCGGATGCGGCGGCCCACGACGAGCTCCTCGGTGCGGTAGCGGTCGATCGCCGCGGCCTCGCCGAGCCGTTCGACGGCCGCCCCCATGACCGTGTCCTCGAAGGACGGGGGTTCGTCGGCCAGGCACACCCACGCGTAGCCGAGCCATTCGCGCAGCGCGACGCGCCGCAGCCCGTACGCGTCGCGGTCGATGTCCTTCATCCTCGCCAGGTTGGGCGCGGCGACGAGTCTGCCGTCGAGGTCGTACGTCCAGGCGTGGTAGGCGCAGCGCAGGGTACGGCGGACCTCGCCCGCGGGCTCGGCGCACAGCCGGGCGCCGCGGTGCCGGCAGACGTTGAGGAAGGCCCGCAGCGCGCCGTCCGCGTTCCGGGTGATCAGGACGCTCTCGGTGCCGACCTGGACCGTGCGGTACGCACCGGGCCCGGCCAGTTCGGCGGAGCGTATCGCGCAGAACCACAAGGCCTCGAAGATCCGCTCCTGTTCACGGCGGAAGGTTCCGGGATCGGTGTACGCCCGTCCGGGGAGCGTCGCGATGAGGCTGGGGCCGGACGTCATGGCGGTCATAGCGGCCTCCCTGGGGCGAACAGGTCGATGGGGTGCGCGGTCGCACCGGTCAGTGCCAGATCGGCGAGGATCTCGCCGACGACGGTGACGAACTTGAAGCCGTGCCCGGAGAATCCGCAGGCGACGGTCACCGACTCCGGATGAGCGGGGTGGCGGGCGATCACGAAGTGCTCGTCGGGCGTGTTGGAGTACATGCAGGTGGCGGCCTTGAGGAAGGTGCCGGGGAGGGTCGGGACACGGGGTGCGAGCTGGTTCGCCATGGCCCGTACCTCGTCGTCGTGGACGGTGCGGTCGATGGTCTCCGGGGTGCAGACGGTGCCCTTGCGGAAAAAGGCGACCTTGGCGCCGCCCTCGGGGCCGTCGATGGCGGGGAAGCCGTAGACCTGGACCCCGTCGGCGTCCTCCCAGACATAGATGGGGTGCCGGTCGGGGGTGTACGGGCCGGTGCCTCCGGTGGGCTGGAACCAGTACATGATCTGCCGCTCGACGGTGATCGGCACCCCGAGGTCCGCGAGCAGCTCGGGCGCCCAGGCACCCGGGCAGATGACGAGCTGTCCCGCCCTGTACACACTGTCGGCGGTGTGGACGCGCACCCCTTCGCCGTACGTCTCCCAGCGCGTGGCCGGCTCCTCGAAGTGCAGCTCGGCGCCGTCGCGGGCGGCGAGCTGGAGGTGGGCCGCGACGGTGTTCTCCGGCCTCAGCAGCCCGGCCTTCGCCTCGTACAGGGCGACCTCGTCGTCCTGCGGTGTGAACGTCGGGAAGCGGTCGTGCAGTTCCTTCGCGTCGAGCATCTCGTGCGGCAGATCCCACTGCCGTGCCGCGCGCAGCGCACCGGCGACGGGACGGGACTCGGGGCGGCCGATCATCACACCGCCGCAGAGGGTGGCGATGTCCCGGCCGCTGTCCCGCTCCAGCCGCTCGTACAGCTCGTACGCGCGCAGCAGCAGCGGTACGTAGGCGGGGTCCTCGAAGTACGACTGGCGGGTGATGCGCGAACCGCCGTGGCTGGAGCCTTTGTTGTGCGCCGGGCCGTACTTCTCCAGGCCGAGGACGCGGGCGCCGCGTGCCGCGAGATGGTGCGCGGCGGCGCTGCCCATGCCGCCGAGGCCGAGAACGATCACGTCGTAGGACGGTGACGGTGCCACGGAGTACTCCTCTACCTGCGGATACGGTCCATCTGCGGGTCGACCAGGGGCTCCTCGGCCGTGGTCGCGGCGATCTTCTCACCGAAGTACTCGATGTGGACGGAGGTGCCGGGCGCGAGCGACGGGAGCCAGGCGTACGCGACGCAGCGGCCGATGGTGTAGCCGTAACCGGCGCTGGTGATGTGACCGCGGACCTCGCCGTCGACGTACACCGGCTCCTTGCCGAGGACGACGGCGCCGGGATCGTCGAGGGTGAGGCAGGTGAGGCGGCGGCGGATCCGATGGGGTTCGAGGGCGTCGCGTCCGACGAAATCCCCCTTGTCCGGGCGGACGGCGAAGCCGAGTCCGGCCTCGTAGGGGTTGTCCTCGACGGACATGTCCTGGCCCCAGGCCCGGTAGCCCTTCTCCAGGCGCAGGGAGGTGAAGGCACTGCGTCCGGCGGCGATCACACCGAGGTCCCGGCCGGCGTCCCAGAGCGTGTCCCAGAGGCTGAGCCCGAGGTCGGCGCTGGTGTACAGCTCCCAGCCGAGCTCGCCGACGTAGCTGACGCGCAGCGCCGTCACCGGCACATGGCCGATGTACGTCTCCTTGGCGCGGAAGTAGCCGAAGCCGGTGTGCGAGAAGTCGTCGTCGGTGAGCGGCTGGACGAGCTCGCGGGCGAGCGGGCCCCAGACCCCGATGCAGCAGGTGCCGGCGGTGATGTCGCGGACGTGGACGCCGTCGGGGGCATGGCGGGCCAGCCGGTCGAGGTCGGCCGGGGAGTTGGCGCCGATCCGGAAGCGGTCGGGGCCGAGCCGGGCGACGGTCAGGTCGGAACGTATCCCGCCGCCCTCGTCGAGGAGCAGGGTGTACGTCACGGCACCGGGCTTCCGCGCCAGCTGGTTCGTCGTCATGCGCTGGAGGAAGGCGAGCGAGCCGGGTCCGGTGACCTCGATGCGCCGTAGCGGTGTCATGTCGTACAGCGCGACCCGCTCGCGCGTAGCCAGCGCCTCGGCGGCGGCGATGGGCGACCAGTGGAGTGCGGACCACGGGTCGCGGGCGGGGAGCGTGAGTCCTGCGGCGAGCGGGGCGTTGGCCTCGTACCAGTGCGGCCGCTCCCAGCCGCCGCCCTCCAGGAAGTACGCGCCGAGCTCGCACTGGCGCGGGTGGAAGGGGCTGGTGCGCAGCGGCCGCGGCTGCTCCGGCGGCTGGAGGGGGTGCACGATGTCGTACACCTCGATGAAGCTCCGCGCGCTGCGCCCGGCGATGTACGGGGGTGTGAGCTGGGCGGTCTCGAAGCGGGCGACGTCGCATTCGTGCAGGTCGAGGGGTGGGCGGCCGTCGGTGAGCCAGTCGGCGACGGCTTCGGCGACTCCGGCCGAGTGGGTGACCCAGACGGCTTCGGCGAGCCAGAAACCGCGCAGCTCACGGGACTCGCCGAGCAGCGGCATTCCGTCGGGTGTGAAGGAGAAGATCCCGTTGAAGGCGTGGTCGACGGCCCGGGCCCCGCTCGCCGCCGCCCCTTCGCGCAGGGCGGGCAGCAGCGCGGCGGCGTCGTCCCAGCCGGCTGCGAAGTCCTCGTAGGTGAAAGGCAGTTCGGAGCCGTCGGTGGCGAACGGGTCCACGGGCATGGGCCGGTGGGCGTACGAGCCGATGCCGATCCGGTCTCGGTGCGTGCGGAAGTACAGGTCGCGGTCCTGGTGGCGCAGGATCGGCAACTCGTGCGTGGCGCCGACCAGCTGGGGCAGGGGCGCTGTGGTGGCGTACTGATGGGCGAGCGGCAGCAGCGGTACGGTCACCCCGGCCATCGCCCCGATCACCGGCCCCCAGAACCCGGCCGCCGAGATCACGATGTCGGCGGGGAAGGTGCCCCGGTCGGTGACGACGCCGGTGACCTGGTGGTTGTCCTGGGTGATGCCGGTGACGGTGTGCCGGTCGAGGATGCGGGCCCCGCGGGCGGCCGCCCGCCGGGCCATGCCGTCGGCCGCGTCCACGGCGCGGGCCAGCCCGTCGTCGGGGGTGTGGAAGCCGCCGAGGATCCGGTCGGTGTCGAGCAGCGGCCACAGCTCCCCGCAGCGTCCGGGACCGATGATCTCGCCTCGCACGCCCCAGGAGGCGGCGAGGCCCGCCTTGCGGTGGAGGTCGGCCAGGCGGGCGGGGGTGGTGGCCACTTCGAGGCCGCCGACCGGGTCGAAGGCGCCGAGCTCGGTGAACCTCTCGATGGTGCGGCCCGCGAACGCGCTCATCGTCCGGGACGGATTCGTACGGAAGACCAGTCCGGGGGCGTGCGACGTGGAGCCGCCCGGCGTGGGCAGCGCGCCTTTCTCCAGGACAGTGACGTGGTACCGGCCGCGTGCGGTGAGCGCGTCCGCGAGCCCACAGCCGACGATTCCGGCACCGATGACGACCACTCGCGTACTGGGCACGTTCCTACCCCTCCGTTGTTGCGTACTGCACGACGGATTGCGCGATGGGAGACATAGTGGGAACGCGGCGTGGTGACCGTCAAGAGTCATGGGTTAACGCTTTGTAAATGACCGGCTGGCTCCGGGCGGAGGCCGTGCGGGGCGTCCGGGGTGGGACCCGCGGCGGAGGGCGGCGTGCGGAGGTCAGCCGCTGTGGCCGAGACGGCGCGACAGCTCACGCGCCGCCGCGACGGTACGGTCCGCCAGTCCCGGCAGCCGCTCCTCCCCCAGCCGGTACGCGGGCCCGGAGGTGCTGAGCGCGCCGAGCACGGCTCCGTCGTGGCCGCGTACGGGCGCGGCAACGGCGTTCAGCCCGATCTCCAACTCCTCCACCGCGGTGGCGAATCCGCGCTCGGCGGTGGCGGCCAGCTGCTGCCTCAGCGCCTGCGGCGAGGTGACCGTACGTTCCGTGAAGCGCTCCAGGCGGCCGGCGAGGACCTCGTCCCTGACCGCGGCGGGGCCGTGCGCGAGCAGCACCTTTCCGCTGGAGGTGGCGTGCAGCGGGGTACGGCGGCCGAGCCAGTTGTAGGTGGTGACGGAGGCGTGTCCGCGGGCCTGGGCGATGTTGACGGCGGCGGAGCCGTCGAGCACGGCGATGTTCACGGTCTCGCCGACCTCGTCGGCGAGTTCGCGGCAGAGGGGCACGCCCTCCTGGGAGATGTCGAGCCGGACCGCGGCGGCCCCGGCGAGTCGCAGCACCCCCGCGCCGAGGTAGTACTTGCCGCGGTCCCTGGACTGGGCGACGAGGCCGCGGTTCTCCAGCACGCCGAGCAGGCGGAACGCGGTCGAGCGGTGGACGCCCAGCTCGTCGGCGATCTCGGTGACCCCGGCCTCGCCGTGCCTGGCCAGGCTCTCCAGGACGCTCACGGCACGGTCCACCGACTGCACGGCACTCGCCTTGTCCGTCATCGCAAGGAGCCCCCTGACGCAGGTGTTGCGTATGGCGCATTCCCGTTGCACAGATCGCGCTGACGGCTCATCTGCCCGGTCCGGAAGACCTTATGCGGACGAGTTTCCTCAGGTGGTTCCGGGCGAGGTCCGGGCGGGGTTCCGAGCCCGCGGCAGGGGTTCGGAGGGAGGGTCCGGGGTTCAGGTGGGGGTGACCGTGAGCAGGCCGAGTCCGGCCGTCCGTACGGCGATCGAGCCGAACGGCGTCCGCAGCCGGAGCCAGCTGCCCGCCGCGAGCAGCGCCGCTCCGGGCACGCCCTCCGGCGTCGGGCGCAGGAAGCCCAGCGACTGGGCGGCGTGCACGGCCCGCAGCGGCAGGTCGGTGTCGCCCAGGGTGCGGGACCAGATCTCGCGGCCGATGCGGTCCCGTTCGGCGCGGGTGCGGCGAACGGGCGGCAGCGCCTCGTCACGGGCCCGGAACTCGGCGACCGCGGCCGCGACCGCGCCCCGCATCTCGGTGACGCCGGGCAGTCCCTGCAGCTCCCGCCAGCCGCCGCGCGGGGGCAGCACCCCGGCCCAGGGCGGGCCGGTGACCGCGGCCGGGACGGCGAGCTCGGCGCCCCGCACGGACTCCAGCAGTTCGCCGGCCGAGACGGTCACATCCAGCCGGGCGGCCTCGTCGGGCCCGGCGAGCCGGGCCGTACGGATCGCGAGGACGTCGAACGACGGCGGCCTGCCGAACACGGCGAGCGCCCCGCCGCCGGCCTGGATCCGGACGGCGGCGGCGCGGTCGTAGTGGATCAGCCGGCCGAGGAAGGCGGCGAGATCCGCCGCCTCCCTCGCGTCGGCGAGCCGCAGGGTCTGCACGGGCGCTGTCATGCCGCGAGCGCGCCCTCCACGCCGTCGTCCAGGTACTCCTGGAGGAAGGACTTCTCCTCGGCGCTGATACGGCGCGGGCGCGCCGCCGCCAGGTCGTAGGGCACGACGACGGTCGAGGCCCGGACGTACACCTGATCCGGGTCCTTGATCTCGTACGCGATCGTCAGCGACGCCGCGCCGATCTTCGTCACCCACGACTCGACGGTCACCGGCTCGTGCCGGTGGACCAGCGGTCGTACGTAGTCGATCTCGTGCCGGGCCACGACGGACCCGCCGGAGAACGACGGTGAACCGTCCCCCGGCGCCAGCCGGAACATGAAGTCGATCCGGGCCTCCTCCAGATAGCGGAGGAAGACCACGTTGTTGACGTGCCCGAAGGCATCCATGTCCGACCAGCGCAGGGGGCACTGGTAGATGTGCCGAGCCATGGACGTGATCAGCCCCGGGTCAGCTTCTTGTAGGTGGCACGGTGCGGACGGGCCGCGTCCGCGCCGAGCCGCTCCACCTTGTTCTTCTCGTACGACTCGAAGTTGCCCTCGAACCAGAACCACTTGGAGTTGCCCTCGTACGCCAGGATGTGCGTGGCGACCCGGTCCAGGAACCAGCGGTCGTGGGACACGACCACGGCGCAGCCCGGGAACTCCAGCAGCGCGTTCTCCAGCGAGGAGAGGGTCTCGACGTCGAGGTCGTTGGTCGGCTCGTCGAGGAGCAGCAGGTTGCCGCCCTGCTTGAGGGTGAGCGCGAGGTTGAGTCGGTTGCGCTCACCGCCGGAGAGGACCCCGGCCGGCTTCTGCTGGTCCGGGCCCTTGAAGCCGAACGCCGAGACATAGGCGCGGGACGGCATCTCGACCTGGCCGACGTTGATGTAGTCCAGCTCGTCGGAGACGACGGCCCACAGCGTCTTCTTGGGGTCGATGTTCTCGCGGCTCTGGTCGACGTACGAGATCCTCACGGTCTCGCCGACCTTGATCTGACCGGCGTCGGGCTTCTCGAGGCCCTGGAGCATCTTGAACAGCGTGGTCTTGCCGGCGCCGTTCGGGCCGATGATGCCGACGATGCCGTTGCGCGGCAGCGTGAAGGAGAGGTCGTCGATGAGGACCTTCTCGCCGAAGGCCTTGCTCAGGTTCTCGACCTCGACGACGACGCTGCCCAGGCGCGGGCCCGGCGGGATCTGGATCTCCTCGAAGTCCAGCTTCCGCATCTTGTCGGCCTCGGCCGCCATCTCCTCGTAGCGGGCCAGACGGGCCTTGGACTTGGCCTGGCGCCCCTTGGCGTTGGAGCGGACCCACTCCAGCTCTTCCTTGAGCCGCTTCTGGCGCTTGGCGTCCTTCTGGCCCTCGACCTTCAGACGCGAGGCCTTGTTCTCCAGGTAGGTGGAGTAGTTGCCCTCGTACGGGTGGGCGCGGCCGCGGTCGAGCTCCAGGATCCACTGGGCCACGTTGTCCAGGAAGTACCGGTCGTGGGTGACGGCGACGACGGTGCCGGGGTACTTGGCAAGGTGCTGCTCCAGCCACTGCACGGACTCGGCGTCCAGGTGGTTGGTGGGCTCGTCGAGGAGCAGCAGGTCAGGGGCCTCGAGCAGCAGCTTGCACAGCGCGACGCGGCGGCGCTCACCACCGGACAGGTTGGTGACCGGCCAGTCGCCGGGCGGGCAGCCCAGCGCGTCCATGGCCTGCTCGAGCTGCGTGTCCAGGTCCCACGCGTTGGCGTGGTCGAGGTCTTCCTGGAGCTTGCCCATCTCCTCCATCAGCGCGTCGGAGTAGTCGGTCGCCATGAGCTCGGCAACCTCGTTGAAGCGGTGGAGCTTGCCCATGATCTCGGCCGCTCCGTCCTGGACGTTCTGCAGGACGGTCTTGGACTCGTCGAGCGGCGGCTCCTGGAGGAGCATGCCGACCGTGTAGCCGGGCGAGAGGAAGGCATCGCCGTTGGACGGCTGCTCCAGACCAGCCATGATCTTCAGCACGGTGGACTTACCGGCGCCGTTCGGGCCGACCACACCGATCTTCGCACCGGGCAGGAAGCTCAGCGTGACGTCGTCAAGGATCACCTTGTCGCCGTGCGCCTTGCGCGTCTTGCGCATGGTGTAGATGTACTCAGCCAAGAGAAACCGTCCGGCAATATGTGAGTGGGCAGATACACCCCATCTTGCCTGACCGCCACCCCTGGGAGCGAACCAGTAGGTCAGTGGCCCGGCTCATGCCGCCTGCCCGGATGACACGGCCCCGACGCCGACGGCCCCGGCGCTCGCAGGCGATCCGGGGCCGTCCCGAGCGCACCGTCACCGGGCGCTCACCGTGGGTCGTTCACTCCTGCGGGGAGGACGACTCCGTGGAGGCTGCCGACCCGGCGGCGGGGGTCTTCTTCCTGCGGACGAGGAAGACGGCGGCGCCGCCGATCACGACGAGGGCGATCGCGACGCCCGCGATGACCGGGGTGGCGTTCGACGTGCCGGTCGCCGCCAGGTTCTCGTCACCGCCCGAGGTGCCGCCCGCCGAGGCCGGGCTGGGCTGGGAGGACGGCTGGTCGGGGGTGGGACCCTCGCTGCCGGTGGTCTTGCAGTCGAGCACGCCCTTGAAGTTCTTCGAGAACCCGCCGGGCCCGGTGATCGTGAAGTCGTACGCCTGGTCCTCGGGGACCGGGACGGTCACGGTGCGGGACTCGCCCGCGGCGATGGAGTGCTTGAAGCCCATCAGCTCGAAGGTGAACGCCTCGTCGCCCTTGTTGGTAGCCGTGATGTCGATGCCGCCCTTGGCGCAGTTCTTCTCCGCCGACAGCGCCGGGATCGGGCCGGCCTTGGCCCAGGTGGCGGTCGCGGTCGCGGAGACCGTCGACCGGCTGGACCCGGCCAGGATCTGGGTCTGGCTCTTGGTCACCCCGGCGAACGCCCGGCCGACCGGAACGGAGGTGGTCGCCTGCACGGTCAGCGAGGCCGAGCCGTCGGCGGTCCCGGAGGGTATGTCGAAGTACAGCTCGCTGCCGTTGACCGCGGAGGTCACCGGCTTGCCGTCCTTGCCGGTCACCTTGATGCCGCTGGCGGCGGCATCGGCGGGCGGCGTCACCGTGACGCGGTCTGCGTCGGTGCGGACCGTGACCGGCCCGAGCCTTCCGCCGGCCTTCCCGGAGACGGCGTTGGGCTCCAGGCTGAGCGAGGCACGGGGCTCCTCGACGTTCTTCGCTTCCTTCTCGAGCCAGTCGGCGAGCTTCTCGGCGGCCGGGTCGAGCGCCTCGACCTCGGCACCGTCCGAGTACCGCCAGATGGCGACCTGGGTGCCCGCCGCGGCGGTCCGCTCGGTCAGCGGACCGGTGCCGGCCTGGTCGGCAAGCCCCGTGAGGTCGTCGATCTGGGGGTAGGAGTGCTGCAGGATCCAGCGGATCCTGCCGGCGTTCTTGTTGGCGCCGAGCGAGGTCTGGTCCCAGGGGGTCTCCAGGTACTTGGCCTGCTCCTGGGTGGGGTTGTGGATGTCGATGCAGTACGTCTTGAGCTTGCCGCCGCCGTCCACGGTCATCTCGAAGAGCCCGGCGGGCAGTTCCTGATCGCGGCCGCCGTCGTGCAGCACGGCGCGGTCGAAGGTGGTCAGGCCGTCGAGAGTGGCGGAGGCTCCGCCCGTGTGCTGGGGGGCCTCGTCGGCGACGGCCGGTCCCGCGGTGACGATCGAGCCTGCCGCGGACAGCCCGAACACCAGAGCCGCCACGGCCGTACGGGCGGCTCCCCGCCCACGTGCAGAGAACGCAGAAATCACAGAATTCCCCTCCGGGCGAGGCGCTTTCGCGTGGGATGCGTGGGGGGAGTGCCTCGCCAGCAGACTCAAGTGCCCCGTGAGTACTGGGGAATCCTAGGGACGCGGCGCGACCCGATGCCCCGTCATACCGTGAGATAACCATTCCGAATCGGAATCGTTATCGCGGCCTCCTCATCCCCTGACGAACTATCGACAAATCTCCACAACCGCAGGTCAGGGGGCTGATGCGGTGGCCGCTCCGGCCGCGGGTACGGGGCCGCGGCCGTCAGGACCGCCCTGACCGGCGGAGACGTGGGTGATGACAGGGTCAGGGGACGGGCCCGGTGGGCCGGTCCGGTTGCCCGTGCCGTCGCCCGGACTGTCACCCGCCCCGCCGCCCGGGGGGTCCGCCGGATACGGCTCCGCCTTCGTCACCCGTCGGAACGCCGACGTACCGCGCGTCATGTCATGTCCGACCGACACCGCGTCGATGTCGACGGACGACCGCCGCACCCCGTCCCGTTCCTCCTCCCGCACCCTCAACCGGCCGTGGACCACGAGTGGTTCACCGACCGAGACGGAGGCCGCCAGATTCAACCCGAGCGCCCGCCACGCCCACACCGTGTAGAAGCTGGTCGGCCCGTCCGCCCAGAGCTCCCGCTGCCGGTCCCAGCGGCGCGACCTCACCGCGAACCGGAACCGCGCATACCCCCCGTTCGCGGATTCCCGGTACTCCACCCCGGTCGCCACATTGCCGACCAGCGTCACCATCGTCTCGTTCATGACCGATCCCCTCCCGTTCGACCGACTGATCCCGATCGGCTGATCCGGACCACTGATCCCATGCTGGTCCCGGACACGGATCCCTGCCGACGCCTGTGGAAGCCGCCGCAGATGGGGAAAACCCCGCCACCCGAACGAGTGGCGGGGTCACCCGGACCGGCCGTCTCAGCGGTGCGAGCGTCCGGACACCGCCACGTACTGCTCGCGTACCTCCCTGTACCGCATCAGCTCCGCCGCGATCGGATCGAGGACTCTCGCCCGCCCGCACGCCGCAGCGGCCTCCTTGAGCCGCCGTTCCGCGTCCTGCCCGTACCGCCGCGCCGGTCCCTTCGCGGCGGCAGCGCACGCCCACTCCACGAGCGGCCCGCCGATGATCCCGCCGAGCATCAGCAGCACCGGGGGCACCAGCATGGGATCCAGGACCCCGATGATCTGGCCCGTCAGCCACAGCCCGCCGTAGATCTGCAGCAGTGTCATGGCGGCCTGTGCGAGCACCGCGACCGGCCACCACGTCGGCCGCGGCGGACGGGCCTGCGGCGTGCCCAGTTCGACCGCGAGCTCGTCCAGTGCCTCGGGCAGCCCCTCCGCCCCGCGCACCGCCGCTTCCCGCACCGCCTGCGACCAGGGCGCGGGCAGCCCGTGTGCCGCGTCGTCCGCGACGATGCGTACGGCCTGCTCGACCCGCTGCCGTGCCGTGAGCTCCTTCTCCACCGGCTCCGGGGGCTGCGGCAGCCCCCCACCCGGCGTACGGACGCGCTCGTACCACCGCCACAGCCGCAGCCAGGGCGTGCCGCATGCGCGCCCGGCGTTTCTGCGCCACTGGCGTTCGGCCTCCTCGCCGACGGCGGTGGCGCCGACCGCACCCGCCAGGCGCGCATTGAAGTCCTCGCGGGCCCGCTCGCCGAGTCCGGGCCGCCCTTCGGCGACGTACAGGGGGCGCAGCCGTGCCGCGGCCGCGTCGACGTCGGCGGAGATGCGCCGGGCAGCGGCCGTGCGTTCCTGTACGAAGCGGCCGAGCAGGTCGCGCAGGTCGCCGACGCCCTCGCCGGTGAGGGCCGAGAGGGCGAGGACCGTGGCGCCGGGCTCACCGTGTTCACCGAGGGCGATTCCGTCCTCGTCCAGGAGCCGGCGCAGATCGTCGAGCACCTGGTCGGCGGCCTCACCGGGCAGCCGGTCGATCTGGTTCAGGACGACGAAGGTGACCTCGGCGTGCCCGGCGAGCGGCCGCAGATAGCGCTCGTGCAGGGCGGCGTCGGCGTACTTCTCCGGGTCGACGACCCAGACGACCGCGTCGACCAGCGCCAGCACCCGGTCCACCTGTTCCCGGTGCACGGTCAGCGCCGAGTCGTGGTCGGGCAGGTCCACCAGGACCAGTCCCTGCATGGCCTCGTCCCCCGATCCGCCGGCCAGCGGCCTGCGGCGCAGCCGCCCGGGGATGGCGAGCCGGTCGAGCAGCCCGGCGGCGCCCTCGGACCAGCTGAGGGCGATCGGCGCGGAGGTGGTGGGCCTGCGCAGCCCGGTCTCCGAAATGGGCACCCCGGCCAGGGCGTTGAACAGCGTCGACTTCCCGCTGCCGGTGGCGCCCGCGATGGCGATGACGGTGTGCTGCGACGACAGCCGCTGCCGCGCCGCCGCCTCGTCGAGCACCCGCCCCGCCTCGGCGAGCGTCCGGCCGTCGAGCCGCGTGCGGGAGAGGCCGATGAGCTCGCGGAGGGCCTCGAGACGGGTGCGGAGCGGGGCGGCGTACGGGCCTCCGATGGGGACGTGCGGCTCCTCGGCCGGCGTGGCGTCGTCGAAGGAGGGCTCGGCGGCGCGGCGGGCGATGAGGCCGTCGTCCCAGCGGACTTCGCCCGGACCGGCGGATCCGCCTCCGGATCCGTCTCCGGGCCCGCCCACGCCCTCCCTTTCCGTCTCCGGGGCAGGCTCTTCGCCCGAGGCCGCCCCGGCGGCGTCAGGGATGGCCCCGGCGACGGACTGCTCGACCGGTTCTTCGGCGGACCCCGCGGCAGTCCCGCCGGGGGACCCGGCCACGGCCCCGGCCCCCTCCGCCCGAGCGGCCCCGGAACCGGGCTCCGAGCGGTCCTCGGTCTCCCCAGCGACAGCGGTCACCGGCGATCACCTCTCCTTCTGCAGTACGGACAGCGCGGCGATCAGTTCTGCCTGCGGCTCCGGGGTCACATCGAGGGCGTCCAGCGGGGCGAGCCGCCGGTCGCGCTCCTCGTGCAGGACGCGTTCGACGTACGCCGTCACGAGTTCGCCGCCCTTGTCGCGCAGCCGCAGCGCGCCCTGGGCGCCGATACGTTCGGCGAGCTGCTCCCCCGCGGCACGGGCGCGACGGCCGCCCAGCAGGGAGGCGGCGAGCAGCGCGGCGACGGTCTCGGGGTCCGGTGCGACGGAGCGTTCCATGCCCCGTACCACCTCCTCGGCGAGCTCCTCCAGGACCCGCCGCCAGCGGCGCACCGCCATCCCGATGCGCTCGGCGGCCTCCCGGTCGGCCGCCGCGTACCCGCCGCCGACCGCCCCCGAGGCCGGTTCGCGCCGCCACGCCTCCTGGAGCCGCTCGTCGGCGGCGGCCACGGCGCACTGGAGCAGCGCCATGAGGCTCTCGGCGAGGGCGTCGAGGAGCTCGGTGGCGGAACTGTCGCGCGGGTAGCCCCGCCAGCGCGTGCGGGCGTCCCCGGCGAGCACAGCGCCGCGCGCGAGCAGTTTGCGCACCCGCTCGGCCTCCAGCGCGTACGCCTCCTCGACCGCGCCGGAGAGGCGTACGGCGGCGGCGTACTGCGCGGCGACCGCGCCCGCGAGCGCCGGCATGCGGGCGTTGAGCGAGTCGATGACGCCGGCGGCTGTCCGTACAACCGTCTGCTGACGCGCGGCAGGGTCCAGGGCCCGGTGCGCCAGCCAGCTCCGCAGCGCGGCCACGGCGGAGTCCGGGAGCAGCCCCCGGCCGCCGCCCGCGGACTCGGGGAGCTCCGGGATCGTGAACCGCGGTACGTCCCCCAGGCCGGCCTTCGTGAGGAGGGCCGCGTACTGCCGGGACACCTCCGCGATCACCTGGTGCGGCACCCGGTCGAGGACGGTGACGAGCATGGCGTCGTACTCCTTCGCCGTGCGCAGCAGATGCCAAGGAACGGCGTCGGCGTACCGGGATGCGGTGGTGACCATGACCCAGATGTCGGCGGCGCAGAGCAACTCGGCGGCCAGCATGCGGTTCCCGACGACGAGCGAGTCGATGTCGGGCGCGTCGAGCAGGGCGAGCCCGCGAGGCAGCGAGCCGGCGGTCTCGACGCGCAGCGCGTTGTCCTCCACCGGCCCGCGCTCACCGCCCGCGGCCTCGATCTCCTCCTGCTGCGGCAGCCATACGCGCGTGAGGTGCGGCAGCACACGCATGCCCGCGAACCAGTGGTGATCCTCCGGGTGGCATACGAGCACGGGCGTCCGCGTCGTGGGCCGCAGCACCCCTGCCTCGCTCACCCGCCGCCCCACAAGGGAGTTGACCAGCGTCGACTTCCCGGTCCCCGTGGACCCGCCGACCACCGCGAGCAGCGGCGCTTCGGGGTCCTTCAGCCGGGGCACCAGATAGTCGTCGAGCTGCGCGAGCAGCTCATCCCTGGTCTGCCGCGCCCGCGGAGCACCTGGAAGGGGGAGCGGTAGACGCACGGCAGCGACACAGTCGCGCAGGGCGGAGAGTGCGTCGATCAGCTGAGGCCGTACTTCCATGGTCACCACATGCGAAGAATGCCCAACTTTGGCGGCTTTTTGAAGCGTATTGGCATCCCTGCGCGCCGATCAGGCAGACGGGACAGACGGGACGAGCGGGACGCAGGCATAACGAGTGCACAACACCCGAGCCGCGGGACGAAAAAAGCGCTGCAAGAATCGCGCCTGCCTGCGATTATCGGTTCGCTTCACCGAACCTCCACATCGTGCCACGCAGGTGAAGCATCCGGGTCAAGGCGATCGGAGCCCTATCCTTGTCCCGGCAAGGGCACGGACGACCCACCAGGGGCTCCAGGCCACCGAGGCCACACCCGGCCCCCGTAGCTCAGTGGATAGAGCAGGCGCCTTCTAAGCGCTTGGCCGCAGGTTCGAGTCCTGCCGGGGGCGCACACACCGCGCGATCGATCGGCCCTCCTCCTGGGAGGGCCTTTTTGCTGGTCAGAGGGACCCTAGCGGGCGGGGCGTAGAGGACGCGTAAGCGCCGGAGCACCCCCACGATGGCTGGGAGCCGTCCGGCACTGTCCGGCTGTCACCGTGTTTCTGCGGGTGGCTGCGGCGAATACGCGGTGAAGTTCTCTGGGCTGGGTCAACCCCCTGTCAGGTACGGCAGAACACCGCTGGCCTCGATGCTCGGCTGATGGTCCCTGAGCTGATCGGAGGTGCATCGGGCGTTCGTGGCGAGCAGCACCGGCACACTCCCTTGGCCGAGGCAAAAACGACCGGCACGGGGCTGGGCGGCAAGATCACCTGCCGGGGTCGGTGGTAAAGCCGACGCGGTGGTGCTTACTGGTGCTGAGGCCAAAGTGACAACTGAGGAATAGCTCGCTACGGCGTGTGTCGAGAGGCTTCGATCACGTGGCGTGTTTGCCGGAAGCAGTGAGTTAGCTGTGCCCGTCCGAATCAGACGGTCTCGGCCGACCATTGGCCGGGAGAAGGGCATGGGGGTCGGCGTAGCCCTCGGCCTGATCACGGCGATACCCACAGGCGGTCTCTCCCTGGTCGGGGGTGCTCTCGCGAGCGGGGTCGGAGGCGGGACGAGATCACCGAGTGGCCGTCGATACACCACTCCAGCGGACGTGACCTATGGATAGCAGCGACAGTGCTGATCTTCGTGCTCCGGTCATTCGCCGCTGCAGGGAAGACCCGCAAAAGGCAGTGGCGGGTGACTAGTGACAGTGCCGTCGCATTACCGGCAACCCTGGTCCCCGGCGATCCGCGCGTCAGCCACCCTCACTCGGCGAGATTGCAGTGCCCGGAGAGGCGGCTCAGATCCAGGGGATCGGCACCGCCTCAGGTTGGAGTGCCAAGATCGGGATCAAGGCAATGGCACGGCCTCTAAAGCGGATATGAAGCTGGTGAGCACCGACTTCCAGGTGCCACCAGCTTCTTCGTCATGTGACAACCAGAAATCAAAACCGTCCGCGGCTTCCCGTATGAGCTCACCGAGCGGGGAAGGTGAGCCGCAGAACGATCTCGCCGTCGTCGATCTCCCCGGTGGGCTCGAACCCGAACTTCTGGTAGAAGGGCCACGGTTCGCCGTCGCCGGGCTCGTAGCTGGTCAGCAGCTCGGTGGCGCCGTCCTCGCGAACCAGGGCGGCGATCTGCGTGAGCGCCTCTCGGCCGATCCCTCGCCTCTGGTACCGCTTGTCGACGAGGAGGCGCCAGAGGAAGTGCTGTCCTTTGAAAGGACCAGCCGGCGGTTTCCACGACAGCATCACGAAGCCGACTGGCTCGTCGCCACGGTACAAGGCGCGGTACCAGGGATTGGCCTCCGGCGTCTTTGCCGCCTCCTTGAGCGACTTGGACACTGAGGCGACGAACTGCTTCTGGTCACGTCTGACGCGGAGGGCGCGAACGGCATCCCGGTTGTCGTCGGTAATCTCCCGTAGGTGCACGCCTGGGGACCTCATGCCACATCCCTTCCTTCATCCGGCAGCTGCGCCGTCCGGGCCGACGTGGAGGGCCGCCACCAGGCGGCATTCCCTTGTGCGTACGCGCTGTCAAGAAGCCAGGTTGGACGTCTTCGCAGCGTATTCGACATAGGCGATCTGGAGCGGGACTGGCACGCCGGGCTGTGACCGCGTCCGAGGCAGCTCCTGGTGAAGAGCAACTCGGCCTGACGTGGCGATGCTCATGCTGAGAGCCGAGAGCTACGCACACACGAAGAACCACATGGACCTCCGGAGGCGTCGCATGCCGCCTGCCCAGCTCGAACGGGCTTGCCCCCTCCACAAACGGGGCGGCGCTGCGGCTCTATAACTGCCGGCCTGAGCAGGGCGGACCGGGGACGCTAGCGGGCGGGGCGTAGAGGACGCGTAAACGCGCTGGGCTAGCCCTGTGGTGCCTGGTTGGGGGCTACTGCTGGTCCGAGCCCTGTTCCGGGCCCTGCTGCTGATCTGATTCCTGCTGATCCGATTCCTGCTGATCTGATTCCTGCTGCTGATCCGGGGCCTGGGGCTCGGGGGCCTCGGGCTCGGGCGCCTGGGGCTCGGGGGCCTGGCGCTCGGGGGCCTGGGGCTCCGGGTTCTGCGGCTCCGGGGCCTGGGGCTCGGGCGCCTGGGGCTCGGGGATCTTCGGCTCGTCCGGAGCCACCGGCTTGTCCGGGACCTGCTCGTCCTTCTTCTCGTCCTGCTGGTCTTCCTTCTTCTCGTCCTTGCCCTTCTCCTTGTCCCGGTCCTCCTTGTCCTCGTCCTTCTTCTCGTCCTTGCCCTTCTCCTTGTCCCGGTCCTCCTTGTCCTCGTCCTTCTTCTCGTCCTTGCCCTTCTCCTT
>NZ_JBHWKX010000027.1:80837-98192 GCF_042730885.1 Streptomyces sp. NPDC059909
TCCTTCTTCTCGTCCTTGCCCTTCTCCTTGTCCCGGTCCTCCTTGTCCTCGTCCTTCTTCTCGTCCTTGCCCTTCTCCTTGTCCTGATCCTCCTTCTCTTCGTCCGTCGATCCCTCGTCCTCGTTCTCTTCCTCGCCCGGGGATTCCTCGTCCACGGATCCGTCATCGGCCGGAGGCAGAGTCGGGTACGACGATCCGGGGATCTGACCCTTCGGGGGCGGGACCTCGTGGTCATGCCTGCCCTGCACGTCTCCGGTCGAGCGCTCGAACCACACCTTGCGGTCGTGGTCGAACATGGCGACGGTCTTCATCGGCTTCTCGGCAGGCTTGATCTCGACGAGGCCGGAGGGGCGGAACGACGACCACTGCTTACCGGTGAACTTCTGCTCGCCCTTGACCTCGGCGGGCGGGGTCAGGGGGTTGCCGCAGGCGCAGCGGACGCGCGGTACACCGCGGTTGTCGATCAGGACGGGGGTGCCGGCCTGCAGGATCGCCTGGTAGCTGGTGGCCTCGTTGTCCTTGTACCCGTGGTTGGTGACCCGGGTGTCCCAGCTCAGCCGAGCCGGCAGCAGCGACCGCAGATAGGCGGGGATTTCGGCGGACTGGATCCCCAGGACAGCAGCGAAGGCCGACCCCTTGTCGCTGTTCTGCGTGAGGAACGTGATCTGCTTCTCGACGTCGCAGCTCGCGGCGTTCTGCGTGCCGCCGTAAAGCCCCGGGTGCGAACCCTCGACCTCTACTGCTCCCGTACGGTTCGCGTCGGCCCTGGACGCACCGGGCCCGGTGGAATGGGCCACGGCGCTCTCGACCTTGGTGGCCGTCGACGGGGTGAACGGATCGGAGCCGGCCGACAGGGTGCTCTGGAGGACGACCACTCCTTCGGCCTTGCCCCCGCCCACGAAGGTGTAGGCGAGGATCACCGCCAGCGCCACGACCACCGCGGTGCTGGCACTCACCAGGGTGCCGCGCGCCCGCCACCAGGACGACGATCCTCCGCGCCGGCGGTGCGGCTCACCCGGCTCGCCGGATCCGTCGAAGTCGGCCGGCGGGCCGGGAGGCCGTGGTGGGGGCGGAGGCACCGACGGTGGGGGCGGAGGCGGCGGCGCCGGCAGGTGCGGATCCGTCGGACGGCCGGACAGAGGGCCGGACGGAGGGCCGGTCGGACGCTCGGATGAAGGAGGTATGGAACTCACGACGCTCTCCCCAGACGTAGGGGATCCGGAAATTGACGTTTGTTCGCGTCTGCCCTCCCTACAGCCATTATGGGCTCCAGGTGAATCATGGTTCGTCTCCTCATGTGGGAATGGGGCCACCTGCTCGGCGTGAGCCCACGTCTCCAGTAGGCCCCGACCCTCCGATGGCGTCATGTCGCTACTTTTCGGGGCTTGACAGACGGGAGTGGAAACACGACGAACGCGGGCTCGGGGGGGGGCTGAAAGGGGGGGAGGGGGGGTGGGGGTGTTTGTGGTTGTGTTCGGGGGGGGGGGGGGGGACCCCCCCCCCCCCCCCCACGGCGGCTGCCCGCGGCACCACGGCCGCAGACCGCGCCCCATCCGTGCGGCCGGGCCCCGGAAGCCGTTGACCATGGCCGGTCCGGTGAGGACGTCGCGGTGGCCGATGACCGGCTCGGGGGTCAGCCCCTCCGGCCTGGATCGATCAGTGGTGGCCGACCCGCCGGAGGCATCCTCCGGTCCGCGCGCCGAGGAGAGCGGATCACCCCGCGCCGGCCTGGTGCCGCCGACGCCCGCCCTCGCCCCCGCCCCCGCTATCGGTCCCGCATCCGCACTGCATGATCCGCAGCCCCGACCTACCGTCGGGACATGAGCGAGATCTTCGTGATGTATGAGCTCGACCGGCCGCGGTCGGCGCACACCCGCACCGGCCCGTCGCCGGACGACGGGCGGACCGTACGTCGCGTGCACGCGGCGACCGCAGCTCCTGCATCGTCCACCGATGCCGGACCGCGCACCCTCTGCGGCCACGACACCTTCGCCATGGAGCAGGCTCCCCGGAAGCCTGCCGAGCATCCCGGTCCGACGTGGTACCCGGCGCAGTACGCACAGCTCGTCTGCGCCGAATGCGACGCCGCGATGGAAGGCTGATCGACTCATCGCTCGGTGCGCCCGCCCGACACCCGCGCCGACGGCCCGTGGTCGCGGCATCGTGGCCGCCGGCCTGCTGGGGCGCCGGACCAGTCGGCGGTCAGCAGCTCCAACGTGCAGCACTTCACGCGTCCGCCCGCCTTGAGGAGCTCCGCCAGGTCGCCGCCGACCGGGTTGAACCCGCGGCCAGGCAGAGCCGTGGCGAGGCCGGTGGCGGTGTGCGGCAGCACGACGTCGCAGCCGTCGGAGGTCGCCTTGAGGCCGAAGACCGCGGTGTCGGCTTCGGTAACGGTGACCGCGTCCGTGAACAGTCGTCGCAGGACCGCGCGGCTGCCTGGCGAGAAGGCCGCCGGGTAGTAGGCGATGGTCTTCTCGTCGAGGACGGCGAGCGCGGTGTCCAGATCGGGGCCGCCCTTCGCCGTGCGAAGGGCGGGGACACGGCCCCGACTCCGCGGGTACGCACCGACAACAGCCCGGCACTCAAGTCCCGGTATGCGTCGGCCCATTGGCACCAAGACCCCTGAACCCGCGCATCAGAGCCGCCGCGGAGCGTAGCGCGGGTGGTGGGCTGCCCCTCCACCACGATGCCGCTGGTTGACCCGAGACCCTGGATCGTCACGCCGTTGACCGCGGTGGAGAAGGCAAGGCGCGGCGCACCGTCCGTCAACAGCTCTTCGACCTGAGGGCGACGACTGTCCGGGCCGCCCGTGCGCGCAGACGGCCCCGGCTCTCCCTGACACCACAGGCCTCCGCACCCTCCGCCTCCCTGCACCGGCCGGGCAGAGCGGTGCATATAGCCGCAACCCAAACACCCAGGTGGGACCGTTTGAACGATCAAAGTGCCGGGGGGTTAGCATGTGAGCGCCGCCTAGCTCGAAAGATAAACCTGTGACTGTCAACGACGACTCGTTCACCAACTGGAAGAACCGCGAGGAGATCGCGGAGTCGATGATCCCGATCATCGGGAAGCTGCACCGGGAGAGGGACGTCACGGTCCTCGTCCACAGCCGCTCCTTGGTGAACAAGTCGGTGGTCAGCATCCTCAAGACCCACCGATTCGCCCGGCAGATAGCCGGCGAGGAACTCTCGGTCACCGAGACGCTGCCGTTCCTGCAGGCCCTCACCACCCTCGATCTCGGCCCCTCCCAGATCGACATCGGCATGCTCGCCGCGACCTACAAGACCGACGACCGCGGTCTCTCGGTCGAGGAGTTCACCGCCCAGGCCGTCGCCGGCGCCACGGGTGCCAACAAGATCGAGTGCCGCGAGCCGCGCGACGTCGTCCTCTACGGGTTCGGCCGCATCGGCCGCCTCGTCGCCCGCCTGCTCATCGAGAAGGCCGGCTCCGGCAACGGCCTGCGCCTGCGCGCCATCGTCGTCCGCCAGGGCGGCGACCAGGACATCGTCAAGCGCGCCTCGCTGCTGCGCCGCGACTCCATCCACGGCCAGTTCCACGGGACGATCACCGTCGACGAGGCGAGCAGCACGATCAACGCCAACGGCAACGAGATCAAGGTGATCTACGCCAACGACCCGTCCGAGGTCGACTACACGGCGTACGGCATCAAGAACGCCATCCTCATCGACAACACCGGCAAGTGGCGCGACCGCGAGGGCCTGTCCAAGCACCTGCGCCCCGGTATCGACAAGGTCGTGCTCACCGCCCCGGGCAAGGGCGACGTCCCGAACATCGTGCACGGCGTAAACCACGACATGATCAAGCCGGACGAGCAGATCCTGTCCTGCGCGTCCTGCACCACCAACGCGATCGTCCCGCCGCTGAAGGCGATGGACGACGAGTTCGGCGTCCTGCGCGGCCACGTGGAGACCGTCCACTCGTTCACCAACGACCAGAACCTGCTGGACAATTACCACAAGGCCGACCGGCGCGGCCGCTCCGCGCCGCTCAACATGGTCATCACCGAGACCGGTGCCGCCTCCGCCGTCGCCAAGGCGCTGCCCGACCTCAAGGCGCCGATCACCGGCAGCTCCATCCGCGTCCCGGTGCCTGACGTCTCGATCGCGATCCTCAGCCTGCGGCTCGGCCGCGAGACCAACCGCGAGGAGGTCCTCGACTACCTCCGCAACGTGTCGCTGACCTCCCCGCTGAAGCGCCAGATCGACTTCACCACCGCCCCCGACGCGGTCTCCAGCGACTTCATCGGCTCGCGCCACGCCTCGATCGTCGACGCCGGCGCCACCAAGGTCGACGGCGACAACGCGATCCTGTACCTGTGGTACGACAACGAGTTCGGCTACTCCTGCCAGGTCATCCGTGTCGTCCAGCACGTCTCCGGGGTGGAGTACCCGACGTACCCGGCCCCGCTGGTCTGATCCCGGCCGCCTGTCCGGTCCGGCGTGCCGGCAGGCGGGGCGGCGGTGGGGCAGCAACCGATTCCGATCGGCATCCGGTTGCCCTCCCACCGCCACCCGCCGGCCGGCGCCGGCAACGCCGCCCTGCCACGGGCCCTTCGGAAGAGCCGATGGACGCACGGCCCGCGGTAGAGCACCCACACACCGGCGAGATGGCCGCTGCCGCGACCCCGGCCCGGACCAAGACCGACGGCCCGGAGCCACCGCGGCACGGGCGCCAGGACCACCTCGACGTACCGCAGCCGTCGCCGCGGACGCGCACTGGTCGTCGTGCGAGGACGCGGACATCGTGACGACGCGGATGTGCGGGCACGTGGCGAAGGAGAACCGCGTCACCCAAGCGACATGTGCTTGTGTCTGCTGCAGGTTCGTCGCGAACGCCGACCACGTCGGCGCGTCGAACGTGCTCAGCAGGGTCGGGCTGGTCCTCTGCGACGCTGTTCAGCCGGCGACGCAGGAAGGAACGGCTCGATCATCTCGTCCGGCAGCCGCGTGACGGCCAGCGGCACCGGCGTCACCAGCACCAGACCCAGCGTCGTGTCCGGACGTGCTGCGGCCCGAGCTCGACGATCGGTGCCGCCATGCTCTGCCCCACCAGCACCACGGGCTTGCCCAGTGCATCGACCACCGAGCCCACGTCCGCCGCGAATCGGTCGAATGTGAACGGCCCGCCCGCATCCGTGCGCTCGCCCAGGCCCTCGAGTTCCAACTGCGCCATGCACGAAGACCAGCGCGTGATCGCCGGCTCCCTGTCGCCGGAATCTGACGTCCGTATCCGCTGTGCGATCCGTCCTCATCGCGAGTCATCCCTTCTTTGTGGTGGCTCCGGAGGGGGACCATTCCCCCGTGTCGACCGGCGACCAGTCCGACGCGTGCGAGTCGAGTCGGCTCATGCGCTTTCCTGGTGTGCCGTCAGAACGGCTTCCTCGACTGCTGAACTCGAACTCGTGATGTCGGTCGGTTCGTGGTGTCGTGCAGATCGGAAACCGCTGGACGCTGGCCGTTCGGGATCAAGAGCGTGGCTGCAGCCAGTGACGCGCGGCGGCACCCTTTCGAGGCGACACCAAGTGCACCGCCCTCACGCCACTGACGTCGCCACCGCTCCACCGACCGCTCCGACACCCTGAGCGCGGTGCCGTGATCATCACGCTTCTCCTCGGGCCTCACCGCCCCCTGGAGGACAAGCGGGCAGTGACGGCGGCCATCAACAGGCTGGTGGTCGAGGCGCTCGGCGTCTCGCCCGACGACATGTTCATCGCGTTGCTTCCGGTCCCGAACGAGAACTTCTCCTTCGGCAGGGGCGAACTGCAGCTCGCCGAAGAGGCCCCTCGCTGGTGAACTCCGGCCCCGGTCCTCGAGGTGATCCCAGGCGGGCTGCTGGACGTGCTGGTGGCCGGCTGTGCGTTGGCTTGCTCCGCTGTTCGGGGTGTCGAAGTCGGCCGCGAACCGCATCGTCGACGGCCTCCGGCCGAAGCTCGCGCCAAAGCTCCGCAAGCGGTTCGGAAGGGACACTGTGCTGATCGTGGTCGGCGCCAACGAGCCGTCCACCATCACCGCCGCCGCCCGGACCGTCTCCGCCCTGCTGCCGCCCGGCGCTGCGGTCCGGGCCATCACCGGCCTCAGCTACTTCGACGGGGCACATGCGGCAATCCCCCTGCTGACCCCTGCCATGTGGGCCGCCGGGTCGGCGGCACCAGTCGCCGGCCACAGCAGGCAGCACAGGTCAGACCCACCACAAAGATAAGACGCAAACGTCGTATACTTGTGTCGACAAATGGTCGCGTGTGGCTGGGAGTGATTCGGATGAGTTGGCCGGCTACGGTCCGTTACAACAAGGAGTCGGCCCCGGCAGGACTTGCCTTCGTACAGGACCTCATGAACACCATCGCCGCCCGCAAGCCGCGTACGGACGACCTCCTGGCCGACCTCGGTGACGCCCAGGCCTGGCTCGATCTGGCGCTGGCGGAGTGGAGCCAGATCACCGGCACCCCTGTGGGCGGGATCGAGCTCGACGAGCACGACCGGGAAGAACTCCTCGGCTTCCGTGACGATCTGCGCCGGGCGATGCGGCAGGCAAGCAGCGATGCGCTGCCCCCGCTGCACACCGCCGCGATCGCGCTGCAGCTCGACGGGGACGGACACGTGCGCCCCGAGCCGCGCGGCACCGGCTGGCGGCGGGTGGCAGCGCTCGCCCTGATCGAAATCTTCCAGGCCCAGCAGACCGGCATTTGGCCGCGGCTGAAAATGTGCCGCAACGACCGGTGCACGGCGATGTTCTTCGACCGGTCACGCAACAACAGCGGCGTCTGGCACGACGTCAAGGTCTGCGGCAACGCAGCAAATCTGCGCGCCTACCGGGCACGGCAGCGCGCACAAAGCGCAACTTGAAGTGCTGCTCTTCATCGCGTGATGCCGCTCTGCTTCTGCCCTGGTCCCGCCTCCGGCCGGGGCCCCGTCCCAGGCGGGCTGGGCCCCGGCCGGAGGGGGTCTGCGGACGAGCCTGCGGCTGTCAGCGGCCCTGGAAGTCGACGGCCGGGCGGGGCAGCCCTGCCTTGAACGCGTTGACCGCCGAAGCCAGGCCGGTCTTGACGTCGTCGGTCTCGAACAGCGGCATGGCGATGTCGAACATGGCCTCGTCCGCCGTGGAAACCCCGCCGACGGCCCAGGCGCGCAGCAGGGCCTTGTGGGCGGCGTAGGCGCGGGTGGGGCCCTTGGCGGCTTTGAGGGCGAAGGCGGTCGCCTCGGCAAGCAGGGCGTCGTCGGGGACGACCCGGTTGATCACACCGGCGTCGGCCATGACGGTGGCCGGCACCCGCTCGGAGGTGAGCGCCCACTCCGAGGCGCGTGCCCGGCCGGCCCGTTCGGCGATCCGGTAGATCCCGCCGAGCAGGGCCGAAGTGGCATCGATCTGGGCAGCGTCAATGATCATCGATGTGCCTCCATCTGCTGCGGGCGCGGTATGCGGACGGTGCTGCACCGCGCGGTACGGCCATCGCTGCCATGCGGCGCGTGGGGCGGGTAACCGGGCCTCGAGACCCATGGGTGACACCGTGCGTCAAGCGCCGCGTGTGAAATAAGCGTAGTCGCTATGCATATGTCGGACAAGGGTGGATGCCTGACGTCCGACTTCGACGAGCGTCGACGAAGCAGGCCGCGAATCGACGGCCTGGTGCGGGCCGGGGGCATCGACGCGCCCCTCCGCGCCGTCCCGCTGCCCCTCACGCCGCCGGGCCGGAGCGGGCCGACGACGCCATGACGCCCCCGGCCGGCGCGGACACCCCGGTCGTCCCCGTCCTCGACGGAAATCCGCGGACCTCAACCCGGCCACGGGGTTCGACAGCGACTCGCTGCTCAGCGGGTGCGGCGACGTGGTGACGGCCGGCGAGACGGGGACGTCGGCCGCCGGTGTGCAGAACCTGTGCAACGGCGCACGGGGGCGAAACCTCCCGGGGCGACCGGCGGCTGCACCACGTACCGAGCGGCGTCGGCCTGTCCGGGTTTCCGATTGACTCATGACGCTCCCCGCGGGGGTTCCGCCTCGATGCGCTCGCTCCTTCGCGCGTCCTGGGTGGTCGGTGCGGGGCGCGGTTCCCGCGCACCCCGAACGCCCTTGCCGGCGCGGCATGCTGAGTCCGTTCGGGTACAGGTGGCAGATGTACCGAAGCTGCACACCGAGATCGTCCTGATGTTGGCCTACGCCACCACGGTGGAGCCCGGCCCCGTTGACGTCAGTGGTGACGACAGGAGCCGGTCGCCGTTCGGCAGGCGCTCGTCGCCGGCCCGAGGGACCCCCTTTGATACGTAGAGCTCGTACGCCAAAGAAATGGACTTTGAACTCGGCACGATGGCCTCCTCGCAGGGCGGAGCGCGATCCACCCAGGTGTGCTCCCGTGTGCCCGTGGCGCTGCGGGCGGTATCGGGAAGGGTGTCGGCCCGACCGGTGCCTTCGGCGGAGTGCCACGGCAGCCGGCCGGACTGCCAACAACCCCCTTCGAAATAAACGTATACCCTTTGTCTATGTCTATCCAGGGTGGAGAGTGAGACTGCCTCCCGGCGTGAGCGGCGGCGATCGGAGCCGCCATGCCGCCACGGCCGGCCACCGTGGCCGTCCTGGAAGCGGGCATGTGCAGTGCGCTTCTTGCCCGCCTGGTCCGGCCGGGAGTGCCATCAGACCTTCGTCTGCTGCCCCCGTCGAGCTGCAGCGCGATCGCGGCGGTGTGCAGCGGGGGAAGCGCGCCGGCGCCTGCCCCTCCCGCCGCCCGGCGCAGATCGTCACGGAAGGCGCGGAGCTCCTCCCGGTCGTGCTCGTCGAGCACGACCGGGGCCTCGGGGGCGCCGGTGACCTCACCCACTGCGCGAGGGCCCGGTCGAGCCAGGCCTGGGCGTCACCGAGGTCCTCCAGGAGGTCCGTCGTGCGGGGCTTGCCGCCGGCGACGGTGTTCATGAGGTCCTGGGCGAAGGCAAGGCCCCCGGGGGCCGGCTCCTTGTCGCAGCGGACCGTGGCTGGCCAACTCATCCGGATCACTCCTCGCACTCGCCGCGTGACCGATCGCGGCGACATATGTATTCGACTTTCACATCTTGCTCCTGTGGTGCGGAGTCCGCGCGCCGCCGGGTGTGGTGCGTGACCAGTGCCGCCGAGATTCCCGCCCACAGCGCAAGCGTCAGCAGGGGGAGTGCCGCGTGCGCACCGCCGAAGTTCTGGTCGAGGTCGGCGTGCTGCGCACGCAGACCTACCAGGAGCCGGGCAGCAGGCCTCGGCAGAGCTGCCACCTGACGGAGGCCGGGCGCGACCTGCAGCTGGTGCGGCCGCGCTCCAGCAGTGGGGCGACCGCCACCCCCGCCCCTCAGGCCCCTCCGCCGCCCGGCGGATGCGCTCCACCAACCGGCCCGGTCCATGTCGGGATCCTCGACGACGACGGTCACGAGGTACCCGGCACCGGCGTGGTCATCCTGAGAGACACGGGCGCCAAGGCCTGATCCACGGCCTGATCCAAGCCGAACGACGCCGCGGCAAAGCCTCCGCGCGACGACCTCCAGACCCCCGGCCGCCGTTCCTGCACCGCGGCGACCGGCACACCCCACACCGCCTCCCGTGCGACTTCCCGCCCGGCCGCGAAGAAGTTCACGATAGAAGCGTGTCGAAACAGGCTGGATCGGCGTGACATCGTCGCGCAGAGGTGCCGTGTCACGGCGATCGTGGGAGCAGCAGACACAGGAATCGCGCAAGGAGAGGCTCATGACACCATCCGGTGGGACCCCGGAGGCCGTGCCGCCGCCCGTCAGGCGCCGGCCCGACCCGCCCGACAGCCTGATCTGGGAGCCCGGCGAACGCTGGGTGCGCGGGACCAAGGGCGACGTCACGGTCGTCGACAGCCGCCGACCGGTTCTGGTCTGGGAGCCCGGCCGCCCCGTACCGCTGTACGCCTTCCCGGCCGAGGACGTACGGATGGACCTCCTGCGACGGTACGAGCGCCCCGCCGCGCGACAGCACGGCGGCGCGACGGTCTACTACGACCTCGTGATCGGCGACCTGACCGTCCGGTCGGCGGCCTGGAACTGCCCCGGGGAGGAACTGGCCGGACACGTGTGCTTCGCGTGGTTCGGACGCGAGGTCCTCGACCACTGGTACGAAGAGGACGAGGAGATCTTCGTGCACCCGCGCGATCCGCACAAACGGGTCGACGCGCTGCCCAGCAGCCGCCACGTCCAGGTCGAGATCGAGGGCACAATCGTCGCGGATACGCGCACTCCGGTGCTGCTGTTCGAGACGGATCTACCGGTGCGCTACTACTTCCCGCGCGAGGACGTACGCCTCGACCTGCTCACCCCGACCGACAACCGCACCCGCTGCCCGTACAAGGGCATCGCCACCGAGTACTGGTCCTGGGCGGGCGCCGGTGACGTGCCGCCCGACATCGCCTGGAGCTACCCCGATCCGCTGCCGGCCGTGAGCGTCATCAAGGACCGGATCGCCTTCTACAACGAGTCCGTCGACATCATCGTGGACGGGGAGCGGCAGCAGCGCCCCGTCACCCTCTTCAGCAGGCGATAGGCGCGGAATACGGAAGGGCGCCCCATGGAGACCAGGGGCGCCCTTCCACGTCGCCCGCGCGGACGAACGCAAACGCGGACGGAGGTCAGGAAGAAAGCAGGTAGGGCAGAAAGCCGTGCCTGCCTTCCGGCGGCGCTCGGCGACCGACACGCCGTCGCCGGGCGTATGACCGTTGCGCCTCGGACAACCGCTCGACGCCCGTCAGGCGTCCACCGGGCATGGAGAAGATCTACGAGGGGATACGTCAGCTCGCCAGCTTCGGCCTGCTGCAGGTGCGCTGCTGCGCCTTCGCTGTCGCGCTCGTCGGCGGGATTGCCGTGTCGGGACTGCTGCCGGAACTGCCCGTCGCGCGCTACGACCTGGTGCTGGCCTACGGAGTCGGGCTGGCGGTGGTGGCGCGGTGGGTGGGATG
The DNA here is from genome assembly GCF_042730885.1 of Streptomyces sp. NPDC059909. Classification (NCBI taxonomy): domain Bacteria; kingdom Bacillati; phylum Actinomycetota; class Actinomycetes; order Kitasatosporales; family Streptomycetaceae; genus Streptomyces; species Streptomyces sp. NPDC059909. The sequence continues at coordinate 91,780 of NZ_JBHWKX010000027.1, forward strand.
GGACAACGCGCGGGACACCGTGGTCATCGCGGGGTGTCATGTCGTCGGTCTGCTCTTCGAGTTGGTCAAGGTACGGCTCGGGTCGTGGAGCTACCCGGAGGACGCGGCGACGAAGGTCGCGGGCGTGCCGTTGTACGGCGGGTTCCTCTATGCGGCTGTGGGCAGTTACGTGTGCCGCGCCTGGGAGCTTTTCGACCTCCGGGTGAGCGGCTACCGGCCCTCCGTCATGGCCTGGCTCGCCGGCGCGGTCTACGTCAACTTCTTCAGTCATCACTGGCTGCCGGACGCGCGGTGGGTGCTGGCCGCGGCGATGCTGTGCGCGACGGCCGGGACGCGGGTCGGCTACACGGTCGGGGAGCGCCGCTACCGTATGCCGCTCGCGCTCGCGTTCGTATTGATCGGTTTCTTCCTGTGGGTGGCCGAGAACGTGGCGACGTACGCGGGTGCGTGGAGCTATCCGGACCAACTTGACGGCTGGCAGCCGGTGTCGATCGCGAAGTTCGGAGCGTGGGCGCTGCTGATCAGCGTGACGTTCGTGATCGCGGAGCGGGCGAGAGGCCACGGGCGGGGCGAGTCCAGAGCCGTGGTCAGGGACATGCGGGGCCGGGTTGGACGTGACGAGCGGCGCCGAGCACGGCAGCCGGCGGCGCGTCGCCCCGACGCCCAGGCCGCCCGTGTCCGTCCGTGTCTGCCTGCGCCTGCCCGCCTCCAGCGGACCGGGCAGGCGTGGGCGGCCAGGGCCTGCGGTCACCCGCCGCACACCGCCCAGCTAGGACGGCGAGGAAGGCGTCCCCTGCTGCGGGTGACGCGGTGTTCCTCCGACGCAGCGTGGCCTGGAGAGCCCGGTCCGGAGGGTGAGGGCTGATGGTGGGGCCAAGGGGGTGATGACATGCCCTGCTGTCGTCATTGCCTGACGGCGCAACGGCGTTGAGGGGGCTATGCCAGGGGTTGCTGCCGCAGCTGGGGGACTGGTGTGTGCGACGGATCTGCTCGATGAGTGGGCTCCCCGTCGGCCGTGGTAGCGCACCGATCGTGAAGGAGCTGCTCAGCGCGGCGACGACGTGCCCGAGCGCGAAGGCGGCGAGGCCAGGATCAGGGTCGGGTCTGGCGCTGGGGCTGGCGCAGGTGGCCATGGCCATGGTCGGCCCGCCGACGATCATGCCGATCGCGAAAGCGGTGATCAGCAGGCCGGCGGGGGAGACGCTGACACCGAGGTCACTGGCCATCTCCGGCAGCAGTCCGGCGATGACGAACTCGGTGGTTCCCGTCAGGAACGTACCGGCGGCGAGCACCCAGACGACGAAGGGCAGCTTGCCGGGGGCGGTCCCGGCTACGGAAGGCATGCGTGTGCTTCTCTCCTTGCAAGTGGCTGGTGGGGTCAGGAAGCGGCTTCGATGGTGATGCGGTCGGCCGTGGCGAGCCGGTCGGTGCCGCCGCCGTCGACGCGGCCGAGGATGACCAGGCTGGCGGAGGGGGAGTCGCCGTCGCGGTAGAAGAGGGCCAGGTTGCCCCAGGGCGCGTAGTAGGCCAGGTCACCGGCCTTGGGCTCGACCGCGTCCGGAGCGCCGGAGGTGTCCAGCTCGCGAGGCAGGTAGGCGATCCGCTCCGTCTGGTGGAAGTCCTCCAGGTCTCGGGTGAGCGGGAGGAGGGCGGCGAAGTCGCGGGCGGCGGCGCTGTCGTTCAAGGTGGCGTCGACGCGGTGGCCGTCGATGGTGAGCTGGATGTTCATGGCGGTGTTCCTGTCGGACGGTGCGGTGTATGCCTCGGCCGTCGACGTCTGCTGTCGCCCGGTGGAGGATGCCGCAGGCGGGGAGGCCGGCGAGGTGTCGGTGCAGGCCGCCACGGCCAGTAGGACAGCAAAGATCACTGGCCGCGCAGCTCGCCGTCGCGGTCGAAGACGAGAGCGGTGTTGTAGAGGGTCCCGTCGCCGTCGCGTTCGATGAACGATCCGGCATGGACCCATATGCCCGCCGCGCGTGCCGCAGCGGACATGGCCTCGGCCGTCGGGCCGTCCAGTCCCTCCGCGCCGTCGGTCCACGCGTCGTAGGCCCAGGCTCCGGTCGGCCACAGTTCCGGGAGCACCACCAGATCGTCGCCCGCCCGGTCGAGGACGAGGGCGGCGGCGCGGCTCCTGCGCTCCTCGGCGGTCTCGGACGCCTCCACGGCAAGCTGAATCAGCGACGCATGCATGGACCTGGCCTTTCTCTCTGTTCTCTGTGTCCGTGCTCGGCGACAGCCTCGGAAACGGGGTGGCCCCGGGGTGGCTCCGGAACTGAATCCCCAAAATCAGGACGTACACCATGAATGTATTTCACGTTCTCTCGTGAACAGGTCGGCCGTTCCGACGGCCGGCGGCAGTAATCCGGCACCTCCGCACGCTCCTCCGCACTGAGGAACGAGCAGCTCGGCAGGTTTCCGCAGGGCTTCGACCGCGACGACCCGGTCGAGGTCCTCTTCCGGGAAGGCCCACCCTGCCCTGCTGTGGTGCGGACGGTCGGGTGTTGTGCCTTCTCGTGAACATCGAGCGCGGCCCGGCCAGGGTGCCTCCCGAAGTGCTGATCGCCGCTCCGGTAACACCGACTGTGCCGGTTCCGCCCGTGTGGCCACGGCGTCCGCCTCTCCCCCTGTTATCACGGACCTCCGCCCCGGTGTCGGAGCCGGCCGGCCTGGCGCCATCCCCCGGGCCCCCGGCGGCGACTCAGCCAATGAAACGACCCGTTATGAGTTCGGCCAACTGGTGGTGACCTTGTCGACCGTGATTCTTGCGATCACCCATTGCGGGTTCGGGCCGGCGAACCCTGGGTACGGCCCGCCCGTGTACTTGTGGGACAGCTCTTCGACCAGCAGTCCGTCTGGGTCGTCCTCGATGGACGCGGTGCCCTGCACCTGGGCACTCTCATACGGATTGGCTGTATCGAAGATCACCACGGCCGCCCGCGGGTCTCGGCTCAAGTTGGCGGTCTTGCGGCGACTCCTGGACAGCGCGAACAAGATGTCATCTCCGTCGCGCTTTACCCAAACCACCGTCGAGTGCGGCTTGCCGTCCGGTTCGAGCGTTGACAGTACTGCGAAGTTCTTGCCATCAAAAAGTCTGCGTACCTTGTCAGTGAGCCGCGCCATCAGGTTCTCCTTCCGAGTTGGCAGAGCGGCCGTTACCGGCCTCAGCCGACTCGGGCCCCGAAGTTACAGCACGTCACCGACAGAACGGCGCGGCCATGCCGAAGCCACCCGTACTTCGATGATCGGATATGCCCAAGTCCGCCCCACAGCCAAGGCCCTCGGTGCCTCCAAAACCTTTCGCCGGCGGGTGTTCTGGCTCGCCCCGCGCGACCGCGACAGCGGCCCCACCGGCGCCCCCGCCCGAAGCGATCGCCCCACGCACTCTCGCCCCACGCAGCAAGGGCAGCAAGACCGAACGATCCGAAGGCGGACCACCGTCCACCGCGAAGAAGGAAGAAGAAGGAACTCGGCAATGACACTGCCCTGTGACGAGGCTTCCCTCACGCGCAGGCTGGGTGAACAGCCGGCTGGTCCGGTCGCTTTCGAAGCGGACGCAAACGGTCAGGATCCCGTCTTCTGCCTTATCACCGCAGAGCGGTTCGAGGTCGTGCACGAGACCGTTCTGAGGTAGTGGCAGGACGACACAGTGCCTGGGCAGCGCTTCGCCCCGTGGGTGCGGCCTCCGGCAAGTGACGACGCAGTCCTATGCGGCCACGGTCACCGTGGTTGGCGGGAAGGCCAGAGCTTCGTCGAACAGTCGGGGCGCGCCGACTCAGCGACGTGTCTACCTCTCCCAGGCGCGCCACCTCTGGTTTCACCGCGTCGGCGGTGGGCGGTGCGAGCGCGCGTGCTGGGTCCCGACTAGGGAGATGCTGGTCGCGACGCCTGGTTGCCCTCGGCGGTGAGGGCCGGCCTCCCGTTCGTGGAGGGTGGCCGTGGTGCACGCTCTGTTCGACGCTGGCGTATGCGAGGCTCCGCCGGTGTGCTTGATGCCGTCGCACACGCGGCCGTTGACGAGCTGTCGGACGATGACCCATTTGGAGGGCGAAGCAAGAGGTGCCGGAGGGGCGGCGGCTCGATACCGTCCCGGGAAGGGCACCTCGGAGCGGCAGGGGTGCAGTTTGAAGGGCGTGCGGTGCTGATCCAGGCTGTTGGACCCGTGCTGCCGGCGGCGCTGGCAGTCGCGCTCAGCCCATTCCCGCTGATCGGCATCGTGCTGATCCTGGCCGGCCGGCACGGCCGCCGCAACGGCCCGCTGTTCGCGGCCGGGTGGGTCGCCGGACTCGCGATCGCGGCAACGCTCGTCGTAGTGGTTTTCGGCGGAGCCGACGACCCCGACAGCACGTCGTCGGCGATCGCCGACTGGGGGCGGGTGCTCGTCGGAGCAGCCCTCATCGTGCTGGGGGCGCGCAAGTGGTGGCGGCGACCGCGCGCCGGTGACGAGGCCGAGGCGCCGCGCTGGATGGCGTCGCTCGACCGCGCGACGGCCGGGCGGGCGCTGCTTCTCGGTGCGCTGCTGTCGGGTGCCAACCCGAAGATCCTCGTACTGACGGCGTCGGCGGCCACGTCGATCGACGAAGCCGGTGCACACGGTGCCGATCTCACCGTGGCCGTCATCGCCTACGTACTCATCGGCTCCTGCACCGTTCTCGGCGCCGTCATCGTCCACCTCGTCGGCGGACAGCGCGCGGCGTCGTTCCTGGACAGCGTGCGGCAGTTCATGGTCACCAACAGCACCGTGATCGTCGTGCTCGTGCTGCTCCTTCTGGGCGCCAAAATCCTCGGCGATGGACTCACCGGACTCGGCCGGTGAATCCATTGCTCGTCAGCGGCCCATCGATGAGGAAGCACTCAGCGAATTCGCCCTCCCGTGGAGGCGGCCGCTCTTGCCTCAGCCTCGAGGTCGCCGACCGCTTCGTGCTGTCCGAGTCCCCCGTCAAGATCCACGTCGGCCGCGTCCTGGCCAAGATTGGCGCCCGCGACCGCATCCAGGCGGTGATCTTCGCCTACGACCTCGGACCCCGACCCAACGCCGGCTGAAGCGGCGAGCGAGCAGGAACCGCATAGAGGCCCTCCTTTTGCGCACGTCCCGTGCGATCCGGTCAGGACGTGGGCGCGTCCAACTTCGGCTTCCGCTTCACATTGGTCACCTTCACGTCCTCCGTCTCCGGAGCCCCGAACGCTTCGACGATCACCCCGCTGCTGGTGCCGGTGACCTCCAAAGCCAAGTGGCTGCCCATCGTGCGCAAGTCGAGCCTTGCCCGTGGCGCGCCCGCATGGTCCGGCACCGCGTGGATCACCGACGCCGGATAGTCCAGGCCCGTCAGCTTCTTGTGCATCACCTGGTAGCTGGTTGTCTTCGTGCCCTTGAACGCCTCGCTGATGCGCTTTGCGTGCTCGCTACCGCTGCACTTCTCGATACCGGTCAGTGGAACTTCCTTGACCGACTTGGGCTTGGTGCGGAAAGGGGTCGACTCTGGTGGCGCGGGAGCATCCGGAGGAAGGGGAACCGGGATTTCTCCCTCAGCGCTCGGCGCGCTCGGCGGGGTCTGGCCCGGCGCGTAGCTGGGCGTGGAAGAACCTTCCCAGCCGGGCAGGTCTTCCGGCCTGGGCGGCTCACCGTTTGCGCTGCCTTGGGGGGCATCCGGGGCGCAGCTCTGCGTGATGCGGGTCATCAGCTCAAGGAAGCGTAGCTCCGCATCGTTGTCGATCGAGGGGGCGTCCGGGGGAGTTGCTGCCTGGGTGGCGCTGCCTGCGGGGGCATGGTCGGCGATGGTTTTGTCGGCGGCGCAGCCGGACAGCGCGATGCAGGCGAGTGCGGCCACCAGCGCAGGCTTCGGGAGGGATATCGATCGCATGCACGCACCATGCAGGATGCTGATCACTGCGCACATGAGTACTCATACTCACCTTCACCCGGAGCCAACAAGTACCGGAACCGGTATGGACGAAGGACACAGAGGCACCCCCCGGCAGACGATGCCGGTCGGATGCCGGCGCCTGCACCCGCTACGCGCGCCAGGCGAGCACCTCCGTGCCTTTCAACGGCATAGCGACGGCTGGCCGGTCGTCAGATCACCACAAGTCGTGGGCGACAGCATTGTCGAGGCCGCCATCTGCGACGGCGACATCGTCATCGTCCGACGCCAGGACTCCGCCGACCATGGGGACATCGTCGCTTATCTGGGGTGACGGTGTGGCGCGAAGCAGGTTGGTGGAACGCTTTGCACAGCTCAACGTCGGCGCTGAGGCCAGTACTGGGTGCAACACCTGTGGTGCTGTGCCGGGAGCGCCCACTGTGCAGCGGCGTTCGACGAATGAGTGGTGTGCATCGTGAAGTAGCAGGTCACGGGCCTGGTGTGATTCCGTGCCCGGGTGCTCGTGCTGGTCGCGCGCGGCAGTCTGCCGTGTAG
>NZ_JBHWKX010000028.1:0-90637 GCF_042730885.1 Streptomyces sp. NPDC059909
TGCCGTCGCGAGGGTGTCCAGGTTGTTCGTCACAAAACGATCTTGGACGCCCTCGCTCTCGTCTCTGCAGGCACCCCTTGGAATTGATCATCTAGGGCGCGTGCCGGTCGCGCGCACCCAGGCCCTCGTCGTCCGAGTCCGTCCACAGCGAGCTGTCGTACGGAGTGTCGGGGATGGTGACCAGATTCTCGGGTCGGCCGGCCGGCTGGGCACGGGTGGCGCCCTCCCGCGATTGCGAGAGGTTCCGCTCCAGCCGCTCGACCGTACGGGCCAGGTCGTCGAGGCGTCGCTTGACGTCCGTCAACTCGTCCTGCATGGACATGTGTTGCCCTCACTTCCGCGGTCGCGGGTGGCATGCGGTTTCTGGGGTTGCTCCCCAGAGGGCTCTTTGTGCGCCTGCGAGTGTTGCGCGTCACATCCCTTGTTGTGAAGGCGTGTGCACCGATTCCCGCGCGCGCCACCCGTTAGGGGGCGTCCCCGTTGAGCCGCATGGGTGGGGTTCACGGGGCGCTGCGCCGTGTCGGCGTCACGCCCTGCCTGCCGTGGCCTTCAGTGTAGGCGCAATAGGTGTGATCATCCCTAAATACCCGAACCAGGACGAAGAGGTACAGGCCATGCCCTACGTCGTCGCCTCACGCCGGAGGACCCTGCGTTCCGTTGCCCTGCTCACCAGCGGTGTGCTCGCGCTCCCCGCGCTGGCGGGCTGCAGCACGTCGGAGCCCGGGAGCGAGGCCAAGCCGGTCCCCGCGGACATCGGGCCCGCCGCCCGCGACCTGGTCGAGGACGGCGGCACCCTGCGTTGGGCCGTCGACGCCGTGCCCGTGACGCTCAACGCCTTCCAGGCGGACGCCGACGCCGCCACGTCCCGCATCACGGGTGCCGCTCTCCCTTCTCTCTTCACCCTCGACGAGCGCGGGCGCCCGCAGCGCAACCCCGACTTCCTGGAGTCGGCGGAGATCGTCGAGCGCGAGCCCAAGCAGGTCGTCCTCTACAAGCTCAACCAGGAGGCGGTCTGGAGCGACGGCCGCGAGATCGGGGCGCCCGACTTCCTCGCCCAGTGGCGGGCCCTCAGCGGCAAGGACTCGGCGTACTGGACCGCGCGCAACGCGGGCTACGACCGCATCGAGAAGATCGAGCGCGGCGCGAGCGACCTGGAGGTCCGGGTCACCTTCGCCAAGCGGTACGCCGACTGGCAGTCGCTCTTCACCCCGCTCTACCCGAAGGAGGTGATGGACACCCCGTCCGCCTTCAACGAGGGAGCCAGGTCCCGGCTCGCGTCCACCGCCGGGCCCTTCAAGCTCCAGGACCTCGACCGCAAGGCCGGCACCGCGACCCTCGTCCGCAACCCGCGCTGGTGGGGGGAGGCCGCCAAGCTCGACTCGCTCGTCCTGCGCGCCGTGCCCCGCGACCAGCGCGCCGAAGCACTCGCCATGGGCACGGTCGATCTGGCCGAAATCGATCGCAGCGTCGCCGACCGGATCGCCGTGGCCACACGGGACGAGAAGAAGCAGGCCGGGCAGCACGGCTCCGGCGCCAAGAACGCCCAGGCCGCGGCGTTCAAGCCGCGGGCGCACGCCTTCGGCTCCGACGAGGACGAGGCGGAGACCGTCCTGCTGGCCCGGAAGCAGAACCAGGCCGCGCTCGCCGAGTACGCGAACCAGCAGATCGCGCTGCGTGCCTTCGTCGTCCGCAAGACGCTGGAGCCCGCGTACACCCAGCTCGCGCTCAACGGTGAGTCCGGGCCGCTCGCGGACGAGCGGGTACGCCGCGCCGTGGCCCGCGCGCTCGACCGCAAGGAGCTCGCCGAGGCCGTACTGAAGCCGCTGGGGCTGCCCGCGCACCCGGTCGGCAGCCATCTCGCGCTCGCCGGGCAGTCGGCGTACGCCGACAGCAGCGGGGCGCTCGGCGACCAGGACACCCAGGAGGCGCAGGCGCTGCTCGCCGACGCGGGGTGGACGCCGGAGGGAGCGCGCAAGAAGGCGCCCGGCGATGGGACCAAGGCGGGTGCGGAGGCGAGCGCCGGGGCGAGCGCGGGCGCGAGCCCGGCCGCCGAGAGCCCCGCGAACGGCCCCGCGGCCAGGCCCCCGGCCCCTGGGAACGCCGGGAACGCCGAGAGCCCCGCGCACGGCCCCGCCGCCACGGCGGGCAGCCCTGTGGCCAAGCCCCCGGCTCCCGGGAGCGCCGGGAGCAACGCGGCCGCGGACCTCGCCTCCGACGAGGGCCTCTACATCGTCGGCGACGACAAGCCAGGCGACGCCGTCCCCGGTCGCGAGGCCGGCTGGAACATCCTCGCCCCGGCCAGGACCGCCGCCCTCCAGAGAGCGGCCCTGCGCCGCCAGGCCGACTCCCTCGCCCCAGGCCGCGTCGACTTCCGGAACCACGACGTCCCCGCGAGCCGCGCCGGCAGCCTCGCCGCGGGTTCCCGCGACGACTCCGCCGACGGGGACGGGAAGCAGGGCGGCGTCGCCGGCGCCTACGCCCCGATCGGCACCCGCGCCCCCGCCGCCCCCGCCGACAGGCCGAAGAGCGCGCGCGGTCCGCTCGGCAAGGACGGCAAGGCGCTCACTCTGCGCTTCGTCCTCCCGTCGGGGCCCGGCTCCGAGCCCCTGCGCACGGTCGGCAACCGGATCGTCCGCATGCTGGACAGGATCGGCATCCGTACCGAGATCACCAAGGTCGACGACGAGAGCTTCTTCAAGGACCACATCGCCTCCGGGAAGTACGACCTCGCCCTCTACTCCTGGCCCGCCTCCGCCTACCCGGCGACCGACGCCCGCCCGATCTTCGCCAAGCCCGAGCCCGCGACCGACGGCTCGCTGCTGGTGGAGCAGAACTACACCCGGGTCGGCACGGACCACATCGACCAGCTCTTCGACCAGGCGGTCGCCGAGCTGGACGAGAAGGAGGCCCAGGAGCTGATGAAGCAGGCCGACGCCCGGATCTGGGCCGCGGCCGGGTCCATCCCCCTCTACCAGCGCCCGCAGCTGGTGGCCGTCAAGCGGGATCTGGTGAACGCGGGTGCCTTCGGCTTCGCCTCACCCCGCTATCAGGACATCGGCTTCAAGAAGTCGAAAACCACGACGAACAACAAGAAGTAGCCGCTCAGCCCCGGGCGGCCGGCTCGGGGGAGCGTCGCCGCCGGTGCCCGAAGCCCGGAGAACCTCAGAAGCAGCTCAAGTCCCTTGCCCGCCGGAGCCGCCGGCGGGCAAGGTCATCCATGCGTATCCGCCCATGACCCGGGCCTCTGCCAGCACCTGCTCCGCCCCCACCGCTTGACCCCACAAGCCCCCAAGATCGCCCTGAGCCCGCTCTCGGATCGGGCCCGGAAGCCGCTTGCGCGGCAGCCCCGTACCATGGACACAGCCGTGGCGCGTCCGCCCGGCGGGCGTACGAGCAAACAGACGCCGCATCCCACGATCCGAGAGAAGCAGCTAGCCAGCATGCCCACGCGCCATGACATCCGTAACGTCGCCATCGTCGCCCACGTCGACCACGGCAAGACCACCCTGGTCGACGCCATGCTGAAGCAGGCCGGTGCCTTCGCCGCCCACCAGCAGCTCGACGACCGCATGATGGACTCGAACGACCTGGAGCGTGAGAAGGGCATCACGATCCTCGCCAAGAACACCGCGGTGAAGTACCACCCGAAGCACGGCGGGGACCCGATCACGATCAACATCATCGACACCCCCGGCCACGCCGACTTCGGCGGCGAGGTCGAGCGCGGTCTGTCGATGGTCGACGCGGTCGTGCTGCTCGTCGACGCCTCCGAGGGCCCGCTCCCGCAGACCCGCTTCGTGCTGCGCAAGGCCCTCCAGGCCCGGATGCCCGTCATCCTGTGCATCAACAAGACGGACCGCCCGGACTCCCGTATCGACGAGGTCGTCAACGAGACGTACGACCTCTTCCTGGACCTGGACGCGGACGAGGACCAGATCGAGTTCCCGATCGTCTACGCCTGCGCCCGCGACGGTGTCGCCTCGCTGACCAAGCCGGAGGACGGCACCGTCCCCGCCGACAGCGACAGTCTGGAGCCCTTCTTCTCGACCCTCCTGGAGACCGTCCCGGCTCCGGAGTACGACGAGAAGGCCCCCCTCCAGGCCCACGTCACCAACCTGGACGCCGACAACTTCCTCGGCCGTATCGCGCTGCTCCGCGTCGAGCAGGGCGAGCTGCGCAAGGGCCAGACCGTGGCCTGGATCAAGCGCGACGGCACGATCGCCAACGTCCGCATCAGCGAGCTGATGATGACCGAGGCCCTGACCCGCAAGCCCGCCGAGATGGCCGGCCCCGGTGACATCTGCGCCGTCGCCGGTATCCCCGACATCATGATCGGCGAGACGCTGGCCGACCCGGAGAACCCGGTCGCGCTGCCGCTGATCACGGTCGACGAGCCCGCCATCTCGATGACCATCGGTACGAACACGTCGCCGCTCGTCGGCCGTGGCGGCACCGGCAAGGGCGCGGACGCCAAGTCCGCGGTCAAGGACCGCAAGGTCACCGCGCGCCAGGTCAAGGACCGCCTCGACCGCGAGCTGATCGGTAACGTCTCGCTGCGCGTCCTGGACACCGAGCGCCCGGACGCCTGGGAGGTACAGGGCCGTGGTGAGCTGGCGCTGGCCATCCTGGTCGAGCAGATGCGCCGTGAGGGCTTCGAGCTGACCATCGGCAAGCCGCAGGTCGTCACCAAGGAGGTCGACGGCAAGATCCACGAGCCGGTCGAGCGCATGACGATCGACGTGCCCGAGGAGCACATGGGCGCGGTCACGCAGCTCATGGGCGTCCGCAAGGGCCGGATGGACAACATGTCGAACCACGGCTCCGGCTGGGTCCGCATGGAGTTCGTCGTCCCGTCCCGCGGCCTCATCGGCTTCCGTACGGAGTTCCTGACCAACACCCGCGGCACGGGCATCGCCCACTCCATCCACGAGGGTCACGAGCCGTGGTTCGGCACGCTGACGACCCGGAACAACGGCTCGCTGGTCGCCGACCGCTCCGGCGCGGTCACGGGCTTCGCGATGACGAACCTCCAGGAGCGCGGCGTCCTGTTCGTCGAGCCGGGCACCGAGGTCTACGAGGGCATGATCGTCGGCGAGAACTCCCGCTCGGACGACATGGACGTGAACATCACCAAGGAGAAGAAGCTCACCAACATGCGCTCCTCCACGGCCGATGTCGCGGAGTCCATCGTTCCGCCGCGCAAGCTGTCGCTTGAGCAGTCCCTGGAGTTCTGCCGCGACGACGAGTGCGTCGAGGTGACCCCGGAGGCCGTCCGCATCCGTAAGGTCAACCTGGACGCCCGCGAGCGCGCCCGCGCCGCCTCGCGCGCCAAGCACGGCTGACCCTGACCGGAAACGTCTCATCGGCCCGTATCCGCTCCACGGAGTGGATACGGGCCGAAGCTTTTCCCGGTGATTGTCGGGTACGCCTCAAGACGGCGAGGGGCGGTCGCGGGCCGCTGTGGGTGCGCGGGGGTGCTGAAGGGGTGTCAGGGCGGAGCCGGCCGCTCTGCCCACGGGCCCGGATCGTTCGTCAACTTCATTTAGGTCTTTGGTCCTGACCTTTGCGTCCGTTTAACGAACGGTGATCACCGGAACATGTGTTAACGGTCCGTTTCGCGGGTGTCTGTCTGTGATCGGTTTGTCCGGATTTCGGTCCCGGCGTATCCGGCGATGTTGTCAAAACGAGACCCTTTAAGTGTGGTTTACAGCCCTCACCTCCTTAATAGTTGGCTCCATTGAGCTCGGGTCAATGGGTCACGCGCTGTGGGGAGCGCCGACTCACGAGCACACTCGGGGCACTTGACAAGCTCGCTGTCAGGGGTGTCAGCGCGCGTAGAACAGTGCCCATCTTGTAGTGACTAGTGGACTCATGAGGAGGAACCCATGCGCGGTGCCAAGAGCGCCAAGTGGGTAGTGGGCGCGATCGTCGTCGCCCTGGCAGCGACCGCCTGTGGCGGGGGCAGTGACAGTGGCTCCGATGCCAACAAGGGTGCGGTTGACCCCAACGGCATCTTCTCCGTCGAGCTGGGTGAGCCGGAGAAGCTCCTGCACACCGGCGACACGATGGAGTCCAACGGCTCCGCGGTCATGGACGGCCTGTTCTCGCGGCTCGTCGACTACAAGGCCGACGGCTCGCTCGAGATGATCAACGCCGAGTCGGTGGAGACCACCGACTCCAAGACGTGGACCGTCAAGCTCAAGTCGGGCTGGACCTTCCACGACGGCACGCCGGTCACCGCCAAGTCCTACGTGGACGCGTGGAACTGGAGCGCCAACATCAACAACGCCCAGGGCCTGGCGTCCTGGTTCGCGGACATCAAGGGCTTCGACGCCCTGCACCCGGAGAAGGAAGGCGCCAAGCCGACCGCCGAGGCCATGACGGGCCTCAAGGTCGTCGACGACACCACCTTCACCATCGAGCTGAAGAACCCGGTCCCGTACTTCGCTCACAAGCTCGCCTACATCGTCTTCGCGCCGCTGCCCGAGTCCTTCTACAAGGACCCCAAGGCCGCGGGTGAGAAGCCGGTCGGCAACGGTCCCTACAAGTTCGAGAGCTGGGACCACAAGAAGCAGATCAAGATCGTCCGCTACGACGGCTACAAGGGCCCGAACAAGGCCAAGAACGGCGGTGTGGTCTTCAAGAACTACACCACGCTCGAGGCGGCCTACGAGGACCTCAAGTCCGGCAACGTGGACGTCCTGCGCCAGATCGCCCCGAAGGACCTCCCGGTCTACCGCCAGGACCTCGGCGACCGCGCCGTGGACCAGGCCTACTCCGCCGTCCAGACGCTGGCCATCGCGTTCTACGCGGACCAGTGGAAGAAGCCGAAGGCGGTCGACCCGAAGGTCATCCAGGGTCTGTCCATGGCCATCGACCGCGACACCATCACCAAGACGGTGCTGCAGGGTACGCGTGAGCCGGCCACCGGCTGGGTCGCCAAGGGCGTCCTCGGCTTCCAGGAGAACGCTGCCGGCGACGTCACCAAGTTCGACGCCGCCAAGGCCAAGGAGCTCATCAAGGCGGGCGGCGGCGTTCCGGGCAACGCCATCACCATCCAGTTCAACGCGGACGGCGGCCACAAGGAGTGGGTCGACGCCGTCTGCAACAGCATCACCCAGGCGACCGGTGTCAAGTGCACCGGCGACAGCAAGCCGGACTTCCAGGCCGACCTGACCGCTCGTAAGAACCAGCAGGTCAAGTCGATCTACCGCTCCGGCTGGGTGCTGGACTACCCGGTGAACTCCAACTTCATCAGCGACCTGTTCCGTACGGGCGCTGCGGGCAACCAGGGTGGCTTCACCAACAAGGCCCTGGACGCGAAGATCGCGGCCGCCGACTCCGCCCCGTCGCTCGACGAGTCGGTGAAGCAGTTCCAGGCCATCGAGAAGGACCTGGTCAACTACATGCCGTCGATCCCGCTCTGGTACTACAAGGTCAACGCGGGCTACTCGGAGAAGGTCTCCGGCGTTCAGTACGGCCAGGACGGTGACCCGATCCTGACCGGCGTCGAGGTCAAGAAGTAATCATCCAAGCGTAGTCCGCAAGCCGAGTGCGGGGCTGACCATCGTCGGCCCCGCCCCGGCGCCTTACGCAGCGGCTGGGGGGCCCTTCCACGACATCCGCGTGCCCACTGGGGACGCGGATGCCGGGGGAGGGCCCGTCGGCTGCGGCTGTCACATTTCAACGGAGGCATGATGGGGCGCTATGTCGCACGACGACTGCTCCAGATGATCCCGGTTTTCCTCGGGACGACCTTTCTGATCTTTTTCATGGTCTACAGCCTGCCGGGCGACCCCGTGGCGGGGCTGTTCGGCGACAAGGGTGTCGACCCGGCGACCCTGGCCGCGAAGAGAAAAGAACTGGGGCTGGATCTTCCGATCTGGCAGCAGTACTGGAACTACATGACCGACATCATCCTGCACTTCGACTTCGGCAACCAGATCCGCAACGGTCGCCCGGTCACCGAAGTGCTGGGTGACGCGTTCCCCATCACCCTGCAGCTTGCTGCCCTCGCCTTCGCCTTCGAGCTGGTCTTCGGCATCGGCCTGGGTGTCATCGCGGGCCTGCGGGCCGGTCGACTCGCCGACAACGCGGTCCTGATCTTCACCCTGCTGATCATCTCGATCCCGGTCTTCGTCCTCGGCTTCATCATCAAGCTGGTCTTCGCCTTCGAGCTGGGCTGGATCGCGCCGAACGTGAGCAACGAGCAGAGATTGTCCGAGCTGATCGCGCCGGCCATTGTGCTCGGTGGCCTCTCGCTCGCGTACGTCGCCCGGCTCACCCGTACCTCCATGGCGGAGAACCTGCGCGCCGACTACATGCGCACGGCCATCGCGAAGGGCCTGCCCAAGCGCCGGGTCATCGGCGTGCACCTGATGCGCAACTCGATGATCCCCGTCATCACCTTCCTGGGCACCGACATCGGCGCCCTGATGGGCGGCGCCGTCGTCACCGAAGGCATCTTCAACGTCAAGGGCGTCGGTGGTCTGATCTACGAATCGATCACCCGACGTGAGGGCACCACCCTGGTTGGCCTCGTCACCATCCTGGTGCTCGTCTACCTCGTCACCAGCCTGCTCATCGACCTGCTGTACGCGGTCCTGGACCCGAGGATCCGTTATGCCTGACGTGACCAAGACCGCCCTCTCGACCGAGAGTGAGGTCGACACACCTGTCGTCGCGGACGTCGCGCCCGCGCCGAAGAAGGAGAAGGCCCGCAGCCTCTGGGGTGACGCCTGGGCGGACCTGCGCCGTAACCCGTACTTCCTGGTGTCGTCGGTCCTGATCTTCTTCCTGCTGGTCATCACGGCCTTCCCGGGCTGGTTCACCAGCGCCTCGCCCACGGCGGGTGACCTGGTGCACCACTACCTCGGCAAGCCGGAGCTCGGCAAGATCGGCTCGGACGGCTGGCTGGGCTGGGACGGCCAGGGCCGTTCCGTGTACGCCCGACTGATCCACGGCACCCGTGCCTCGGTCATCGTCGGAATCAGCGTCACCCTGATCGTCACGATCATCGGCGGCATCATGGGCATGATCGCCGGATACTTCGGCGGCATCATCGACGCGCTCCTGTCCCGGCTCACCGACATCTTCTTCGGCATCCCGTTCCTGCTCGGCGCCATGGTGGTCCTGCAGTCCTTCACGGACCGCACCATCTGGGTGGTCGTCTTCGCCCTGGCGTTCCTCGGCTGGACCCAGATCACCCGCGTCATGCGCGGTGCCGTGATCACCATCAAGCAGGCCGACTACGTCCACGCGGCGAAGGCGCTCGGCGCCGGTACGACCCGGATCCTGTTCTGGCACATCCTGCCGAACGCCATGGCCCCGGTGATCGTCGTCGCGACCATCGCGCTCGGCGGCTACATCTCCGCGGAGGCGACCCTGTCGTACCTGGGTCTCGGGCTCTCGTCGCCCATCGTCTCCTGGGGTGTCGACGTCTCCGCCGGTGTCCAGCAGATCCGGACGGCGCAGCACATTCTGCTGTTCCCCTCGATCATGCTGAGCCTCACCGTTCTGGCGTTCATCATGCTCGGCGAAGCAGTCCGCAACGCCCTCGACCCCAAGCTGCGCTGAGGAGGGCGTACGTGACCATCATCGACAACACCACGACGGTCCCCGCGCCGCGCGACGGCGACGACCACAACGGGCCGCTGCTCGAAGTCCGCAACCTGCACGTCGAGTTCCACACCCGGGACGGCGTCGCCAAGGCCGTCAACGGCGTCAACTACTCGGTGAACGCCGGTGAGACGCTGGCCGTGCTGGGTGAGTCCGGCTCCGGCAAGTCCGTCACCGCGCAGGCCATCATGGGCATCCTCGACATGCCGCCCGGAAAGATCCCGCAGGGCGAGATCCTCTTCCGCGGCGAGGACATGCTCAAGATGTCCTACGAGGAGCGGCGGAAGATCCGCGGTCAGAAGATCGCGATGATCTTCCAGGACGCGCTCTCCTCGCTGAACCCGGTACTGACCGTCGGCTACCAGCTCGGCGAGATGTTCCGCGTCCACCACGGCCTGTCCAAGAAGGAGGCCAAGGCCAAGTCCATCGAGCTGATGGACAAGGTCAAGATTCCGGCCGCCGCGGCCCGGATCGACGACTACCCGCACCAGTTCTCGGGCGGTATGCGCCAGCGCATCATGATCGCCATGGCGCTGGCGCTGGAGCCGGACCTGATCATCGCGGACGAGCCGACCACCGCGCTCGACGTGACGGTCCAGGCCCAGGTGATGGACCTGCTCGCAGAGCTGCAGCGCGAGTACAACATGGGTCTGATCCTGATCACCCACGACCTCGGTGTCGTCGCCGACGTCGCGGACAAGATTGCCGTGATGTACGCGGGCCGGATCGTCGAGCAGGCGCCGGTGCACGAGCTGTACAAGCGCCCGGCCCACCCGTACACCCGGGGTCTGCTCGACTCGATCCCGCGCCTGGACCAGAAGGGCCAGGAGCTGTACGCGATCAAGGGCCTGCCGCCCAACCTGCTGCGTGTGCCGTCCGGCTGCGCCTTCAACCCGCGCTGCCCGAAGGCCGACGACATCTGCCGTACGGACATTCCGGTGCTGCACCCGGTGACCGAGCAGGACGGCACCGAGCTGCCCGGCCGCGGTAGCGCGTGCCACTTCTGGAAGGAGACGATCCATGGCTGAGCTCAGCAAGAACGATGAGGCCGTGGACGCGACCCCGAACGTGACCGAGGTCGCGACGGTCGACGCCGTCACCGAGGCGGAGGCCGTGGCCGCCATCGAGGCGCCGGTCGACCGCGGTGAGCCGATCCTTCAGGTGCGCAACCTGGTCAAGCACTTCCCGCTGACCCAGGGCATCCTCTTCAAGAAGAGCGTCGGTGCGGTCAAGGCCGTGGACGGGGTCTCCTTCGACCTCTACCAGGGCGAGACCCTCGGCATCGTGGGCGAGTCGGGCTGTGGCAAGTCCACGGTCGCCAAGCTGCTGATGTCGCTGGAGACGGCGACGGCCGGCGAGGTCTTCTACAAGGGCCAGGACATCACCCGGCTGTCCGGGCGGGCGCTGAAGGCGGTCCGCCGGAACATCCAGATGGTGTTCCAGGACCCCTACACCTCGCTGAACCCGCGTATGACGGTCGGCGACATCATCGGCGAGCCCTTCGACATCCACCCCGAGGTGGCCCCGAAGGGCGACCGGCGCCGCAAGGTGCAGGAACTGCTGGACGTCGTCGGTCTGAACCCGGAGTACATCAACCGGTACCCGCACCAGTTCTCCGGCGGTCAGCGCCAGCGCATCGGCATCGCCCGCGGTCTCGCGCTCAACCCGGAGATCATCATCTGCGACGAGCCGGTCTCGGCGCTCGACGTCTCCGTGCAGGCGCAGGTCATCAACCTGATGGAGAAGCTGCAGGACGAGTTCAACCTGTCCTACGTCTTCATCGCGCACGACCTGTCGATCGTCCGGCACATCTCCGACCGGGTCGGCGTGATGTACCTCGGCAAGATGGCCGAGATCGGTACGGACACGCAGATCTACGACCACCCGACGCACCCCTACACCCAGGCGCTGCTGTCGGCGGTCCCCGTGCCCGACCCGGCGGCCCGCGAGGGTCGCGAGCGGATCATCCTCACCGGTGACGTCCCGTCGCCGGCGAACCCGCCGTCCGGCTGCCGCTTCCGCACCCGCTGCTGGAAGGCCGAGGACAGGTGCGCCACCGAGGTCCCGCTGCTGGCGGTCCCGGAGCGCTTCGTCGGCCAGGACACCCCGGCCGCGCACGAGTCGGCGTGCCACTTCGCCGAGGAGAAGGACGTCGTCCACGCGGCGTGATCGTCGCCCGTACGGCACCTGGGGCGCCCGGAACCACTGAGGTTCCGGGCGCCTTCGGCATTCCCGGGCGCCGCCGTCGATAAGCCGTTGCCCGGCGCCCGGCGATCGCGCCAGGGTGCCCTCATGAACGCGAAACCCGCTCTGCGCCGAGCAACGCCCGCCGACGCGCCCGCCGTCCACCGGCTCCTCAACGCCATCGACACGATCGAGATCGGCCACCCCGAGACCGACCTCCACACGGTCCAGGCTGATCTCGCGGGGACCGAGGCCTGGGTCGCCGAGGAGGGCGACGAGCCCGTCGCCTTCGGCATGGTCTGGCAGGAGACCAGTGAGCCCGTGGAGCCCGACGCATCCGGGACGGAGCGGATCGAGGCCGATCTGTACGCGCTGCCCGGACGGACCGCCGCGACCGCCGCGCTTCTCGCCACGATGGAGGGCAGGGCCGCCGAGCTGGCTGCTGCCAGCGGGGCGAGCCGGTCGGTCGTCCACCTGGGGCTGTCGACGGCCACCAGCGTGGACACCGGGCAGGTGCGGTCCCGCGGCTGGCGGCCCGTACGCCGGTACAACGTCCTGACGCGCGAGGTGGACGGGACCGACACCCCGCCCGAACTCCCCGCCGGGCTGACCCTCCGTACGTGTGGGACGGAGGAGGACCGTCGCCTCGCCCACGCCGTCCTCGAGGAGTCGTTCGCCGAGCACTACGACCACCGGGTACGTGCATACGACGCGTGGCTGGAGCGGATGGAGGAGAGCAGCCCCGTCGACTGGTCCCTCGTCTGGATCGCCCGCGCGGACGGCGCGGGCGATGCGGCGGTGCTCCTGGCGCGTGACGACCGCGGAACCATGGGCTGGGTACGCGCGCTCGGGGTGCTCCCCGTGGCCCGCGGGCGCGGCCTCGGCGCGCTGCTGCTGCGGCAGGCGTTCGCCGAGTTCGCCCGCCGGGGCCGGACGACCGTTGGGCTCGCGGTCGACACCGGGAACACGACCGGCGCGCTGCGGCTGTACGAGCGGAGCGGGATGTCGCTCCACTACTCCGCGGACACCTGGGAACTGACGGTGCCTCTGCGCCGGTGAGCGATGCGCCCGTGATCTCTGCTCACGGAAGTACCGGCGTTGCGTGTGTGTGTTATGTCTGGGTCTGGGGTGATATTGGGATCTACGTATCGCCCTGCACCCCAGGAGGCACGCCATGCGCCGAGCCATCCGCGCCACGCCCGCCAGGTGGGCTGCCTGCGCCGCCGCCGTCGCGTTCGCCGCCACCGGCTGCGGCGGCGGCACCGAGGGCGGTGGCGGCGCCGACGGGATCGTGAGCTCCTCCTGGGGTGACCCGCAGAACCCGCTGGAGCCGGCGAACACCAACGAGGTCCAGGGCGGCAAGGTCCTCGACATGATCTTCCGCGGTCTCAAGCGCTACGACCCGAAGACCGGCGAGGCACAGGACATGCTCGCCGAGAAGATCGACACCACCGACTCCACCAACTTCACGGTCACCGTCAAGGACGGCTGGACCTTCTCCAACGGCGAGCCCGTCACCGCCCAGTCCTTCGTCGACGCCTGGAACTACGGCGCCCACCTGAAGCACAACCAGCGCAACGCCTACTTCTTCGGCTACATCGAGGGCTACGACCAGGTCCACCCCGAGTCCGGCGAGCCCACGGCCGCCACCATGTCCGGCCTCAAGGTCACCGGCCCGCGGACCTTCACGGTCAAGCTCACCCAGAAGTTCTCCACCTGGCCCGAGACCCTCGGCTACGCCGCCTTCGCGCCGCTCCCCAAGGCCTTCTTCACCGACCACAGCGCCTGGCTGGCCAAGCCCGTCGGCAACGGCCCGTACACCGTCGACTCGTACGCACGCGGCTCCCAGATGTCCCTGCGCCGCTGGGACCAGTACCCCGGCGACGACAAGGCGCAGAACGGCGGCATCGACCTCAAGGTCTACACGGACAACAACACCGCCTACACCGACCTGACGGCCGGGAATCTCGACCTCGTCGACGACGTCCCCGCGTCCCAGCTCAAGAACGTCGAGGCCGACCTCGGCGACCGGTACATCAACACCCCCGCCGGCATCATCCAGACGCTCGCCTTCCCCTACTACGACCCGGCGTGGAACAAGCCCGGCCAGGAGAAGGTCCGCAAGGGCCTGTCCATGGCGATCAACCGCGAGCAGATCACCGACACGATCTTCCGGAAGACCCGCACCCCCGCCAAGGACTGGACGTCCCCGGTCCTCGGGGCGGACGGCGGCTTCGACGACACGCTCTGCGGTGACGCCTGTACGTACAACCCGGGCGAGGCGAAGAAGCTGATCGCGGAGGGCGGCGGGCTCCCCCGCGGCCAGGTGAGGATCACGTACAACGCGGACAGCGGCTCGCACAAGGAGTGGGTGGACGCCGTCTGCAACTCCATCAACAACGCGCTCGGCAACGACAAGGCCTGCGTCGGCAACCCCGTCGGCACCTTCGCCGACTACCGCAACCAGATCACCCAGTCCAAGATGACCGGCCCCTTCCGGGCGGGCTGGCAGATGGACTACCCGCTCATCCAGAACTTCCTCCAGCCGCTCTACTACACCAACGCCTCCTCCAACGACGGCAAGTGGTCCAACGAGGAGTTCGACCGGCTCGTCGACGAGGCCAACGCCGAGACCGACACGGCGCAGGCCATCGGCACGTTCAAGCAGGCCGAAGGGGTCGTACGGGACCAGATGGCGGCGATCCCGCTCTGGTACCAGAACGGCAGCGCCGGCTACTCGGACCGGATCAGCAACGTCTCGCTGAACCAGTTCAGCGTCCCCGTCTACAACGAGATCAAGGTCGGCTGACGTCCGTCCGAGAACGCTGTTCACCCCCAGGAGCCCCCCATGGGACGTTATGTGATCCGGCGTCTGCTCCAGATGATCCCGGTCTTCATCGGCGCGACGCTGCTGATCTTCCTGATGGTGAACGTGATGGGCGACCCCATCGCGGGGCTCTGCGGCGACCGCGAGTGCGACCCGGCGACCGCCGCCCAGCTGCGCAAGGAGTTCGGCCTCGACAAGCCCGTGTGGCAGCAATACCTGACCTACATGGGCAACGTCTTCACCGGGGACTTCGGCACCGCGTTCAACGGCCAGCCGGTCACCGAACTGATGGCCACCGCCTTCCCGGTCACCATCCGGCTCACCCTCGTCGCGATCTTCTTCGAGATCGTCATCGGCATCGGCCTCGGCGTGCTCACCGGACTGCGCCGCGGCCGTCCCGTCGACACCTCCGTGCTGCTGCTCACGCTGGTGGTCATCTCCGTCCCGACCTTCGTCACCGGTCTGCTGCTCCAGCTGCTGCTCGGGGTGGAGTGGGGCTGGATCAGACCCTCCGTCTCCTCCGAGGCGCCGCTCGGCGAACTGATCGTGCCCGGACTCGTGCTCGCCTCCGTCTCCCTCGCCTACGTCACCCGGCTGACGAGGACGTCCATCGCCGAGAACAAGCGCGCCGACTACGTCCGCACGGCGATCGCCAAAGGGCTGCCGCGCCACCGCGTCATCGGCCATCATCTGCTGCGCAACTCACTGATCCCCGTGGTCACCTTCATCGGCGCCGACATCGGCGCCCTGATGGGCGGGGCCATCGTCACCGAGCGGATCTTCAACATCCACGGCGTCGGCTACCAGCTCTACCAGGGCATCCTCCGCCAGAACACCCAGACCGTCGTCGGCTTCGTGACCGTGCTGGTGCTGGTGTTCCTGGCGGTGAACCTGCTCGTCGACCTCCTGTACGCCGTACTCGACCCGAGGATCCGCTATGCCTGAGCCGCAGTACGACGACGGGGGAGCCATCGCCCCGACCGGCGCCGGCGGCGCGATGGACCTCGCCACGAGCGAGGGGGAGACCCTGGAGCGGACCCCCGGCGGCCCGCAGGGCACGGGGCCCGCGGCGAAACCCCGCAGCCTCTGGTCGGACGCCTGGCGCGATCTGCGCCGCAACCCCGTCTTCATCGTCTCGGGACTGATCATCGTCTTCCTGGTGATCATCTCGATCTGGCCGTCGCTGATCGCCTCCGGCAATCCGCTCGCCTGCGATCTCGCCAAGGCCCAGGAAGGCTCCCAGCCGGGCCACCCCTTCGGCTTCGACGGCCAGGGCTGCGACGTGTACACCCGGGTCGTCTACGGCGCCCGCACCTCGGTGACCGTCGGCGTCTGCGCGACCCTCGGCGTTGCGCTCCTCGGCTCCGTACTCGGCGGGGTGGCCGGATACTTCGGCGGGGCCTCGGACTCCGTCCTGTCCCGCCTCACCGACGTCTTCTTCGCCATCCCGGTCGTGCTCGGCGGCCTGGTGCTGCTGTCCGTCGTCACCAGCAACACGGTCTGGCCCGTGATCGGCTTCATGGTGCTGCTCGGCTGGCCGCAGATCTCCCGCATCGCCCGCGGCGCGGTGATCACGGCCAAGCAGAACGACTACGTCCAGGCCGCGCGGGCCCTCGGCGCGTCCCACCCCCGGCTGCTGCTGCGGCACATCGCGCCCAACGCGGTGGCACCGGTCATCGTCGTGGCGACGATCGCGCTCGGTACGTACATCGCGCTGGAGGCGACCCTCTCCTACCTCGGCGTCGGGCTGCGGCCGCCCACCGTGTCATGGGGCATCCAGATCTCCGCCGCGTCCCCGTACATCCGCAACGCCCCGCACATGCTGCTCTGGCCGGCTGGTGCGCTCGCCGTCACCGTGCTCGCGTTCATCATGCTCGGCGACGCGGTGCGCGACGCCCTCGACCCCAAGCTGCGCTGAGGAGGCGGTGACCGCGATGCTGCTCGAAGTGCGCGATCTGTACGTGGAGTTCCGGACCAGGGACGGGGTCGCCAAGGCCGTCAACGGCGTCACCTACGCGGTCGACGCGGGCGAGACCCTCGCCGTGCTCGGCGAGTCCGGCTCCGGAAAGTCCGTCACGGCGCAGGCCGTCATGGGCATCCTCGACGTCCCGCCCGGCCGGATCACCGGCGGCGAGGTCCTCTTCCAGGGCCAGGACGTGCTCAAGCTCAAGGAGGACGAACGGCGGAAGATCCGCGGCGCCGGAATGGCGATGATCTTCCAGGACGCGCTCTCCTCGCTCAACCCGGTGCTGACCGTCGGCGACCAGCTCGGCGAGATGTTCACCGTGCACCGCGGGATGTCGAGGAAGGACGCCAGGGCCCGGGCGATCGAGCTGATGGACCGGGTGCGGATCCCCGCCGCCAAGGAGCGCGTCGGCCAGTATCCGCACCAGTTCAGCGGCGGTATGCGCCAGCGCATCATGATCGCCATGGCGCTGGCGCTCGAACCGGACCTGATCATCGCGGACGAACCGACCACCGCGCTCGACGTGACCGTGCAGGCGCAGGTCATGGAACTGCTCGCCGAGCTCCGGCGCGAGCTCGACATGGGGCTCATCCTCATCACGCACGACCTCGGGGTCGTCGCGGACGTCGCGGACAGGATCGCCGTGATGTACGCGGGCCGGATCGTCGAGACCGCGCCCGTCCGCGACATCTACCGGGCACCGGCCCATCCGTACACGCGAGGGCTGCTCGACTCCATCCCGCGACTGGACCAGAAGGGCCAGGAGCTGTACGCGATCAAGGGGCTGCCCCCCAACCTCATGAACATCCCGTCCGGATGCGCCTTCCACCCGCGCTGCCCCATGGCGCAGGAGGTGTGCAGGACCGACGAGCCGGAGCTGTTCCCCGTGAACCGGGACCGGGCGAGCGCCTGCTTCTTCTGGAGGCAGTGCCTCCACAGGTGATCGCCCGGTCCCGGCGGGACGGTTCTGGTACCAGTGAGGCGTGTGCGACTGCCAGAAGGACCAGGCGCTGCACGGCGTGCCGTAGCGCGACTTGATGTAGTCGAGGCCCCACTCGATCTGGGTGGCCGGATTGGTCCGCCGGTCCGCCCCCGCGACGGCCATCTTGTCGGCGGGCAGCGCCTGCGGGATGCCGTACGCGCCGGAGGAGGGATTCGTGGCGTACACCTTCCAGTTGCTCTCGTGGATCCACAGCTCGAGGCAGCCGAACTGACCGCTCACGGACCAGCCGTGCTCGGTGGTCTTCCACTGGCCGGTGATCTTCACGGTGCGGGCGACGTGCATCGCGTTCATCGTCGCGGGGCCCGCGATGTCGTCGGCGGACAGGCTGTGGGCGCTCTGCCAGGCCCGTACCGCGGACGTGGTCGCGTCGCCGTAGGCGCCCTCGGCGGTGGTGCCGGCCTTGCGCTGCACCTCCTTGACCTTGTTGTGCAGGGCGAGTTCGGTGCGGTCCCCGTAGTCGCCGTCCTCGGCCAGCCCGTTGTCGCGCTGGAAGGAGCGGACCGCTGCGGTGGTCCGGGAGCCGTAGACGCCGTCGACTCCGCTCGACGGGATGTACGCCGACGTTGCCAAGTGCCCACGGAGAAAGGCGACTTGACGGCGGACCCATGGTGCGGCGCCGATGCGGGGTCCGGGGCGTCCCGAGGGGGGTGCGGGACAGGACGGGACGCCCTGGGACGCCTGGGACGCCGTGACGAGCAGGGGGTCACAAAAGTCGGGACGGGGCGCAGGGAACCGGAATCGACTGTGACGTGGATCACCTCTGCGTGTCTGGAGAGATGTGTGGGTGTGGTGTGCTACAGGCGTGCCCTTGTGACAAAGTCCTGCCCGGCAGATAACGGAAGTTGCCGGTGAACTCCCAGCTGCAGTACGGGAGTTCGCGGCGGGGAGGGGACTTCGCATGACTGTCGTGAAGCATGGGGCGTGGGACGCGGAGCTTCGGCGGGACGCCGGACTCCTGGGCGCCCGTGAGCATCTGTTGGCCCGAATACGCCGCGTCAAGGAGGACTCCGGCCTCAGCTACGGGCGGCTCGCCGAGAAGACCCACTACAGCCGCTCGTCGTGGGAGCGCTTCCTCAACGGCAAGCAGTGGCCGACCAGGATCGCGGTCGAACAGCTCGCCCGGGCGGCGGGGGAGGACCCCGAGGCGCTGGTCCGGCTCTGGGAACACGCGGAAGAGCTGGGGCGGGAGGGCCGCCGGTCGAAGGCGCATACGGGCGGGGAGGAGTCGGCGGCCGGAGGTGAGCGGGAGGACACGGGGGCCGTGGCGGGAGTCGTGACGGTCGTGGCGTCGGAGGTGGCGGCGGCCGGAACGGAAGCCCCGCAGCGGGCCGAAGCGGCCGCGCCCGAATCGAAAGCCGGAGCCGGAGCCGTGGTGGCAGCCAGGGCCGAGGCCGCAGCCGGGACCGGTGCCATGGACTCCCGCCCGGCGTCACGTTGGGACCCCCGGCTGACCCGTGCGCGGCCGCTCGCCCACATGGTGGTCGGTGCGGCGATCGGCGCCCTGGTCATGGGGAGCGTCATGGGGATGAATCCGGCGTCGGGCACCCCGCAGCAGGGGTCCGGTCAGCGGGCGTCGGGAACGGTGGCGCAGGCCAGGAGCGAGGGCGCGGCCCCCACCGCGGCCGAGCCGTCGGAGGCCCCCGGCTGCCGGGGTGACACGTGTCTTGGTCGTGAGCCCCAGGCGAAGAACTGCCAGTGGGACGCGACGACCGTCCGGGAGACCTGGCTGCACGGCCTCAAGATCCAACTTCGGCACAGCGCCGCCTGTCAGGCGGTCTGGGGGCGCCTGGAGAACGGAACGGTGGGGGACCGCGTGATCATCACCGACGCGCTCGGCCGCTCCGAGGAGTCCAGCATCCGTGTCGGCGGCGACACCTACACCCGCATGCTCTCCGTGGCCGTGAACCCCTACACCGCGGTCACGATCTGCGGAGTGATCCCCCGTCAGCACGAGCAGGAGTGCGACCCCGAGAAGGCTCCTCAGCCCTGACGGCCGACGGTCTCCCGGGACGCGTACGCCGGGCGCCCGGGGCTGTGTCCCCGGGCGCGGGTCCGGTCCCGTCCCGGGAAGCACCCGGCCGTCCCTGGGATACTCAACTCCCTCACAGAACAAGTGCGTTGCTCATTATCGTACGGTCGCCGCTCCGCGCGTCGGCCGGGCGGGCGCCGCACCTATGGGGAGTGACATGAGCGACCTGCCAACGCCGGATCAGCAATCGCATCCGCATCCGCATCCGTTTCCGCATCCGCGGCGGCGAGCCGTGCTGTCGGGCGCCTTCGTCCTGGGCGCGGGGGCCGTGCTGGGTTCAGGCCTGTCCGGGAACGCCTGGGCGGCTGCCGCCGCCGGACCGGTGATCTCCGGGTGCGCGGCCTGGCGCGCACGGCCGCCGAGTGCTCCGGTCAAGCTGCTGCCCACCGCGCCGCACAAGATCATCGTGCATCACACGGCGACCGCCAACAGCACCGACTACACGCAGGAGCACGCTTTCGCGCTGTCGCGGTCGATCCAGGCGTACCACATGGACGACAACGGCTGGATCGACTCGGGGCAGCACTTCACCATCAGCCGCGGCGGGTGGATCACGGAGGGCCGCCACTCCAGCGTGGCCGCACTCGGCGCGGGTACCCAGCAGGTCGAGTCCGCGCACTGCACCGGTCAGAACACCGTCGCCGTCGGCATCGAGAACGAGGGCACGTACACCACGGTCGACCCGCGTTCCGCCCAGTACGCGAAGCTCGTCGACCTCTGCGCGTACATCTGCAGGCAGTACGGACTGCGCCCCTATCAGATCTTCGGGCACCGGGACTTCAACAACACCAACTGCCCCGGGGACCGGCTCTACGCGATGCTGCCGCAGCTCAGGGCGGACGTCGCCGCCAGGACCGGGGGAGACCCCGGCTGGACCGCCTGGTCCACGGCGCGCGTCGGTGACAGCGGGGAGCGGGTGCGGTCGCTGCAGTATCTGCTCAACTCCCGTGGCTCCTCGCTCACCGTCGACGGATCCTTCGGGCCGGCGACCGAAAGCGCCGTACGCGCCTTCCAGACCACCAATCGGGCGTCCGTCGACGGCGTGGCCGGGAACCAGACCTGGCACCAGCTGGTCAACCCGGTTCGGCGCGGCGCGCAGGGCGATCCGGTCAAGGCCCTGCAGAGCCAGCTCAACGCCCACGGGCAGGCGCTCGTCGTCGACGGGAGCTTCGGGTCCGGGACCGAGGCGGGCGTGAGGGCGTTCCAGACCTCTGCCACACTGCCGGTGGACGGTGTCGCGGACGCCCGTACCTGGAACCGGCTCTTGGTGCAAACGGGCTAAAAGTGCGCTCTGTGCGTCGCAGCGGGTTATTCAAGTGCTGAGCGACGCAGTGAAGGAGCGCCTCCATGGCCGAGCCGAGCACGCCCAGCAGGCCCAGCGAGCCGAGCAGGCCCAGGGAGCCGAGCAGGCCGAGCGAGCCGATCATCGAGGTGCGCGGGCTCCACAAGCATTACCCGCTCACCCGGGGCATCCTCTTCAAGAAGCAGGTGGGGGCGGTCAAGGCCGTCGACGGCGTCGATGTCGACCTCTTCCAGGGCGAGACGCTCGGCATCGTCGGCGAGTCCGGCTGCGGCAAGTCCACGCTCGCGAGGATGCTGGTCAACCTGGAGCGGCCGACGAGCGGCGAGATCCGCTACAAGGGCGAGGACATCACCAGGCTGTCCGGGCGGGCGCTCAAGGCGGTGCGCCGCAACATCCAGATGGTGTTCCAGGACCCGTACACCTCACTGAACCCCCGGATGACCGTCGGCGACATCATCGGGGAGCCGTACGAGATCCACCCCGAAGTGGCGCCGAAGGGCTCCCGCAGACAGAGGGTCCAGGAACTCCTGGACGTCGTCGGGCTCAACCCCGAGTACGTCAACCGCTATCCGCACCAGTTCTCGGGCGGCCAGCGCCAGCGCATCGGCATCGCGCGCGGGCTCGCGCTGCGGCCGGAGATCATCGTGGCGGACGAGCCGGTGTCGGCGCTCGACGTGTCCGTACAGGCGCAGGTCGTCAATCTGCTGGAGCGGCTGCAGAGCGAGTTCAGTCTGTCGTACGTCTTCATCGCGCACGATCTGTCGATCGTCCGTCACATCTCGGACCGGGTGGGCGTGATGTACCTGGGCCGGATCGTGGAGATCGGCAGGGACGCGGAGATCTACGACCACCCGACGCATCCCTACACACAGGCGCTGCTCTCGGCCGTGCCCGTGCCCGATCCGGAGGCGCGCGAGCACCGGGAGCGGATCATCCTCACCGGCGACGTGCCGTCACCCACGAACATCCCGTCCGGCTGCCGCTTCCGCACGCGCTGCTGGAAGGCGCAGGAGCGGTGCGCACTCGAGGTGCCGGAACTGGCGGTTCCGGCGGTCTTCCGGCTCATCGAGGGGCCCGCGGCGCACGACTCCGCGTGTCACTTCGCGGAGGAGAAGCACGTGGTGCCCGGCGAGGACGAGCTGGGCGGGCCGGACGCCGGCGGCACTGCCCCGCCCGCGCCGTAGACCTCCCCGGGCCGCGCCCTGGGCCCGCCCGGCCCGCGTCCCGGCCTCGCCCGGCCTACGCGTCGCTAGTTCCGCCCCGCCTCGACCGTCTCGCGGTGGAGGAAGGCCAGCCGGGCCCGCTTCTCCGGAAGGTGGACCTCCGGCAGATCGATCTCCGGCAGGACGATCTCCGGTCCGAGCTCGAAGCCGCTGCGGGCCAGCCGCTCGACCGCCTTGGTGTTGCGGACGTCCGGCTCGGCGACGATACGCCGGACCTTCGGATCGGACAGGATGTAGCCGACGAGGACGGTCAGCATGGCCGCGGTGAAGCCGGGGCGCGGCGCGTCCTGGGCGGGCCCGATCATCAGGTGGACGCCTATGTCGCCGGGCTCGGCGTCGTAGCACTCGCTGACGCGGTCGGCCTCCGGCTCGTACGTCTGGAAGAGCGTCGCGGGCCGGCCGTCGCACTCCACCAGCCACGCGTGGTGCGTGGTGAGCGTGTCCATGTGCCGGTAGATCTCCAGCACGTCGGCACGGCTCGCCTCGCCCATGCCCCAGAAGCGGGCGCGCTCCTCGGTGACCCAGGAGTGGATCGTGTCGACGTCGCGCTCCGGGGCCAGGCGGCGGACGCGGACCGTACCGAAGCCGTCGACGGCCTGCTCGTACACGGCCTCAGTGGTCATGGTGGTGGCTCTCCTTCGTGAGCTGTGCGAAGTCGGTGACTACGGGGACGAGTTCGCCGCGCAGCCACAGCGGCAGCTGGTCGCGGTGATGGGCGTCGCCCGGGACGCCGCGGGCGCCCAGCGGGACCACCCAGAGGCTGTCGTCGCGGCGGGCAAGGTCCCAGACATAGCGGGCGGCCGGCCCGCGCGCGCCGTGGTCCGTGAGGCCGGGGACGCTGGACGTGGCGAGCACGCAGTCGTGGTCACCGGCCATCCCGGGCCACTCCTCGTCCTCCCGCAGGGGCAGTGCCTGCCAGGGCGCGAGCCGGTGCCGCTCGCCCCAAGGGGTCTCCTGCGGGTCCGTCGCGACCTCCTCGACGGCCTGACGGACGATCTCCTCCCGGTCGATGCCCGGCAGCAGCCCGGTCGCGAGGAGCCCCTCCAGTGCGAAGCCGACCTTCACGACGAGGGCGAGCCAGGGCTGGAACACCGCGGGGTACGGTAGCGGCCCGGCGAGATCCGCCAGCTCCGGGTGCGAGGCCAGCCGCCGCACGACAGCATGCCGTACCGAGGCGTAGGCGGCGGCGACGGTGCTGTCGGCGTCCATCCGGCGGTCCCAGCACAGCAGCCGGTCCCGCAGCTCGGCGGCGGCCGGAGCGAGCCCTTCCAGCCCGGCGAGCAGCTCGAGGAGCGGGCGGGCGGACGCCAGATGCGTGTCCATGTGAACAGCCGCCATGTCCGGGGCGGTCCAGGTCTTCGATTCGCGCAGCAGTGCGGCGATGCGCTCGGCGCGGTGAGGGGGCGCGAACTCGACGCCGAGGGGACCCGCGAGCACGCGATCGTTCGCCATGACGGCGACGTCCTCGACCTCGGCGCGCCGCATCGGCTCGTGCCGGCCCTGCCAGCCGTGCCCCTGCTCCCAGGCGGGTACGACCCGCAGCCGGTTGTCCGGGTGCCGCAGCGGCACCCGTCCGGCGGTCCGGTGCAGCAGCCCGCCGGAGGTGTCGGCGGCCTGGACGACGTTCACGGGCTCGACCCACTGCTCGAACGCCCGGTCCACGTCGGCGACGCTTCGGGCCCTGAGCAGGGCTGGGATCGCGGCGAAGCCGAGGTCGGCGGTGACGCGGGGGACGTAGCGCAGGCTGATGGCCTCCACGGTCCCGTCGTCGGTGCTCGCGCCGTCGGCGTCCGTGCCGGCGGGGGCTCCGCCGATGATCACCGGGCCGCGGTCGGTCTCGATCACCTCGACCGTGACGGGTTCGGCGCCCGCCACCTCGACGGTCTCCGTGTGGTGTGCGGCCGGGCGCCAGCCGTCCGGGCCGAGCGCCTCGATCCCGCCGTCGTCGGTGCGCCGCAGCCGCTCCCGGTACAGGTCCTGGTAGTCCGCCATCGCGTTCGTGATCGCCCAGGCCACCGATCCGGTGTGGGCAAAGTGCGCGATGCCGGGGACGCCGGGGACGGCCAGGCCGACGACGTCGTACTCGGGACAGGCCAGATGGACCTGCTGGTAGACGCCGGGGTCCTCGATGAAGCGGTGCGGGTCGCCCGCGATGATCGCGGCGCCGGTGCCGGTGCGGTCGCCCGGGACGAGCCAGCCGTTGGAGCCCGCCGTGCCGGGGCCGTCCATCGCGAAGAGCTCGATCGCCTCGTCGCCGAGCCGTCGGGCGACCTCCTCGCGCCACAGCTTGGTCGGGAAGCCCGCGAAGAGGATGTGCGTGGAGAGCCAGACCGCCAGCGGGGTCCAGGGGTTCCACACCCCCGGGGCCAGCCCGGCCCTGGCGAACTCGGGTGCGGCCGCGGCGCCGTGTGCGAGGCCGTCCCGGACCCCCTCGACGTACGCCCCGACCCAGTCGCGGGTCTCCGCGTCGAGCGCCTCGTAGCACCGCCGGGCCGTGTCGTCGATGCGCGCCTGCCGGGCGAACCGGTCCCAGGCGACGGCCTCCGCGCCCAGGAAGGCGGCCGTCGTGCCCTGCGCCCGGTGGCGCTCGACCTCCAGCTGCCAGGCCCGGTCGACGGCGGCGTTGTGCCCCTGGGCGTAGGCGAGTTCGCTCGCGCTGCCCGCGCGCAGATGCGGGATGCCCCATGCATCCCGGTAGACCTCGGTCCCGGTGCTCACACCGCTCCTCCCTTAGGTTAGGCTGGCCTAACCATAGCGGGGCGGATGTGAGGAGCGCAGGGTGGGGCATGGCTGGGAGGGCGTGGTCCTCAAGCTGATGCGGGGCAGGGACTTCGCATTCACGGTGACCGGAGCGGAGCAGGTCACCGAGCGGTACCGCCGGATCCGCCTCACCGACGGCGGCATGCTCGGGGCGACCGGCGTGCACCCGACGATGTGGGTGCGGCTCTGGTTCGACAACGCGGGCAAGCCGCACCAGCGCGCCTACACCCTCGTGGACCCCGACCCCGAGGCCGGCACCTTCAGCCTGGAGTTCGCCCTCCACGACGGATGCGCGAGCGACTGGGCCCGCACGGCCCGGCCCGGCGACACGATCGAGGCGACCGTTCAGGGCACCGGCTTCACCGTGCCCGACCCGCTGCCGTCCCGGCTGTTCGTCATCGGCGACCCGGCCTCGCTGCCCGCGATCAACTCGCTCCTCGGCTCCATGCCGGGGACCCCCGCCACCGTCTGGTTCGAGACGCCGCACGAGTCCGACGCCGAACTCCCGGTACGGACCGCCCCCGACCGCCACGAGCTGCGCACGGTCCCGCGTCGCGACGCGGGGGCGAAGCTGGTCGAGGAGGTGCGGGCCGCGCTGCCGGGCCTGCTCGGGGACGACCCGGAGGAGGCGTACGTCTGGATCGCCTGCGACGCGACGACCACCCGCGCCCTCACGTCGTACGTGCGCAAGGAGCTATCCGTGCCCAAGGACCGGGTGCACTCCCTGGGGTACTGGCGTGCGACGCCGCCCGCGAAGCGGTAATTGTCCGTCAAATTCGTTAACGCCCAGGCAACTCCACCGACCCGGCACCGATATACGGACGCGTCACACTGAACTCCGTACGGCCGTGCGGGTGCCGTAGACCGGCCGGGGCGCGTCATGCGCCCCGGCCGGTTTTCTGTGCGGGTGGCTTCACCCGGCTCCCCCGGACCCCCCGCCCCGGCCTCCCGGACCCCCGGCCCCCGGACCCCTGGACGCGACCGGTACCGTTCGGCCGGCCCGGGTGTCCGTCCTCAAGCGCCGGACGACTCCAAGGAGCCCCGCCGCCTATCCCTCGCCAAGGCCCAACGACCGCTTCAAGAAGTCCACCTGGAGCAGCAGCAGATTCTCCGCGACCTGTTCTTGCGGGGTCATGTGGGTGACTCCGCTGAGCGGGAGCACCTCATGGGGGCGGCCCGCCGCCAGCAAGGCAGACGACAGACGGAGGCTGTGGGCCATCACCACATTGTCGTCCGCGAGGCCGTGGATGATCATCAACGGTCTCGCCGGCTCCGCCGCACCGCTCAGCCCGTCGTCCGTGACGAGCGAGTTCGCGGCGTAGACCTCCGGCCGCTCGTCGGGGACGCCCAGATAGCGCTCGGTGTAGTGGGTGTCGTACAGCCGCCAGTCGGTGACCGGCGCCCCAGCGACCGCCGCGTGGAAGACGTCGGGGCGCCGGAGGACGGCCAGGGCGGCGAGGTAACCCCCGTACGACCAGCCGCGGATCGCCACCCGGCCGAGGTCGAGCGGGAACCGCCCGGCGAGGTCCTGCAGCGCCTCGATCTGGTCGTCCAGCGCGAGCGTGACGTCGTCCTTGATCGCCTTCTCCCAGGCGGGGGAGTGGCCTGGGGTGCCACGCCCGTCCGCGACGACCACCGCGAAGCCCTGTTCGGCGAACCACTGCGAGGTGAGATGCGCATTGTGTGCGGCGACCACACGCTGGCCGTGCGGACCGCCGTAGGGATCCAGGAGCACGGGGAGCGCACCGTCCGACTCCCGGTAGCCGGAAGGCAGCAGCACGGCGCACGGAATGCGCCGTGCGCCCCCTTCGGTGAGGATCACGCGGGCGGACAGGACGGGCTCCTCCGCGTGCGAGGGGATCACGGCGAGCAGCTTCCCCTCCCGCAGCACCTGGACCGTCGAGCCGCTCGAATCCGGACGCGCCGAAGCGAGTACGGTGACCGCTCCGGAACGCACCGCGGAGTGCAGCCCCACACCGTCGGAGACCCGCTCCACGCCCAGCTCGTTGACCCGGTACACATGGATCTCGCCGGTCTCCGGCTCCGCCGCTTCCGCACCCGCCGACGCCGAGACCAGGACATCCGAGTCCCCGATGTCCAGTACGGCCCGCACATGCAACTGCGCCCCGGTCAGCGGCCGGTCGCCCACCGCCAGCACCCGCGCACCGCCCTCGTCGGCGATCCGCACCAGCCGCCCGTCCGGAGTCCACGCGGGCGCCCCTGACGGCAGCTCGATCCACACCGGGTCCTCGTCCACGTGCACCGTGCGCGTCTCACCCGTACCGGTGTCCACGCCGAGGTACAGCGCCGTGCGCTGGTCCCGCGTCTGCACGAGCAGCAGCGGAGCCCGGGAGGACGACCAGTGGACCCGGGCCAGGTACGGGTACCGCTCCCGGTCCCAGAGGACCTCCGTCCGCTCCCCGTCGAGCCCGACCAGATACAGCCGTACGTCGGCGTTGGCCGTCCCCGCCGCCGGATACGCGACCGGCGCCGGCTCCCGGTCCGGATGCGCCGGATCCGCCATCCACCACCGCTGTACGGGAGAGCCGTCGACGCGCGCCACCAGCAGCCGGTCGCTGTCCGGCCCCCACCAGAACCCGCGCGTACGGCCCATCTCCTCGGCCGCCAGGAACTCCGCGACGCCGTATGTCGTCCGCGCGTCCTCCGGCTCGGCGAGCGCCCGGTCCCCGTCCCCCTCCGCCCCGATCACCCGCAGGGCACCCTGCGCCGCGTACGCGACATACCGGCCGTCCGGCGAGGGCCGCGGATCGATCACCGGCCCGGTGGCGGGCAGTTCACGTGAGGTGCCGGCCCGCAGCTCCGCCGTGAACAGCCGCCCGGACAGCGCGAAAGCCGCCAACTCCACGTCCCGGTCCACGGCATAGCCGACGATGCCCCCGGACCCCTCCCGGCTGCGTTCCCGGCGCGCCTGCTCCTCGGCGGGCAACTCCTCGGCGGCTCCGCCCAGCAGTGCGTCCGGGTCGGCGGCGACGCGCTCACGGACCTCCCCGTCGAGGTCGAGCACCCAGAGCCGGTGGGCCCGTTCCGTCCCCGAGGGGGAGCGGAGGAACACCACCCGGGAGCCGTCGGGCGCCACCGTGAAGGCACGCGGTGCGCCCAGACCGAAGCGCTGCGTCCTGGCGTACTGGCGGGGGAAGGAGAGCGGGAAGGCGGGCGGTTGGGGGAGCTGTTGCCTCGAGGTCATGTGGCCGAATCTAGTGCCGTGCGCCCCCGTGTGCTGCTGTGCACCGATCGATGCGTGGGTGTGGATAGTTATGATCCGTGTCGCCAGGTGGGTAGGACTCCTCCGGCACATGGGCACATGCATGCTGACCGTTGCGGACCGAATTTCTGTGGAGGTGAACCGCCGTGGCACTCTCGATTTCGGCGGTGGTGCTGCTGGCGATCATCGTCTTCCTGCTGGTCAAGAAATCCGGGCTCAAGGCCGGGCATGCGGCGGTCTGCATGCTGCTCGGGTTCTATCTGGCCAGTTCCTCCATCGCGCCCACCATCAGCGAGCTGACCACGAATGTCGCGGGCATGATCGGCGGCATCAAGTTCTAGGGCCCGATCGGCGGCCTGATCCGGGAAGCCGGACACGGAGGGTGATCCGGAAGCCGGACACTGAGGGTGACCCGGAAGTCCGGACACTGAGGGTGACCCGGAAGTCCGGACACGGCAGGCGATCCGGAAGCCCGAACCGGAGGGCCGAACCGGAGGGCCGGCCCCGCCCCCCGGCCTCGTAGGCTGGGGTCATGACGGACCTCCCAGGCCGTCGTCTGCTCCTGGTGCACGCGCACCCCGACGACGAGTCGATCAACAACGGCGCCACCATGGCGCGGTACGCCGCCGAGGGCGCCCGCGTCACGCTGGTGACGTGCACCCTCGGCGAGGAGGGCGAGGTCATCCCGCCCGAGCTCGCCCATCTGACCGCCGACCAGGAGGACAGCCTCGGCGCGCACCGGATCGGCGAACTGGCCGCCGCCATGGCCGCGCTGGGCGTCACCGACTACCGCTTCCTCGGCGGTCCCGGCCGCTTCCGCGACTCCGGGATGATGGGCCTGCCCCAGAACAACCGCCCCGGCGCCTTCTGGAGCACGCCGGTGGACGAGGCGGCGCCGCACCTCGTCGAGGTGATCCGTGCGGTACGGCCCCAGGTCCTCGTCACCTACGACCCCGACGGCGGCTACGGCCACCCCGACCACATCCAGGCGCACCGCGTCGCGATGCGGGCCGCCGACCTCGCCGCCGAACCGGCCTTCCGGCGCGACCTCGGCGAGCCGCACACCATCGCCAAGATCTACTGGAACCGGGTGCCGCGCTCGGTCGCGGGGGAGGCCTTCGCGGCCCTGCGGTCCGGGGACGGAGCCCGCACCTTCCCGGGAGTCGCGGACATCGGCGATGTCCCGGGCGTCGTGGACGACGCGGAGATCACCACCGAGATCGACGGTACCGCGTACGCCGACCGGAAGTCGGACGCGATGCGGGCCCACGCCACCCAGATCGCTGTGGACGGCCCCTTCTTCGCGCTCTCGAACGACCTCGGCCAGCCGCTGTTCACCACCGAGTACTACCAGTTGGTACGCGGCGAGTCCGGCGCACCGGCCG
Source organism: Streptomyces sp. NPDC059909 (assembly GCF_042730885.1). Taxonomy (NCBI): domain Bacteria; kingdom Bacillati; phylum Actinomycetota; class Actinomycetes; order Kitasatosporales; family Streptomycetaceae; genus Streptomyces; species Streptomyces sp. NPDC059909. The sequence continues at coordinate 29,522 of NZ_JBHWKX010000028.1, forward strand.
GTGCGCGCGAGTACGACCTGTTCGAGGGGATCACCTCATGACCGAGCCCGGAGCCTGGATGACCAAGCCCCTGAAACCTGGACGCATCGCCGCATATCTCGGCCTCGTCGTTCTCGGTTTCCTCGTCGGAACCGCCGGCTCGCTGGTCCAAGCCGCCTGGTTCCCGGTCGGGTTGCTGCTGGCGCTGCTCGGCGTCGGGGGGCTCTTCTACGGCGGGCTGCGTGCCACCGGCACCCAGCTGGGCGTGGTCGCACCCGCCGCAGGCTGGATCGTTGCGGTGCTGCTGCTGAGCGCCGGACGGCCGGAGGGCGACGGCCTCTTCGCGGGCGGCGTCGGCGAGATCGTCTTCCTGCTGGGCGGGATGGTCATCGCTGTGATCTGTGCCACCATGGCGCGGCTGCCGCAACCGGGCAGTCACACAGGCCGACTTGGCACGTGACGTGTCCCGTCTCAGGCCGAAATGACCGTGCCGTGACCATGCCCCGTGGAGCGTGTGCGGGGCGCCGCTTCCCGGAGTCGCCGGGTGCGGGTCGGCGGCGGCCAGTATGGTGGTGCGCGCCGCCGAGCCGCCCGCAGCAGTGGAAACAGTAAGAACGGGCGGCGGAGCCGATCGGGAGAACCTGCTTTGAGTCGTGAAACTGACAGTTCGTCCTCCGGCCCCCAGGGGCGTGGCGGAGCCGCGTACCCCTCGGGGACGCCGCCGTACGGATCCCGCCAGTATCCGTCGCTGCATCCCACGCAGGACGCTCCGGACGAGAGAGCCGAGCCTGCGTCCGCTCCGCAGCCGGACGAGCCCAGGACCGAGACCACGCTGACCACGCGCATCCGGATCAACATCCCGGGCTCGCGGCCGATTCCGCCGGTCGTCATGCGTACGCCGATGAGCGACGTGAACGCGCGCGAGGGCGCGAACGGCGGCAATGGCGCGAGCGGTGCGAACGGCGCCAAGGGTGCGAGTGGTGAGCGGCCTGCCGAGCGTACGGGCAGTACGCCCCGGCCCGCGGCGACCACCCAGGCGCCGACCGCGCCCGCCCCGCGCGAGGAGGCCCCGGCCGCGCCGGAGAAGCCGGCCGAGGAGAAGACGAGCGACTGGTTCGCACCGCGCAAGGCACCGACGCCGCCCCCGGCTCCCGCCCCGGCTGCTCCTGAGGCGCCGCATGGATCGGGCGCGCCGGGAGCACCGGGCGCGCCGGGTGTGCCGAGCAGGCCCGGCGGTACGAGCGCTCCGCAGGGGCCGGGCACCGGCGCCCCGCGTTCCGGCGGTTCGCTCGGCGACCTCGCGGCGAACGCGGACGCCCCGGGATCCGTCCGGTCCACGCCTCAGCTCGGTGTACGGCCTCCGGGCACGCAGGGCCCCACCGGCCCCACGACGGGTCCGGTCACCGGCACCTCGCCGTTCGCCCCGGGCGGCGGTGGCCCCGGCGGCGGTGGCGGCGCGCCGCGGATGAGCGACGACACGGCCGTACTGACTCCGCAGAAGCCCGCGCCCGAGCCGGGTCCCGGCCCGGTCGTGCCCGGTCCGGCGGCCCCCGGTGGCAACGTCTCCGGCGACACGCTCACGAGCGGCATCCCGGTGGTCCCGCCGGAGCACCGCTCACCGTTCGCGCCTCCGATGCCGGGCGGCCCCTCGGCCGGCCCGGACGGCGGCCCCTGGCCGTCCTCCGGCCCTGCCGCGGACTTCTCGGCGCCCGACTTCCCCGGCCCGGCGGGCCCGGCGCACGGCGCGGCCGGCCCCTCGCCGTCCCGGGCGGCGGCGCCCTCGTCGTCCCGTGCCGCCGCCAAGAAGGGCCGGTCCAAGCTGGTCCTCGCAGGCGTGGGCGTGTTCGGCGTGCTCGGTGTCGCCTACTGCGCGGGCTTGCTGCTCAACCACTCCGAGGTCCCCAAGGGCACCACGGTCCTCGGCGTCGACATCGGCGGCGGCACCAAGGAGGACGCGGTCGCCAAGCTCGAGGCCGCCCTCGGCGAGCGCGCCACCGCGCCGCTCCAGCTGACGGTGGGCAACAAGAAGGAGCAGCTCGCCCCCGACAAGGCGGGCCTCAGCCTCGACAGCCAGGCGACCGTCCGGGACGCGGCGGGCAGCGACTACAACCCGGTCTCCGTCATCGGCTCCCTTTTCGGCGGCGAGCGGGTGGCCCAGCCGGTCATCCCGGTCGACGAGGAGAAGCTCCAGGTCGCGCTGACCGACCTGGCGGGCACTTCCGGCTCGGCCACCGAGGGCACGATCCGGTTCGAGCCGGGCAAGGCCGTCCCCGTACCGGGCAAGGCGGGACAGTCGCTGGACGTCCAGCAGTCGATGATCTCGGTCAAGGACGCGTACCGCGCCCAGGTCGAGACCGGCAGGACGAACGAGGTCGAACTGCCCGTCGGCATCCGCCGGCCCACCATCACCAAGGCCGAACTGGACCGGGCGATGAAGGAGTTCGCCGAGCCCGCGATGTCCGGCCTGATCACGATCAAGGCGGGGGGCAAGCAGATCCAGTTCGGCCCCGCCCGGTCGCTCCCGAAGATCCTCTCTATGAAGCCGATCGACGGCCGGCTCGTCGAGGTCTACAACAAGCAGGCGATCGACGAGCTCCTGGACGGCGTCTTCGACGGCATCCTGATCACCAAGGGCGATGGGAAGCGGCACCAGCTGTCGTCCGACGACGTCGCCCAGGCGATGCAGAAGGCGCTGCTCGGCAAGACCCCGGCAGAACGGACCCAGACGATCGAGCTCAACCCGCAGGGCTGACGCGCGGTCCGGCACCGGCCGGCAAATCCGCTGCTCAGAGAGCCCCCGCCCGGCCACGGGCGGGGGCTCTCGTGCGTCCGGCCACTCCCCCACGGGGGTGGATTCGGGCGCCGGTGGGCGCAACTACGGATGCGCCGCCGCGGGTGAGGGCCACAAGCGGCCTGAAGCTGTGGCTGTCCACGGCGGCGAGAGGCGGAGAGGTCTGCATGTCCACGTTCATTTCTGGTCTGCGAACGAGAGCGAGGCGAACGGGGGCAGTGGCCGTCGCGGCCCTGGCCCTCGCCCTGGCCCTGCCCGGTACGGCACTGGCCGACCCGGGCGACCTGGATCCCGCCTTCGGCGGCGACGGCAAGGTCGTGACCGATGTCGCCAATGTCGAGGACAGCCAGGACGTCGCCCTGCAGCTCGACGGCAAGATCGTCACCATCGGCAGCGGCTTCGACTTCGACGGCCCCAACGACTTCGTGCTGGTCCGCTACAACACCGACGGCAGCCTGGACACGGGGTTCGGTGGCGGCGACGGCATTGTGTTCGCCGACCTGGACGGCGGCAGCAACGACGAGGGCCAGGCTGTGGCGGTGCAGCCCGACGGCAAGATCGTCGCGGTCGGCCGCAGCGACACGGTCGACGGCACGCGGGCACGGCTTGCGGTGGCCCGCTTCGACAGCGAGGGCAACCCGGACGGCTCCTTCGGCGACGGTGGCAAGGTGATCACCGACTTCGGAACCGGCACGTCCGGATACGCCCGGGCCGTGGCCCTGCAGTCCGACGGCAGGATCGTCGCCGCCGGCCTCGCCGACGGCGATTTCCTGGTGGCTCGCTACACGGCCAACGGCAGCCCGGACACCGGATTCGGTAACGGCGGCACCGCACGCACGGCTTTCGCGGAGGGCGGCGCTTCGGTCCACGACGTGGCCCTGCAGTCCGACGGCAGGATCGTCGCCGCAGGCCAGGTCGGGTACACCTCCCCCGACTTCGTCTCCGATTTCGCCTTGGCGCGGTACAACTCCGACGGCAGCCCGGACACCGGCTTCGGCGGCGACGGCACGGTGACCACCGCCTTCGACGGCGAAGACGCGGCTCGCGGAGTGGCGGTGCAGTCCGACGGCAGGATCGTCGCCGCCGGCTACGCCGCCTACGATTTCGCCTTGGCGCGGTACAACTCCGACGGCAGCCCGGACATCAGCTTCGGCGGCGACGGCACGGTGACCACCGACTCGGGCCAGTTCGAGCGGGCCTACGACATGGCACTGCAGCCCGACGGCAGGATCGTCGCCATCGGCGGCATCCAGCAGGATTTCGCGCTGGCGCGCTACAACACCGATGGCAGTCTCGATGCCGGCTTCGGCGCCGGCGGCAGGGTGACCACCGACTTCGAGACCTTCTACGACGAGGCCCACGCCGTGGCGGTGCAGCCCGACGGAAAGATCGTCGTGAGCGGGAACGGCAGCGACAACCACGCTGTCGCCCGTTACGAGGTCAGCAGTACCCCGCCCCCGGCCGTCGTCGACCTCGCGGTCACCAAGACCGGCCCCGCCACCGTCAGCATCGGCGACCAGGCCTCGTACACCGTGACGGTGCACAACACCAGCGCCACCGCGGCCACCGGCGTCACCCTGGCCGACACCCTCACCGGAGCCGGAGGCACTCTGCTGTCGGCCACGCCGAGCCAGGGCACCTGCGCGACCACGGCCACCAGCGCGAACTGCACCCTGGGCACCCTCCTCCCCGACGCCTCCGCGACCGTGACCGTCGTGGCGGAGCCCCGGGCCACCGGCACCCTCTCCGACACCGCCACGGTCAGCGCCGCGGAATCCGACCCCGTGCCCGCCAACAACACCGCTACGGCGACCACCACCGTGAACAACGCCCGCGGCTGCACGATCGTCGGCACCAGCGGCGCCGACACCCTGAACGGCGGTTTCAACAACGACGTCATCTGCGGCCTCGGCGGCAACGACACCATCCGGCCGGGCTTCGGCAACGACACCGCCCACGGCGGCACGGGCAACGACAACATCGACGGCAGCTACGGGAACGACACCCTGAACGGCGGCCCCGGCAGCGACGTCCTGACGGGCTCGTACGGCAACGACACCCTCAACAGCGTCGACAGCGTCTCCGCCAACGACACGGCCAACGGCGGCCCCGGCATCGACACCTGCACCACCGACCCGGGCGACACGCGCATCAGCTGCCCGTGACCGTGCGGCCCCTGCCACCGGCCGTCACCAGGGCCCGCACGGCCGGGCTCCGGTGCCGGCGAGGGTGCCGGCGAGAGCGCCCCCGACCCCAGGGGGCGCTCTCGCACGTGCGGAGCCTCCTCGCACGTGCGGGCCCTCATGCACCCGAGTAGATTCGGGCCGGGGAGACCGGGGAACAGGGGAAGTCCGTACGCACCGGGAGTGACCCCTCATGACTGCCACGATGCATGCCGTACGAGCCCACGAGCGGGGCGGCCCCGAACGATTCGCGTACGAGTCGGCACCGCGCCCCGAACCGGCGGCCGGTGAGGTCCTCGTCGCCGTGTGCGCCGCGTCCATCACGGCAGGTGAACTCGACTGGGACGCCACCTGGACCGACAGCCTCGACGGAACGGGGCGGGACCGAACCCCGACCGTCCCGTCGCACGAGGTCTCAGGCGTCGTGGCCCGCCTCGGCAGCGGAGTGACCGACCTCGGGACCGGCGATCAGGTCTACGGGCTGATCCCGTTCACGCGCGACGGTGCGGCCGCCGAGTACGTCACCGTTCCCGCGGACATGCTCGCCCCCAAGCCGGCCACGCTGGACCACGATCGGGCGGCGGCCGTTCCGCTCGCCGCGCTCACCGTGTGGCAGGCGCTCGTCGGCCATGCGGCACTGCGATCGGGACAGCACGTCCTGGTCCACGGCGGCGCCGGAGGCGTCGGCACCTTCGCCGTCCAGATCGCCGCGGCGCTCGGTGCACGGGTGACCGCCACCGCATCGGCGCGTGACAAGGACTTCGTCACCGGCCTCGGCGCACAGCGGGTCATCGACTACCATTCCGAACGCTTCGAGGACCTGGTGCACGACGCCGACGTCGTACTCGACCTGGTCGGCGGCGAGACGCTGGACCGCTCCTGGACGGCCGTACGCCCCGGCGGAATCGTGGTCAGCATCGTGCAGCCGCCGGATCCGAAGAAGGCGGCCGCCCATGGAGCGCGCGGCCTGTTCTTCATCGTCGAACCCGACCGGGCCGGGCTCATGGCGATCGGCGAGCTGATCGACGCCGGCAAGCTCAGGCCGGTGGTGGACCGCGTGGTGCCGTTCACCGAGACGCGAGCGGCCTACGAGGCGCTCGCGACGGAGCATCCGCGCGGCAAGGTCGTCCTGCACGTCGAGCACGGTCGACGGGACGCCGCGTAGGCGACCCATCCGCCTGCCGGGCGGCGACGAGGGCTACCAGGCGGCGACCAGGGCTACCACGTGGTCACGAACCCGCCGGCGATCGTGAGGGCGGGCATCCCCGGCGTCCTGGTCCACGGCCGCCTCGACATGTCCGGCCCACTCGACACCGCATGGGAACTCGCCCGCGCTTGGCCCGGCGCGGAACTGCTCGTCGTCGAGGACGCGGGCCATCTGGGCAGCGACACGACACGCGGCCATGTGCTCGCGGCGCTGGACCGCTTCGCCGGCGCGTGAGGGCTCGCGCCCTCGGCCGACGGCCGGATCCCGGCTCCACACCGCGCACCCGGACGCCTCAGGGCGACTGCAGCGCCAGCCGTGCCGCGAAGCCGATCAGCAGGACGCCCGTGACCTGTTCGATACGGGCCCGCACCCGGGGACGGCGGAGCACTCTGCCGAGGCGGTCGACCGTGATCACGTAGGTGCTGAACCACAGCAGATAGATGACGGCGAAGACCAGCGAGAGCAGCAGCGCTCTGGGCAGCACGCTCCCCCCAGGTGGCAGGAACTGGGGCAGGAAGGTCACGAAGAACAGCGCGACCTTGGGGTTGAGCGCGTTGGACAGGAAGCCGTGCCGCAGGTACCTCGTGCCCTTCTGCGCGCCGTCGCCGTTGCCGCCGTCGTCGCCCTCCGTGTCGTCCGCCATGGTGTGCCGGGCGCTGCGGAGGGTCGCGATGCCCATCCAGGCCAGATAGACGGCGCCCACGACCTTCAGGACGGTGAATGCCGTCGCCGAGGCGATGAGCAGCGCGGAGATGCCCAGGACGGCCGCCCCGACGTGGACGCTCAGGCCCAGCACTCCGCCGACCATCGTCAGGAGCCCGGCCCTCCGGCCGCCCGCAAGTGCGTTGCGGGTGATCAGGGCCTGGTCCGGGCCGGGGATCATGATGAGGACCAGGGACGCGGCGGCGAAGGTCAGCACGGTGTGCTCCGCTCCGGGGCGCCGGCACCCGCACCGGCACCGGCGTGAGCACGGGAGTCGACCGTGCCGACCGCTCCCGCGAGCGCCCGCAGTACGACGGCGGACCGTTCACGCAGATAGAAGTGGCCTCCGGGGAACTGCCGCACGGTCACCTCGGCCGTCGTGTGGTCCTGCCACGCCTCCAGCTGCTCGCGCGAGACGCGGTCGTCCCGGCCGCCGAAGACCGTGACCGGAACGGGGAGGGGATCCTCGGCCCGCCAGGAGTACGTCTCCAGAATCTGGTAGTCGGCCCGCAGCGGAGTGGCCGTGAGCATCCGCAACTCCGGTGAGGCCAGGACCTCTTCCGGGATGCCCCCGTGGATGCGCGAGACCGCCTCGATGAGGTCGGTGTCGGGCAGCCGGTGCAGCGGCTCGGCGGTCCGTTTCCGAGGGAGATGGGGTGCGGGAAAGCCGGACACGATCAGCCGGGCGGGCAGGCGGCGCCCGGCCGCGCGCAGGGCGCGGGTGACCTCGTACGAGACGAGCGCCCCGAGGCTGTGCCCGAAGAAGGCGTAGGGCACAGGGCCGTCGAGCGGCACGTCGGCGAGGAACGCCTCGACCAGCGCGTCCATCGACGTGAGGACCGGCTCGGCGGTACGCGAACCACGGCCCGGCAGCTGTACGGCGTGCAGCTCGGCGCTCCGCAGATCGCGGGCCCAGCGAATGTATTCCGCGGCCGAACCGCCCCCGTGCGCGAAGCAGTAGAGCTTGGGGGCGGCCGGCCGCGTTGCCCCGCTGATCAGCCAGCGGGGCGACGCGGCGATGGTCATGGGTGCCTCACACTCCCGCCGGGAGCGGCCCGGTCCCCGTGAGCGGCCCGGTCAGACGGCGTGCCAGGGCGTCGGCCGTGAAGTGGTCGAAGACGTCCCTGGGACGCACCTGGATCCCCAGCTCCTCGCGGAACCCGGCGCAGATCACCAGTGTGGTCGCCGAGTCGACGCCGAGGTGGTCCAGCGGCGTCGAAGGGTCGATCTCGTTCGGGGTGATGTCGAGGATCTCCGCCAGGAATGCGGTGATCCAGTCCACGACCGCCTCATGGCTCAACTCGACCGCGGGCGCGGAAAGGGCTGTGCGGTTGTTCATCACTTCTCCTCCGGCATGAGCTCGGACGGGCCGAGGAGCTGCTCGAGATGGCCGTCGAGCGCTTCCACCGTCGTGTACTGCAGGACCGTCCCGACCGGTACGACGACGTCGAACGCGGACTGCAGCCGGGCCACCAGCCGCGCCGCGAGCAGCGAGTCGCCGCCCGCCTCCAGGAAGTCGTCGGCCAGATCCACCCGGCTCAGGCCCAGCACGTCCTGCCACATCTCGACCAGCTTGCGCTGCCGGTCGGTGCGTGGCGGCCTGGCCGGCCTGCCGCGCAGGGTGCTGCGCGCCCCCGCCTTCGCCAGCGCCCCGCGGTCCACCTTCCCCGTCCCGCTGAGCGGGAGCTCGTCCAGGGCGAAGAGCTGGGCCGGCACCATGTGCCTGGGCAGCTGCTCGGCGGCGAACGCGCGCAGTTCCTCGGGCGCGAACCGGCGGCGTGCGTCCGGGCCCTGGGCGACGATCACGTCGAAGCCCACGGAGGCCGGTCCGCCGGACGTGGTGAGCACGGCCGCGTCGGTGAACCCGGCCGCCGCCAGCTCCTGGCGCCACTGCTCGCGGTCCAGCAGACAGTGGCCGGTGCGCAGGTCGGTGTCCTCGAAGTTGTCGAAGCCCTGCTGGATCCCCATGACCAGGTCGAACCACGGGTGGAACGTGGTCTGCTCGACCAGCAGGAGGACGCCGCCCGGCGCCAGCACGGACCGCAGGCTGTGCAGCGTCCGCCGGATCCGGCGCATGTCGTGCAGCACGCTCGCCGCGACGACCAGGTCCGCCGACTGGTTCTCGAACCCCTGGGTCGCGGGCGGCTGGTCCAGGTCGAACAACTCGTAGCGTACGAACGGGAAGTCGGCGAAGGCGGGCTGCGCCCGGTCGGTGAAGTAGCGCGAGATGTCCGTGAAGACGTACTCCGTGCGGTCCTCCGGCAGCAGCGGCAGCAGGTGCTGGGTCAGCGAGCCGTACCCGGCGCCGACCTCCATGACGTTCAGGGGCCGGTCGGCGGGCCACCGGCCGACCATCTCGCGCACGGCGTCGGTCGCGGCCGCGTATGTCGGGCCGAACAGCCGCTCGTAGACGCCCGGTGTGCGGTCGGAGGCGTACAGCTCGGCGGAGTGGATGCTCTGCGTGAGCACTCCTGCCAGGTCGCCGGCGAGGGACAGCATCCAGTCGCTGACGTCCTCGGGGATCTCCAGCACGTCCCCCAGCACTGTGCGGGTGCGCTCCGCGAGCTCCGGGGACAGCCCGGGGGGAAGTTCTCGCGCGACCTTCAGCCCGGCCGCGTCCCGGCGCAGATGTCCGCTCCGCTCCAGGGCCCGAACGCCCCTGGCGAGCCAGCGCTCGTAGCGGGGCGCGACGCCGGCGCCGCGCAGGGCCGCGGGGTCGAACGGCTCACCGGGAGCGTGCGGCAGCCCGAAGGCGCGGAACGCGGCGGCGGTGGCGGTGGTGTGTACCTCGTTCAGCGTGTCCCAGGCCGTACGCAACGCGTCCGGGTCCGGGCCGGTTGCGGGCCGGCCGGCGGTGCCGCACAGCGCCTGCCACTGGCTCCGGCGTACCTGGGGGTCCGCGCGCTCCGTCACGAACAGCGCACGCCGTCCGTCCGCCTCCTGCCCCCCGGCGTCCCGCGCTTCCGCGTCGCGCTCCTTCGAGGGCACGACGTATCCGAGCAGACGGGCGGCGCCCCGGTCGTCGGACGACTTCACGACCACGGCGCTGTCGACGCCGGGATGGCGGGTGAGCGCGGCCTCGATCTCGCCCAGCTCGACCCGATGGCCGTTGATCTTGACCTGGCCGTCCCGCCGGCCCAGGAACTCGATCGTCCCGTCCGGTGTGTAGCGCCCGAAGTCACCCGTGCGGTACAGCCGTTCACCCGTGCGCGGATGCCGGACGAAGCTCGCGCCCGTACGCTCCTCGTCGGCCCAGTAGCCCCGCGCCAGACCCACACCGCCGATGTAGAGCTCGCCCGCGGTCCACACGGGGCACGGCTCGAGGCGTGCGTCCAGGACGTGGAAGGTCTGGTTGCGCAGCGGGACGCCGTACGGCACGCTCTTCGCGCCCGTGGGGACCTTGTCGACAGGGTGGTATATCGACCAGATCGACGCCTCGGTGGCGCCGCCCAGGCTGATGACCTCGGCATCGGGCCACAGCGCGCGGATACGGTCGGGCAGGTCGACCGGGATCCAGTCACCGCTGAGCATCACCAGCCGCAGCCCCTCGGGGATCTCGCCGCCGGCCTCCAGATGCTCCACGAGCATCAGCATCTGCGCGGGAACGGAGTTCCACACGGTCACCCCGTGCCGGCCCATGACCTCGGCCCAGTGCGCGGGCTCCGAGCGCATCTCGGGGGCGGGCAGCACCAGCGCGGCGCCCGCGGCGAAGGTGCCGAAGAGGTCGTAGACCGACAGGTCGAAGCCGAGGTCGGCAAGGCCGAGGACGCGGTCCCGGGGCCCGATGCCGAAACGCTCGTTGATGTCGACGACGGTGTTGAGGGCCGCGTGGTGCTCGATCATCACGCCCTTGGGCGTGCCGGTCGATCCGGAGGTGTAGATGACGTACGCCAGGTCCTCGGGTCCCGCCGGGCCCGACGGGTGGCGGGCGTCGCCGCCGGCCGGGGCCCCGTCCCGGTCGACCAGGACGCGCGGCAGGTCCTCGGGCCACTCCAGCTCGCTGTCCAGCGCCTTGTCGGTCAGGACCGCCACGGCCCTGCCGTCGTCGAGGATGCGGGCCATGCGCTGCGCCGGGAGTCCGGCGTTCACGGGCAGGTAGGTGCCGCCGGCCATCATCACACCGTAGGCGGCGGCGACCTGGTCGGCGCCCTTCGGCAGCGTGATGCCCACCAGCCGGTCCTTCAGGCTTTTCCGGCCTCCGGCCGCGGCGACGCGCCCGGCGACGGCCCGGGCGTGGCCGGCCAGTTCGCCGTAGGTCACGGTGCCTGTGGTGGACAGCACGGCGGGCCGGTCGGGGTGCCGGGCGGCCATGTCCAGCAGCGGCTCGTGGAGCAGTCCGGCGGGCCGGTGGCCGGCGGTCTCGTTGGCCTGCGTGCGGCCGGTCAGCTGGTGCGCGGGCAGCGTGACGACCGGCTCCTCGCCCCACATCGTGTCGTCGGAGGCCAGCCTCTCGACCATGCCGCAGTACGTGGCGAACATGTCGTCGAGCAGGCCCTCGGGGAAGAGCTCCTCCACACAGTCCCAGGTCAGATCGAGCGCCCCGGTGAGGTCGACGACCTGGTGGTCGAGCCACACCTGCGGGGTCTGGCTGATCCGGTACGTGATGTCGCCGAAGTACGCCATCGCGCCGGAGACGTCGGCCGCCGTGCCCAGGCCGCTGGTGAACACCACCGGCATCGTCTCGAACCCGCTCTGCAGTCCGCGCCGGCGGCGCTCGCGCAGCGTCTGCAGCGCGCTGACCTGGCGGTGGCGCAGATCCTGCTGGAGCTGTGCCTGGGTGGTCTCCACGCGCTCCGCCAGCGGGCGGCCCGCGGCGGCGTCCATCTCCAGCAGGCAGATCGAGGTGAAGTCGCCGACCATGTGGCGCAGATGGGGATGGACGATCCGCTTGCCCGCCTCGTTCTCGGCGAGCAGCAGCGGCAGCCGGTTGAACAGGGTGAGGTTGAGCGTGAAGCGCCGCGTGCCGCTCCAGACGGCCAGCACCTCGGAGAAGAGCGTGGCCAGTACGGCGGTGGGCGTCAGCCCGCGCTCCTCGCAGCGCTCCTGCAGCCGCTTCCACCGGTCCTCGGGGAGGTGGAACTCGCGGTGCGTGAAGCGGGGCTTGTGCACGCTCACCGGGGACTTGGCGAGCGGAAGGTCGGGGGGCGGTGCGAGCGTCTCGGCCCGGGAGGTCCAGTAGTCGAGTGCCTTCCGGTGGCGGGGGGCCTCGGAGCCCCGCTCCAGCGCCAGCGCATAGTCGCGGAAGGTCACGTCGACGGGCGGGAGCGTGCGGTCGGGGTCCTGGCACAGGGCGCTCCATTCGCTGAACAGGAGCGTGAGGCTGGCCAGGTCGACCATGAGCAGATCGAGACTGATGTGGAGCCGGTCGTGCTCGGGGAGCCGGGACATCCGTATGTCGAACAGCGGCCAGTCGGCGGCCGTGTAGACGTGGTGCGACATCTCCTCACGGACGGCCGTGAGGGTACGCTCCGCTTCGTCCTCGGGTGCGGAGCGTAAGTCGGTACATCGGATACGGAACTCGGGGACGGTTTCCAGGATCTGCTGGCGCCCGTCCTGCCCCACGACGGCACGGAGCATGCCGTGGCGTTCGATCAGCCTGCGCCAGGCCTGCGAGAGCACATCGGGGTCGAGCCGGTGCCCTTCCAGCTCGAAGTAGGCGTGGGGGGCCACGTTTCCCAGGACGAAGTTGGAGCCCCGCCCGACCCAGTAGGCGTACTGGATCTCCGTCAGCGGGAACTTCTGGAACTCCTCCGCGGGGGAATCTGCCGGGTGTTCGGTGTTGAGCACGGAATTGCCTCTCAGCTCTCTGTTCTCTGATCAGTTCTCTGACTGCTCGGTGGCGGCCGTGACGGGCACAGGGCGTACGGCCGGGAGGGTCTTGGGCGGCCGGGGAGCCGGCGGGTGGGTGAGGCGGAGCAGGGGGCCTGCCATCACCGTCGTGATGAGCGCCATGAAGACCATGGCGGTGAAGAGCCGGGTGTCCAGGACGCCGAGGCCGAGCCCGACGTTGAGGATCACCAGCTCGGTGAGTCCCCGGGTGTTGAGGAGCACTCCCAGGGCGGTGGCCTCGCGTGCGTCGGACCCGGTCAGCCGGGCCGCGCCCGCGGCTCCGGCGAACTTGCCGACGCAGGCCACGGCGGTGACCGCGAGCAGCATCAGGAAACCCCGCATGCCGAGCCCGGCCAGGTCCACCGAAAGGCCGGTGACGGTGAAGAAGACCGGCAGGAGCAGCAGGCTGGTCTGCTCGATGCGCTCGGGCACCTCGGGCGCCGTGGCGTCGATCTGCCGGCGCGGCACCACCGCTCCGAAGGCGAAGGCGCCGAAGACGGCGTGCAGGCCGATGGACTGGGTGGCCCATGCGGACAGCAGCAGACCGGTGACGAGTACGGCGTGCACGAGGGCGGCGCTGCCGGCCCAGCGGCGGCCGGGCGACAGCAGCCAGGCCAGCGCGGGGCGGACCCCCCGGACGAGCAGGAGGCCGAAGGCCGCGGTGGCGAGCACCATGCGGAGCGGCGCGCCGCCGCCCTCGGTGTGCACGACGGCCACGACGGCGGCGAGGATGCCCCAGGCCAGCACGTCCTGGATCGCCGCGCAGGCCAGGGCGACGTTGCCGATGCGCTCCTTCTGCAGTCCGCGTTCCGTGATGATGCGCGCCAGTACGGGAAAGGCCGTGATGGACATCGCGGCGCCCAGGAAGAGCACCGGCCCGAGCAGCCCGTCCGTCGACATCTGCGAGGTGTCGAACCACGGGTGGAGGGCGACCGCCAGGCCCGCGCCCAGCACGAACGGCAGCGCCACCGAGGTGAGCGAGACCGCCGTGACCTGTCGCCCCGAGCCGCGCAGGCCCCGCAGGTCGAAGTGGTAGCCGACGCCGAACATGAAGAGCACCAGGCCCAGTTGGGCGAGGACCTGGAGGTAGGGGCGGGCCTGGACGGGCAGGAGGAGATCCGTCGCGCCCGGGATCAGGCCGAGCAGGGCGGGGCCGAGCGCGAGGCCCGCGACGATCTCGCCGATCACGGCGGGCTGCCGCAGCCGCTCGGCGAGCTTCCCGAGGGCGGCCGCCGCGGCGAGGATGAGGGCAAGATCGGCCAGTACGATCCCGGCGACCGCTTCGGCGGATCCCGCCGCGGCGAGGCTGTGCATCATGGCGCGCCGCCCTGGCGGAAGCGGCGCAGCTGCCAGGGGTAGGACGGCAGCGGTACGAAACGGGCGTCGCCCCAGTCCGTACCGCCGGCGTCCGTGGGGTCCTGGGCGTCCCGCACGTCCTGGGAACCCTGCCGGTCCTGGGACTCATGCGGGTCCTGGGCGGGGTGGCCGTCCGCGACGCCCGCGAGGAACGACCCGAGCGCCGCGACGAGTTCCTCGTGCGTCTCCGCCGTGGTCGCGAAGCGGTGCCCGAAGCCCTGGCGGCGCACGGAGGCGCTGTAGCAGATGTCCCGCAGGGGGTGGCCGTGTCCTTCGCCGCCGGGTGCCAGGTAGGCCACGTACCGGCGGACCAGCTCCTCCAGGGCTCGGGGGTCCTTCGCCGAGACGGAGAACGGCCGGCGCACTCGGCCGGCCGGGGTGCGCGGGTGCTCGCGGGCGTCCGCCTCGCGGAGCACGACGTGCGCGTTCGTACAGGAGAGGCCCTGACTGCTGACGCCCGCGACGACCGGTGTGCCGGGCCTGCCGAGCGGCGTCGCGGTGGTCGGCACGGTCAGCGGAAGCCGCTCCCAGGGGATCTTCGGGTTGGGCGTCTCGAAGTGCAGGCTGGGCGGTGCGGTGCGGTGCTCCAGGCAGAGCACCGTCTTGATCAGCCCGGCCATTCCGGCGGCCGCCTGGGCGTGGCCGACGTTGGTCTTCACGGAGCCCACCACGAGCGGCCTGTCCGCGGGCCGGCCCTTGGCGAAGACCTCCCCGAAGGCGGTCAGCTCCAGCGGGTCGATCAGCGGGGTACCGGTGCCGTGTGCCTCGACGTAGTCGACCTCGGCAGGGTCGACGCCTGCGTCCTCGTACGCCCATTCCATCGTCTGCCGCTGGCCCTCCGACGTCGGCCGCAGCACGACGCCGCTTCCGGAACCGTCGTTGGTGACCGCGCTGCCGAGGATGACCGCGCGGACGCGGTCACCGTCGGCGACGGCCGTCTCCAGCCGCTTGAGGACGACCGCTCCGATGCCCTCGCCGGGCGAGAAACCGTCCGCGCGTACGTCGCCGAACTTGCTCCGCCCGTCCGGCGCGACCATGCGGACCTGGGAGAAGAGCACGTCCTCGTCGGGCAGGAACTTGAGGTTCACCCCGGCGGCCACGGCGAGCCCGGTCTCTCCCGCGCGCAGGCTCTGGCAGGCCAGATGGACCGCGGTGAGGGAGGAGGAGCAGGCGGTGTTGAGGGAGACGCTGGGGCCGCGGAGATCGAAGACGAAGGAGAGGCGGCCGGAGAGCAGACTCGGGTAGTTCTTGACCGTCGAGGGGCGGAGCGAGGCCAGCCCGGCGCGGTACTGCCGCTCGCCGTAGTCGGCGTTGGAGTAGCCGACGAAGACGCCGCTGCGGCTGCCGGCGATCCGCTCCGGCACGACGCCCGCGTCCTCGAAGGCCTCCCAGACGGTCATCATGAGCAGCCGCTGCTGCGGGTCGAGTTCGGTGGCCTGCTCGTCCGTGAGGCCGAAGAAGTCCGCGTCGAAGCCGTACGGGTCGGCGAGGTAACCTGCGCGCCGGCTGAGCAGCTTGCCGGGCGCCGGGGTGTCGGACAGCAGCGGTTCCACGTCGAAGCGGTCGGCCGGGACCTCGCTGGTGGTGTCCTCCCCGTCGCAGAGCAGCTGCCAGAGCCCGGCGGGTGAGTCCGCGCCCGGGAAGCGGCAGCCGAGGCCGACGACGGCGATGGGGACGGGTCCGGGCTGCGAAGTGCCGGACGGGGAAGGGCCGTTCGGGGCGTGGGGGCCGGGCATGCGGAAGAAACCTCCGGTTCAGGTACGCGGGACGACTGCGCCGCTCCGTTCCGTGACGGGCGCCGGGTCGCCGGTGCCGGGCCGCCCGCTCCGGGGCTGCCGGCGCCGGCGGGCGCAGGGTTGCGGGGCTACTCCGTCAGGCCCTTCCAGCAGGCGTACTGACGCAGCCCGTAGAGCAGCGGTGTGGGCTGGTGCCGCTCGGTGACCCGGCGGACCTCGCCGAAGACGACCATGTGGTCGCCGACCGGGGCGGTGTGCACCACCTCGCAGTCCGCGGTCGTGTGGGCGTCCTCGGTGAGATGCGGGCCCGCCGCCTCCTCGTCCAGCTGCCACCGCACCCGCTCGAAGCGGTCCCCGTCCCCGGAGGCGAAGAGCTCGGAGGTGCCGCGGGCGTCCGAGTGCAGCAGATTGAGGCCGAAGGTGCGCAGATCGAGTACGGCCCGCAGCGTGGGGCTGCCGAGCCGGAGGCAGACCAGCAGGGTCGGCGGGCGCAGTGAGACGCTGCAGACCGAGGTGCACGTCATGCCCCAGGGCGCTCCCAGAGCGTCCAGTGCCGTGATGACGGCCACGCCCGTGGGGAAACGGGACATGAACGGCCGGAGGTCCACGTGGCGACCCCCGTCACCCGGTGCTTGCTCGGTATTCGTTTGCGAAATCGTCCGGGTAATGGAATTGCTCACCACAGGCACCTTCATTCGGGCTGTCGCGCGAATATGATAGAGGGGGAGCGGACTCGGAAATTCCGGAATTGGCGCCGAACGTCTTGGTTGTGCCCGACGCTACCCACGGCATTCGGCGAATGTCAACAGCGTACTTGAGCGCCCTGGGGCCGACCGGGTCGGGCGGAGTCCACCAAAAGAAAGTTAACAACTCGAAGTGCGTCATCTTCGGCGCGATCGGGGCTCCGAAAATCGCGCTCCGTGCCTGGTCAGCGCATTGTTGACAATTCATTCATTGGCGTGATCGCGTTGCCCAATTTTGACGGATATTGACTCCCGGATTCGGCGTGAACTAGCGTCGGCCGCATCGGAGGGCGGGGGATTCGCCCCTTCCGAACTCAATTGGGAAAATCTCGCGAGGGGGCACGGGAACGATGAGCAACCGGATTCAGAAGGTCGTCATACTCGGTGGCGGAACCGCCGGCTGGATGACGGCCTCCTACCTGGCGAAGGCATTCGGGGAGACGGTGGAATTCACCGTGCTCGAGGCGCCTTCCATCCCCAAGATCGGCGTCGGGGAAGCGACCATCCCCAATCTGCAGCGCGTACTCTTCGACTTCCTCGGGCTCGACGAGGACGAGTGGATGCGCGAGTGCAACGCCAGCTACAAGATGGGCATCAAGTTCATCAACTGGCGGACCGGGGGAGAGGGAGAGGCCGCGCCGCGGCCCTACGGCTCCTCGACCGACCACTTCTACCACTGCTTCGGCATCCTCCCGAACCATGACCGCCTTCCGCTGTCGCACTACTGGACGCACCAGAAGCTGACCGGGCAGACGGACGAGGCCTTCGACTACGCCTGTTACCGCGAACCCCCGGTCCTGGACGCCAAGCTGGCGCCCAAGACCCCCGACGGGCAGCGGTGGACCAACTACGCCTGGCACTTCGACGCGCAGCAAGTCGCCGACATGCTGCGCCGCTTCGCCACCGAGCGCCAGAAGGTCCGGCACATCCAGGACGAGATGACCGAGGCGCTCCTCGACCAGCGCGGCTTCATCACCGCGCTGCGCACCAAGGGCGGACTGCAGCTGGACGCCGACCTCTTCGTCGACTGCTCGGGCTTCCGCGGCCTGCTGATCAACCAGGCCATGCGGGAACCGTTCCTCGACATGAGCGACTTCCTGCTCAACGACCGGGCCGTGGCCACCGCGGTCCCGCACGACGACGCGCAGCACGGCGTCGAGCCCTACACCTCGGCCATCGCCATGAAGTCGGGCTGGACCTGGAAGATCCCCATGCTCGGCCGGTTCGGCTCGGGCTACGTCTACTCGAGCCGCTTCGCCGACCAGGACGAGGCGACCGACGAGTTCTGCCGGCTGTGGAACCTGGACCCCAAGGGGACCGACTTCAACCACGTCCGCTTCCGGGTCGGACGCAACCGCCGTACCTGGGTCAAGAACTGCGTCAGCATCGGGCTCTCCTCCTGCTTCCTGGAGCCGCTGGAGTCGACCGGGATCTACTTCATCACCGCCGCGATCTACCAGCTCGCCAAGCACTTCCCGGACAAGCGCTTCGACCCGGTGCTGATCGACAGCTTCAACCGCGAGATCGAGATCATGTTCGACGACTCACGGGACTTCATCCAGGCCCACTTCTCCTTCGCCCCGCGCATGGACACGCCCTTCTGGAGGGCCAACAAGGAGCTCCGGCTGGCGGACGGCTTCCAGGAGAAGATCGCCATGTACCGCTCCGGCCTGGCCGTGAACATGGCGGTCACCGACGAGACCACGTACTACGACAACTTCGAGGCCGAGTTCCGCAACTTCTGGCAGAACAGCAACTACTACTGCATCTTCGCCGGTCTCGGCATGACGCCCGACCGCACTCTCCCCGAACTCACCCACCGGCCCGCGTCGATCGACAGCGCGGACGCCGTCTTCGCGGAGATCAAGAAGAAGCAGAGTGAGCTCCTGTCCACCCTGCCGACGACCTATGACCACCTCCGCCGGCTCCACGGCAAGTAAGTCACGGCGAGTCAGTAGAGAACGGACGGACAACGACCATGCCGATCACCCGGCTACCGCACCGTACCGACCCCTGCGACATACGGACCGTCAGCGCGCTGGACCCGCTGCGGGCCGACAGCTTCTATCCCCGGCTGCCCGCGATCAACGCGACCGCCGACGTGCCCGCCCTCGTCGACGCACTCCGCAGGCTCCTCCCCGACCTCGACACCGTCGGCTCCTACTCCCTCCCTGAGCGGCTCGCCGTCATGCGTGACCTGGGGCTCCTCCTCGGCTCGCTCAAGCGGCACGGCACCCAGCCCGTCGAGGCCGTACCGGAAGCCGAACCGATCCTCGTCGAACTCGGCCGCAGCACCGGCATGGTGCCGCGCGACACCGTGCACCACTACACGGAGTGGAACCCCACCAACTTCCGCCGGCGCATGTACACCGGCGACAAGATGGAGGGCTATCTGATGGACGGGGCGCGATTGTCGCTGCCCCATGTGGCCGACGCCGTCGACCTGTGCTCCCTGCTGTACGACGCCGACCCGGCGGACCAGGAGACGGCACAGCTGCTCGACCAGGTCGACCGGTCCGTCAGCATCTTCGACGAGCTGATCACCATGGTGACCGAGAAGGTCACCCCCGAGTTCTTCGCCCAGCAGGTGCGCCCGTACTACGAGGACATCACCGTCGACGGCCGGAGCTACTTCGGGCCGGCCGCCGCCCATGTGCCGCTCTTCCTGGTGGACATGGTGATCTGGGCCTCCGACCGCGGCGACCCGGTGTACGACGCGTTCATCGACGAGGTCGCACCGCACACCCTTCCGCAGTGGCGGGCCCTGCTCGCCGGCTGGTCCGCAGGACCGTCACTGGTGACCAAGGTGGAGGCGGCCCTCACCGAGGCCGGTGCCGGGGACGCGGCAGCCGGGAACCCGCCGCCGCAGTTGCTGGACACGGCACGGTCGCTGGCCTCCGTGCTCCGCACCCTCACCGTCTTCCGCGGCAAGCACCTGGCCATCGCCCGCAAGGCCTACCGCGACGAGGTCCGGCTGTACGAACTCGGCAGCGGCAACGGCAGCATCACCCTGCTTCACCAGATCCTCGCGCTCACCAAGGAGAACGTCACCCTCGTCCGCGGACGGGCGGCCTCCGCTCCGGCGAGGGAGGCGGTCCGTGGCTGAGGGACCGGCGGCGGGCCGCCGCAGCGACATCGTCGTCGCCGGGGCGGGGATCGGCGGCCTGGTGACCGCACTCGGCCTGCACGCCGCGGGATTCTCGCGCGTACGGGTCCTGGAGGCGGCCCCCGAGATCCACCCGCTCGGCGTCGGGCTGAACATCCTCCCGCACGCCATCGGCGAACTCACGGACCTCGGTCTTTACGAGCGGCTCGCCGAAAAGGCCGTGGAGACCGCGGACTTCTCCCTCTACCACCGGACCGGCGGCCGTATCTGGCGCGAGCCCCGCGGGCTCGCCGCCGGATACAGCTGGCCCCAGCTCTCCATCCACCGCGGCCATCTGCTGCAGACGCTGCTGGATGCGGTACGGGAGCGGCTCGGGCCCCGGGCCGTCGTCACCGACGCCCGCGTGACCGGCTGCGACCAGCAGCCGGGCGGGCGGGTCCGTATCACCGTCGAGCACCGCGCCGCAGGGACGCACAGCGAGACCACGGCCGATCTGCTCGTGGGCGCCGACGGACTCCACTCCGCGGTACGGGCCGCCCTCCACCCCGACGAGGGGCCACCCTGCACCAACGGGATGATCATGTGGCGCGGCACCACCTGGGCAGCGCCCTACCTGGGCGGGCGCTCCATGGTGGTGCTCGGTGACGACCAGCACAAGCTGGTCATCTACCCCATCGTCCCGGCCACCGCCACGGAGAGCCGCACGCTGGTCAACTGGGTCACCGGGCTGCCCCGCACCGCCCTGGCCGGCGGCGCGACCGACCCGGCCACCCGCACCGCGGAGGTGCTGCGGCACTACGGCGACTGGAACGTCCCCTGGGCCGACATCCCGTATCTGATCGAGAACGCCACACGGATCCTCGAATACCCGATGCAGGACCGCGATCCGCTGGAGAGCTGGGTGCACGGGCGGGTCGTCCTGCTCGGCGACGCCGCGCACCCGATGTACCCGGTCGGATCCAACGGGGCGACCCAGGCCGTCCTCGACGGGCGCGCCCTCGCCTGGCACCTGGACGCGCACGCCGACGACATCGACCGCGGACTCGCGGAGTTCCAGGCCGAGCGCCGCCCGGCCGTCACCGCGATCCAGGCTGCCAACCGCGCCATGGGCCCGGAGCGCGCCATCGACATCGTCCACCGGCGGGCTCCCGGCGGCTTCACCGACGTCCACGAGGTCATGGCGCCGGAGGAACTCGCGGAGATCTCCCGGACGTACAACGTCACCGCACTCCTGGAGAACGCCGTACGACCGGACGGCACCGCCCGATACGCGCTCGGAAGACCCGAGCGCGAACCCGTGACGAAGTGACGAAGTAGGGAGATTCCATCCATGACCGTGACACTGGCCGTGATGTCGGGGGTGCTCGCAGCCGTCTTCCTGGGCTCGGGCGGAGCGAAGCTCGCCGGTGCCGCGAGCATGCGCAAGAGCGCCGACCACCTCGGGTTGTCCTTCCAGAACTTCCGGCTTGTCGGTGTCGCCGAGGTGGCCGGCGCGGTCGGCCTGCTCATCGGCCTCGCGGTGAAGCCGCTGGGCGTGGCGGCCGCGATCGGACTCTTCCTGACGATGGCCGGCGCGGTCGTGTACCACCGCAGGGCCTCCGACTCTGTGGGCGAGACCCTCCCGGCCGCGGTGATCGCCCTCGTCGCGGCCGCGCTGGCCGTGCTGTTCGCGCAGTCGATGTGAAGTCCCCGGCGCGCGTGCGTCGATGTGAACCCCCTGGCCCGAACGAAGGAGCCCCCGTGCAGAACCCGAAGCAGCTGACCGTCGACGTCTATGCGGACATCGCCTGCCCCTGGTGCCGGATAGGACGCAACCGGCTGCGCCAGGCCGCCGCCGCCCTGCGCGACGAGATCCAGCTCGAACTCCGCCATCTGCCGCACCAGCTGGACCCGGCCGAGCCCGAGGAGCCCATGCCGCTGCGGGAGTCGCTCGGCCGCAAGTTCGGCGCGGAGAACACCGAGAAGATGTTCGTCGAGATGACCGTGCTGGGCGGCCGTGAGGGGCTCGACTTCCATCTGGAACACGCCCTCGCCGTGAACACCTTCACCGCGCACCGCCTGCTGCGCTTCGCCGCGGAGCGCCACGGCACCAGCGTCCAGGCAGCGCTCTCCGAGCGGCTCTACGAGGCCTACTTCCGCGACGGCCTGAACATCGCCGACCACGGGACCCTGGCCGGGCTCGCCCAGCAGGCGGGTATCGACCCGGAGCAGGTGAAGGCCTTCCTCGCCTCGGACGAGGGCGTTGCGGAGACCCGCGACAGGATCGCGGAAAGCCGCGCGAGCGGAGTGACCACGGTGCCCACGACCGTCCTCCCCGACGGCACCCGGATCGAGGGCGTGCAGGAGACGGAGGCGCTCGTCCAGGCCCTGCGCAAGGCCGCGGCGGCAGTCTGACCGCGGAGACCGACCGGAAGAGGGACCGTTGCCGCCCCGGCGGTCAGCTGCGCCGGGCCGCCGGGGCCGGCACCGCCGGCTGGGCCAGGACCATCCGTACGGAATCGCGCCACGTGATCACCGGGGCGTCTCCCAGCAGGGAGACCCCCTCCTGCGGCCAGTCGATGACGAGCACGGTGGGACCGTCGAGGCTCTCCAGCACCCGGTCGTAGAAATCCCGCCGGAAATCCGTCGTGGGCGCTCCCTCGTACACCAGGAAATGCTGAGGGCGGTACGCCTCGATGGCATACGCCACCGTCGTCGTCACCGACGCCTCGCTCGTGGATCCGGAGCAGTCGGCGGAACTCCACCGGGTCGACGTCTCGCCCACGACCAGCGCCGTCCCCCCGTGGGGGCGCGCCAGGGCGTGGGCCTGGACGGACGCCTCGGCCAGCCAGTGCTCGCCGACGGCCGTCAGCAGCCGGTTGGACGGCACCCCGAGGCGGCGGACGATGCGGCTCAGGCTGCTGGTGGACAGATGGACGCCGAAGTCCCGCTCCACGAGCTTCTTGACGCTGCCGCAGCACCAGACGCGCTCGTCGCCGACGTCGAAGTAGTCCGGCCCGCCGGTGCCCAGCATGGTGTAGAGCCTGCAGAGCTGTACGTCGTCGAGCTTGCGGGGCCGGCCGCGCGCCGGGCGGGTCCGGAGCGCCTCGACACCGCCCTGCTCGTAGCGCTTCATCCAGTTGTAGACGACCGTGCGGGAGACCCCCAGCGCCTGGGAGACCTCCGAGACGGGGACGCCGTTGGCGACCCGCTCCACAGCGCGCTTGCGTAAATGGAACATCGTCTGACGCTTGACCTGACGGCCATCATGGCGACGCACGAAATACCCCCGTATGCGGATGTACGAGTCCGAGGGGTGGCGTGCAGAAACCGGTTGTGCCCTTCAGGCCACCCGGCAAGTCCCCGTCTTTCGGGCGACCGCCAACTCGGCGGCAGCGTAGGTCGGCCCGAGCAGGCGTGTCAACGGACGGCAGATCCGGTCCGGTTGAGCCATGTTCAGTTCAGCATCGAGCGCGCCGCGTGCGCCCGGCGCCTGATCCTCGCCGCCGTCGTCGGCTCGACGGCCGCGACGATGTCCGCGTACGCGTCCATCTCCGCCGCGCCCGCGAGGAAGTCGCCGCGCTGGACGAGGAGCTGGGCGCGCTCGAAGCGGAGGCGGGCCGGATGGGAGGGCAGGAGGAGGGAGAGGTCGACGGCCCACAGCGCGACATCCGTGCGTTCCGGGCGAGCGGCGGCCCACGCGCGGATGTTGTTGAGGATCCGCAGGACGATCTCCAGCGGGTCCGCCGGGACCAGCATCGACGGATCGAGCGCCTCGCCCGTCGCGCCCACGACGAGCAGCTCCGCGTCCGCCCCGGTCAGCAGGCGGCCACCCGCGAAGGGGTCCGCCAGGACGGGCTTCGCCGGGTCGCCGAAGCCGACGACGAAGTGACCGGGCAGGGAGACGCCGTACACGGGAGCACCCGCACGGCGGGCGACCTCGAGCCAGACGACCGAGAGCAGGATCGGCAGCCCGCGGCGGCGCTGCAGGACGTGGTGGAGCAGGGACGACTCCAGGCGCTGGTAGCAGCCGGGAGTGCCGTGGAAGCCGCAGCGCTCCCCGAGCAGGCCGGCCAGCGCCGTCACCCAGGACTCGGGCCCGGCTATGCCGTACGGCACCAGGCCCGCCAGCCGGTCCAGCTCGATCTGGGCGGCGTCCAGTCCCGCCTCGCCCAGCGCCGGGTCGGCCTCCGTACCCACGAGCAGGCACAGCATCGCGAGGTCGGGCCGCGCGGAGCGGGCCTCCTCGGCGAACCGGCGGCGCCAGTGGCGTGTGGCCTCGGGCTGCGGCGGGTGCATATGCGTCTCGTACCCGCTCAGGAAGATCGGGAGTAGCGGAAATGGTGATAGAGGTGATGGATCGCGAAACCCATCCCCTCGTACAGCGCCCGCGCGCCGTCGTTGTCCGTCTCGACCTGCAGCCAGGCCGCCGATGCGCCCTCCTCCAGGGCCTGCCGCGCGAGCGCCGCCATCACGGCCGTCGCCAGGCCCTGCCGGCGGTACTCCGGAGCCACCTCCACCGCCATGAACCCCGCCCAGCGGCCGTCGACCACACAGCGACCGATCGCGGCGGGCGCGTCACCCTCACCCGGTACGGTTGCGAACCATACCGAGGGGCCGCTGGACAGGACCTTCAGCACGTGTGGGCCGGGCACACCGGTCCGCTGGTAGCGACGGAGCCAGGCCTCGTCGACCGACCGCCCCAGCCGCACGCGCGACACCTCCGCGTCCAGGTCCCCGACCGCCGCGAGCCCGCCCGTCCGCAGCTCCGCCGTCACCTCGCGCTCCCAGCCGTGCGCCTCCAGCTCGGCGCAGAGCCGTTCCTGTGTGCCCTCCGCCCCTGTCGCGGTCTGGACGTATGGCGGAAGACCACGGTCCGCGTACCAGGCCCGCACCCGCGCCAACGCGTCGTCGAGCGGTATCCCCGGATCGCCGAGGGGCAGCACCGAGTTCGCCCGCCGGGTGAAGCCGGACGCCGCCCGCAGCACCCACTCCCCGAGCGGCTCGCTCTCCACCGGCTGCCATGCCCGCGCCGTCACCCGCGCGAGCTCGTCGAAGGACGCCGCGGGACCCCTGCGACGCGCCGGTGCGGACGGCACGACCTTGCCCGCGACCAGCGAGGATTCCGGGATCCGGACGGTCTCCCCGGTCCTCCGTGTGATCAGCAGCACACCTTCGTCCCATGATGTGAGAACACCGATCGTGTCGGTGAACTTCTGCGACCCGGCACCCGGCTCGGCGCGCCGCCGCACCGACACGCGTTTTCCCACGTCAGAAGGGGTGATGCGGACCTCCAGTCGTCCGCCTGCAGTGAATTCCACAGCTCAGTCCTCCCCTCCTGTTCGGATCATCCCCAGGAACGGAGATACTAGGTGCGGGCATCGACGACGCCGCGCTCCCGCGCAGCCCCGCGGCGAGCCGCAGATCGGACGCCGCGCCCTACCGAGGAGGAACGACAGCGTGACCTACGTCATCGCGCAGCCTTGTGTCGACGTCAAGGACAAGGCGTGCATCGAGGAGTGCCCCGTCGACTGCATCTACGAGGGCCAGCGGTCCTTGTACATCCACCCGGACGAATGCGTCGACTGCGGAGCATGTGAGCCGGTCTGCCCGGTCGAGGCGATCTTCTACGAGGACGACACTCCCGAGGAGTGGAAGGACTACTACAAGGCGAACGTCGAGTTCTTCGACGAGCTCGGTTCGCCCGGTGGCGCGTCCAAGCTGGGCCTGATCGAGCGCGACCACCCCTTCATCGCCGCTCTGCCGCCGCAGAACGGCTGATCGCGCGACCCCGGTCCCGTACGGTTCGTCCGCCGTGCGGGGCCGTGGCGTTTTCATGGCCCCGCGCCGTACGTACGAGAAAGTGAGCACCGTGTCCGCAGTCTCTTCGCGCCTCCCTGTCTTTCCCTGGGACAAGCTCGAGCCCTACAAGGCGACGGCGGCTGCCCACCCGGACGGCATCGTCGACCTCTCCGTGGGCACCCCCGTGGACCCCGTCCCGGCACTGGTCCAGGAGGCCCTGGTCGCTGCCGCGGACTCGCCGGGCTATCCGACGGTGTGGGGGACGGCCGCGCTGCGGGACGCGCTCGTCGGCTGGTGCGAGCGGCGGCTCGGAGCCGTGTCCTTCGGGCACACCAACGTGCTGCCGGTGGTGGGGTCCAAGGAGCTGGTGGCCTGGCTGCCGACGCAGCTGGGGCTCGGCGCGGGCGACACAGTGGCGTACCCGCGGCTCGCCTATCCGACGTACGAGGTCGGCGCGCGGCTGTGCGGGGCGACTCCCGTCGTGTACGACACCGAGACATTTGCGGCTGACGCCGCGGGGACCGAGCTCGACCCGACCGGGTTGAAGCTGCTCTGGCTGAACTCGCCGTCGAACCCGACCGGCCGGGTCCTGTCCAAGGACGAGCTGACCCGGATCGTGGCGTGGGCGCGCGAGCACGGCGTCCTCGTCTTCAGCGACGAGTGCTACCTGGAGCTGGGCTGGGAGGCCGAGCCCGTCTCCGTCCTGCACCCGGACGTCTGCGGCGGATCGTACGAGGGCATCGTCTCCGTCCACTCCCTGTCCAAGCGCTCCAACCTGGCGGGCTACCGGGCCGCTTTCGTGGCGGGCGACCCGGCCGTGCTGGGCGAACTGCTGCAGATCCGCAAGCACGGCGGGATGATGACGCCCGCACCGGTGCAGGCGGCGACGGTGGCGGCGCTCGGCGACGACACGCACGTCGCGGAGCAGCGGGCCCGGTACGCGGCCCGGCGCGGAGCACTGCGCGAGGCGCTGCTCAAGCACGGCTTCCGGATCGAGCACAGCGAGGCGAGCCTCTATCTGTGGGCGACCCGCGACGAGCCCTGCTGGGACACGGTGGCGCACCTGGCGGAGCTGGGCATCCTCGTCGCGCCCGGGGACTTCTACGGGGCGGCGGGCGAGCGGTTCGTGCGCGTGGCCTTCACGGCGACCGACGAGCGGGTGGAGGCGGCGGTGAAGCGCCTCGGCTGACGGCACAGGGAAGGGCCCTCGGGAGCACATGCTCCCGAGGGCCCTTCCCTGTGTGCGGTGGCTACTGGCCGAGCAGCCCGCCGACCGGGAGCTGGTCGGCCGGCAGCCCGCCGGTCGGGAGCTGGTCGGTCGGCAGCGCGTTGCCCGCGTCCGGAGCCGGCACACTGCCCGTCAGCTCCCCGGCCGCGGGCACGGCCTGCTCCGCGGCGGTGCCCGCAGTCCGGCCCGCGAGGTCCGTGGCGCTGCCGACCGCCTGGCCGGCCGCGTCCTGCGCGACGGGGGCGCCGGTCTTGACCGCCTGCCCGGCGGTCCTGCTCGCGGTCGGCAGGCCCGTGCCGACCAGCTTGCCGCCGGCCTCGCTCGCCAGACCGGTCGCCTGCTGCGCGGCACCGCTCGCGGTGTCGGCGGCCGCGGCGCTGTCGAGCTGGGTCAGGCCGCCCAGGTTCTGGGTCTCGGTCAGGTCCACGGCGCTTGCGGAGCCGGCCGCACCGACCACGGGAGCTGCACCAGCTGCGACGAGCAGCGCGGCACGGGCGATCCGGCGGGTCAGGGGGAGGGACATGATGCTCCTTCGACGAGAGAACGTTGGGTCGTTGCCTGTCCGGCGATCGGACGCAGTGACAACCGCCTTTGGGCCCGGGATGGTTGCGGTGCGCCGAGGTAAAGAGTTGGCAATGCATCGCATAATCGGCTGCGGACAAAAACGGGCGAACATTGCGCGTCCAGACAGCGTGGTGAACCGTCACTTCCCTTTTCCCGCAAGGGAATTACGGACTTCCGTCGAACGTGCCCGAACGCCCCGCAGAAACCTCGCCCACTCGCGACGCGGGCCCCACGGGAGAGTGAGGCGCTGGACGCCTGCGCGATACGAATTCGGGGGACCCGGGCCCGCTCGGCGGTACCGGCCACACACCGGGCCCGTCCGGCGTTCGAGGACGGACACGCGGGCCGACCCGGCGGTACCGGTCACGTTCCCGAGGGGCTGGGGCATGCCCCCACGCGGCGGAGCCGCACACAGCCGGGAAGGGGCGGCGAAGGGCAGAGGCCCGCCGCAGGCAGCCGCCTAGCGCGACGCCACGCGGATCCTGACCTCGCCCGCGTCGGCGCTCGCGTCCGTCGACGTCCAGCCCTCGTCCGCCTCGGCCGCGCTCCAGACCCGCCCCGCGTACGAGACCTGCTCGATGCGCAGCACGGACGCCTGGGCCACCACCCAGTGGGCCAGCTCCCAGCCGCGCCGGGACGCGGCACCGGCGGCCGCGCCGGTGCCCTTGCCCGCGCCCGCCCCGGCCGTCGCGTTCACCGGCACGGTCAGCTCGCGCCCGCCCGTGGCCCGGGCCGTGGGCAGCACGCCGGTGCCGAAGGAGCGGGTCAGTTCGGAGCGCAGCCTGGCCGGGTCGCCAGGACCGGGCTCCCGGCCGGCCGTGCAGGTCAGGGCGGCGGACGCACGCCCGGTGAGCGCGGCCGCCAGCAGCGAGGCGTCCGGCTCGTGCTTCGCGTACGCCTGCGGGAAACCGCTGCGCTGCACGCGCTGCGCCGCCTCGGTCAGCGGAAGCCGCGAATAGCCCGGCACCTTGGCGAGGTGGTCGTAGAACTTCCCGGCGGAGTACACCGGGTCGAGGATCTGCTGCGGGGTTCCCCAGCCCTGCGAGGGGCGCTGCTGGAAGAGGCCGAGCGAGTCGCGGTCGCCATGCTTGATGTTGCGCAGCGCGGACTCCTGCAGGGCCGTCGCCAGGGCGATGGTGACCGCGCGCTCGGGCATCCCGCGGGTGGTGCCGACCGCGGAGATCGTGGCGGCGTTGGCGGCCATCTCGGGGGTGAGCTCGTACGACGTACCGGACCCCGAGCCGGAGTCCCCGCCGTCGGCCGAGCGCACCACGCAACGGGGCGCGCCCCCGCCTCCGCTCACGTACTGCACGACCACGTACGCGACCAGCGCCAGCAGCACGGCGAGCGCGGCCGTGCTGCGCAGAACGCGGCCGCGCCGGACGGGGGAGGCGGTCTCGGTCACGCTGCACACCGTACCGGCCCTCTCCTGCCGCCCCACCGGGGGCCGGGGCCTGTCCTCCGGATCTTTCCGGGCTCGGTGCCCTGGCGCGCCCCCGCGTCGGGCCGCTCGCCGATCCGGCCTGATCCGCAGGACAGGCCCTCGGCATGGGGGGCGCTAGGGTCGGTGCCATGTCCGAAACCGCGCTTGACCTCACCCTGGATGCCCCGGCGCTGACGGCCCGGCTCGTCGACTTCCCGTCGGTCAGCGGCAGCGAGAAGCCCCTCGCCGACGCGATCGAGGAGGCGCTGCGCCCGCTGCCGCACCTCACGGTCGACCGGCACGGCAACAACGTCGTGGCCCGTACGAACCTGGGGCGCGCCGAGCGGGTCGTCCTCGCGGGCCACATCGACACCGTGCCGATCGCCGACAACGTCCCTTCCAGGCTGGACGACAACGGCATCCTGTGGGGCTGCGGCACCTCGGACATGAAGTCGGGCGTCGCCGTCCAGCTCCGGATCGCCGCGACCGTCCCGGCGCCGAACCGCGACCTCACCTTCGTCTTCTACGACAACGAAGAGGTCGCCGCACACCTCAACGGTCTGGGGCATGTGGCCGAGGCCCACCCCGACTGGCTGAAGGGTGACTTCGCCGTCCTGCTGGAGCCGTCCGACGCACAGGTCGAGGGCGGTTGCCAGGGCACGCTGCGGGTCCATCTCCGTACGACAGGGGAGCGCGCACACTCCGCGCGCAGTTGGATGGGGTCCAACGCCATTCACGCCGCCGGCCCGATCCTGGCCCGCCTCGCCGCGTACGAACCGCGCCGCCCGTTCATCGACGGGCTCGAGTACCGCGAAGGGCTCAACGCCGTCGGGATCGAGGGCGGCGTCGCCACCAACGTCATCCCCGACGAGTGCACCGTCGTGATCAACTACCGCTACGCCCCGGACCGCAGCATGGCGGAGGCCGAGGCCCATGTCCGCGAGGTCTTCGCGGACTGCGGGGTCACCGAGTTCGTCGTCGACGACCACACGGGCGGGGCGCTGCCGGGGCTCTCGCACCCGGCGGCCGCCGCGTTCATGGAGGCCGTGGGCGGGACGGCCCAGCCGAAGTTCGGCTGGACCGACGTCTCGCGGTTCAGCGCGCTCGGCGTTCCCGCCGTGAACTACGGGCCGGGCGACGCGCTCTTCGCCCACAAGCGCGACGAACACGTGGCCATCGACAAGATCACGCACTGCGAGGAGCGGCTCCGGGCCTGGCTCACCGCCTGACGCCTTGCTGTTCGTCACTGCTCGCCGCCCGGAATTTCGCTCGTGTCCACCTCCGTCGACCTACGCTGACCTGGAACGAGCACCGCAGCGGAGGGAGCAGGTCATGGGCAACCCCGACGAAGCACGGAGGCTGGAGGAACAGCGGCTGGGACCGGTGCTGCGCCGCAGAGACCAGATCCAGGCCGGCACCACGGACCAGCGCCTGCTGGACACCGAGGGCGACTCCGAGTGGGTGCACACCGATCCCTGGCGGGTCATGCGTATCCAGTCGGAGTTCGTCGAGGGCTTCGGCGCCCTCGCCGAACTGCCCAGTGCGATCAGCGTCTTCGGCTCCGCCCGGACCGCGCCCGGCACGCCCGAGTACGACGCGGGCGTCCGCATCGGCAGGGCACTCGTCGAGGCCGGCTTCGCCGTGATCACGGGCGGCGGGCCCGGCGCGATGGAGGCCGCGAACCGGGGCGCCCGGGAGGCCCGGGGCATCTCCGTCGGGCTCGGCATCGAGCTGCCCTTCGAGCAGGGGCTCAACCCGCACGTCGACATCGGCGTGAACTTCCGCTACTTCTTCGTCCGCAAGACGATGTTCGTCAAGTACGCGCAGGGCTTCGTGGTCATGCCCGGCGGATTCGGCACCCTGGACGAGCTCTTCGAGGCCCTCACCCTCGTCCAGACCCGCAAGGTCACCCGCTTCCCCATCGTCCTGTTCGGTTCGTCCTACTGGTCCGGCCTGGTCGACTGGCTGCGTGACACCGTGGTCGCCCAGGGCAAGGCGTCCGCCCGCGACCTGCTGCTCTTCCACGTCACGGACGACGTCGACGAGGCGGTCGCCCTGGTCACCAAGGAGACCGGCCCGCCCCCGCCGCTCCCCTACGAGGGCTACGAGGCGTAGGCCGTGTCCGGGGGTCCGGGGCCCCGGCCCCGGACCCCCCGGGGTCAGGCCAGGCCCCGGCGGGCGACCGCCGGGGGCCTGTGGCCCGCGATGGAGGCCACCATGTCCAGGACCTGGCGGGTCTCGGCGACCTCGTGGACGCGGTACACCTGGGCGCCCAGCCACGCCGACACCGCGGTCGTCGCGAGCGTGCCGATCACGCGCTCCTTCACCGGCCGGTCGAGCGTCTCGCCCACGAAGTCCTTGTTCGAGAGGGACACCAGCACCGGCCAGCCCGTCTCCACCATCTCGCCGAGCCGACGCGTCGCCTCCAGCGAGTGACGGGTGTTCTTCCCGAAGTCATGACCGGGATCGATGAGAATGCCGTCCCGGCGCACCCCGAGCGCCGCCGCGCGCTCGGCCAGGCCCGTGGTCACCCGCAGGATGTCCGCCATGACGTCGTCGTACGCGATCCTGTGCGGCCGCGTGCGCGGCTCCGCGCCGCCCGCGTGCGTGCACACCAGCCCCACCCCGTAGCGGGCCGCCACCTCGGCCAGCTTCGGGTCCACGCCGCCCCACGCGTCGTTCAGCAGGTCCGCGCCCGCCTCGCAGACGGCCGCCCCCACGTCATGGCGCCAGGTGTCGACGCTGATCACCACGTCCGGGAAGCGCCGGCGGACCTCGGCGACGAAACCGACCGTGCGGCGAGCCTCCTCCTCGGCCGTCACTTCCTCCCCGGGACCGGCCTTCACACCACCGATGTCGATGATGGCGGCCCCCTCCGCCACCGCGTGCTCGACGCGGGCGAGGGCGGGCTCGTCGCGGAACGTCGCCCCCTGGTCGTAGAAGGAGTCCGGGGTCCGGTTCACGATCGCCATGATCACCGGCTCGTGCGCGTCGAATTCGCGCCGCCCCAGCCGCAGAGTCCCGCTGCGCATCCCCTGCATCCGCTGTCTCCGTCCTCGCGATCGGTCGCCTGCGACCTTAACTGTCGGTGGCGCATGGCACGATCGGCAGCGGACGGTTTCCTGCTCCGGGGAGAGGCACGCTGTGTTCTGGTTCTTGCTGATCGCGATGGTCGTGGTGGTCGCCGCGGTCACCCTGGCGGTGGTCGGCGGCGGTGAGAGGGCGGTCCTTCCGGAGGTGGCGCCCGAGCACCTGGTGGACCCGCTGCCGGCGGCGCGGCCGGTCGGCCGCGCGGACATCGACGCGCTGCGGCTGCCGGTGGCGCCGCGGGGCTACCGGATGGCGGACGTCGACGACGTCCTCGACCGGTTGAGCGCGGAGCTCGCCGAGCGGGACGCGCGGATCGCCGAGCTGGAGTCGGCCCTGGCCGGGCGGCAGGCGACGCGGACGGGGCCGCCGGAGCCGTTCGGAGAGCAGCCGGGCGATCGGTCCGGCGGGCGGACCGGCGGCTTCTTCGACAAGCGCCCCACCGAGCCCTTCGACGAGCAGCCTGCCGAGCCGTTCGACGACCGGCCCGCCGGACATCCGGGGGACGAGCGGCCGGGACGACCGGGACCGGGACAGGAGGGCGAGCGATGAGCGGCGGAGCCGTCGCGGGCCCGGACGGGCGGCTGCGCTGCCCCTGGGGCCTGTCCACCGAGGACTATGTGGCGTACCACGACGAGGAGTGGGGCCGCCCGGTCC
This sequence comes from Streptomyces sp. NPDC059909, assembly GCF_042730885.1. Taxonomy (NCBI): domain Bacteria; kingdom Bacillati; phylum Actinomycetota; class Actinomycetes; order Kitasatosporales; family Streptomycetaceae; genus Streptomyces; species Streptomyces sp. NPDC059909. The sequence continues at coordinate 61,894 of NZ_JBHWKX010000028.1, forward strand.
ACGGGGACGACGCGCTGTTCGAGCGGCTCTGTCTGGAGGCGTTCCAGTCCGGGCTGTCCTGGATCACGATCCTGCGCCGGCGCGAGGGCTTCCGGCAGGCCTTCGACGACTTCAAGATCGCGTCGGTGGCGGCCTTCACGGACGCCGACAAGGAGCGCCTGCTCGCCGACGCGGGGATCATCCGCAACCGCGCCAAGATCGATGCGGCCCTCGCCAACGCGCGGGTGCTCGCGGACTGGCCGGCCGGCGAGCTGGACACGCTGATCTGGTCGTACGCCCCGGACCCGGCCGCCCGCCCGGCGCCGCGCATCCTCGCGGACATCCCGGCGGTCACGGACGAGTCCACGGCGCTGGCCAAGGACCTCAAGAAGCGCGGCCTGCGCTTCATCGGCCCCACGACGGCGTACGCCCTGATGCAGGCGTGCGGCCTGGTGGACGACCACCTGGCGGACTGCGTGGCCCGCGGGGCGGTCACCTCCTAGGGCAGGACTGGCCCGGGAGCGCCGGAGGCCTCCGGATCACCGGAGGGCCGGCGGGGCAGCAGGCCGGGCGGGGCCGCTGCGCCGGAGCGTCATCGCCCCAGGTACCTGGGCTTCGCCTTGTCGAGGAAGGCCTGGACCGCGATCCCGTGGTCCTCGGAGGCCCCGGCCCTGGTCTGCAGCTCGTCCTCCTTCTCCAGCGTCTCGTCGAGCGTGTGGCCCGCGCCGTACGCCAGGGACTCCTTGATGGCTGCGTACGCGAGCGTCGGGCCCTCCGCCAGGGCGCGCGCGACCGTCGCGGCCTCGGCGGCGAGCTCCTCCGCCGGTACGAGCCTGTTCGCGATGCCCAGGTCGTACGCCTCCTGAGCCGAGATCGACCGCGGGAAGAGCAGCAGATCGGCGGCGCGGCTCGCCCCGATCAGCCGGGGGAGCGTCCAGGAGACGCCCGAGTCGGCGGTCAGCGCGACCCCCGCGAAGGACGTCGTGAACTTCGCCGTGTCGGCCACGATCCGGTAGTCGGCGGCCAGGGCGAAGCCGAGCCCCGCGCCCGCCGCGACCCCGTTCACCCCGGCGACGACCGGCTTCGGCATCTCGGTGAGCGCCCGGACGATGGGGTTGTAGTGCTCGCGCACGGTGCTCATGGTGCTGCCGGTGCCCGCCTCGCGGTCGGCGTGCAGCAGCGAGATGTGCTCCTTGAGGTCCTGGCCCACACAGAACGCCCGGCCGGTCGCGGTCAGCAGCACCGCCCGTACCGCCTCGTCGGCCGCGGCGGCCTGCACGCTGTCCCGGAGGGCCTCCTTGGCCTCGACGTTCATCGCGTTCATGGCCTCGGGCCGGTTGATCGTGATGGTCGCGAGTCCGTCCTTCACCTCGTACAGAACGGTGTCGGCCATGGCGGGGTCCCCTTTGCGGCTCGGGCGATGCGATCGTGTCGGGCCCAGCATGACGGAGATCGCGGGGACCCGGCATACGGCCCGGTATGTGACGTGCGTCAAAGAATTATGGGTCACTTGTGTGAGCGCGATGGCGAAGTATCGCAGGTGGATCCCCGAATTGGGTGGTTTTGCGAAAGCGCGTTGCGCAAGCGATGCCGACCGATGTTGGTCATCGGGTCCTGCCATGCGGGATAATGGCTGGGAAGCAATGTGTTCGATGCCGGTGACGTGTGCCCACCCAGGGGGCCGTCGGCTGACGATGAGCTGGTTTCAGGAAGGGGAACGAGCATGGCGGCCATGAAGCCGCGGACGGGCGACGGCCCGCTCGAGGTGACCAAGGAGGGGCGGGGCATCGTCATGCGCGTTCCGCTCGAAGGCGGCGGTCGGCTTGTCGTCGAGCTGACTCCGGACGAGGCCGACGCGCTCGGCGACGCCCTCAAGAAGGTCGTCGGCTGACGCGAGGAGCGCCCACAACCTTTCCGCACTGCCCCGGTACGGTACGACCGTGCCGGGGCAGAGTTGTACGGGCCCGGAGGAGGAGCCTTCGCCGCGGGCGACGCCCCGCGGCGAGGCCGCCCTGTCGGCTGCGGCAACTCGACGTGTCAGCCGCGGCGCCCAGACGCGTCAGCCGCGGCGCACCGCGCACAGCAGCCCGTCGCCCACCGGCAGCAGCGACGGCAGCAGCTCCTGGCTCTCCCGCACCGCCCGCAGCAGCTCCCGCACCCGCAGCACCTCGGCCGGCTGGGCCGACGAGTCGACCGTGCGGCCGTCCGCGAAGACGCCCTCGAAGCAGACGAGCCCCCCAGGTCGCAGCAGGCGCAACGATTCAGCGAGGTAGTCCAGCGACTCCAGCCGGTCGCCGTCGCAGAAGACGAGGTCGTACCCGCCGTCCGCGAGCCTGGGCAGTACGTCCAGGGCTCGGCCAGGGATGAACCGCGCCCGGTTCCCCGCGAAGCCCGCGGCACGGAACGCCTGCCGCGCGAAACCCTGGCGCTCCGGCTCGGGGTCCACGGTGGTCAGCACGCCGTCGGGCCGCATGCCCTGCAGCAGATAGATCCCGGAGACGCCGGTGCCCGTGCCGATCTCCGCCACCGCCTTGGCGTCCGCCGTGGCGGCCAGCAGTCGCAGCGCGGCGCCGGTGCCCGGCGACACCGAGGGCAGCACTGCTTCCCGGGCCCGCTCACGGGCCCAGCGCAACGCTTCGTCCTCGGCGACAAAGGCGTCGGCGAACGCCCAGCTCGTCTGCCGGTTGGCGGTAATGACCCTCTCCTGTCCCCGTAGTTGGCGCAACGGTGACTGTATCCGCTGCGCCCGGGAACCCGCAGATGGGACCGGGCGTTATGGAGGGGCAGGGAGGAAAGTGCGGGCGACCGCCGACCGGCCCCAAATTCGCGTAAAGATTCTTATCCGGAGCTAACGGGCGAGGTGGCTATGGTAGGGACTCCACTGGACACCACCAGAGCCGACAGGGGAGGTGCGGCTGCGCCTGTGGATCGGAGAGGGGTGCTGAGGCGCCTCCTCGGGTCGGCGGGTGAGCCGAAATCCGTGACAGACACCGCTGACGCCCGTTCAGGCCAGACCGACTCCGTAACCACCGCGACATTCGCATCGGATGCGGATTCGCAGGCGTGGACGCCTCCCTCGTGGGAGGACATCGTCAGCACGCACAGCGCGCGGGTGTACCGCCTTGCCTACCGTCTGACCGGAAACCAGCACGACGCGGAGGACCTCACCCAGGAGGTCTTCGTCCGCGTCTTCCGCTCCCTTTCGACGTACACGCCGGGGACGTTCGAGGGCTGGCTGCACCGCATCACCACGAACCTCTTCCTGGACATGGTCCGCCGCAAGCAGCGGATCCGCTTCGACGCGCTCGGGGAGGACGCCGCCGAGCGGCTGCCCAGCCGTGAGCCGTCCCCGCAGCAGGTCTTCCACGACACGCACTTCGACGCCGATGTGCAGCAGGCCCTGGACACCCTGGCGCCCGAGTTCCGCGCCGCCGTGGTGCTCTGCGACATCGAGGGGCTGTCGTACGAGGAGATCGCGGCCACGCTCGGCGTCAAGCTCGGCACCGTCCGCAGCCGTATCCACCGCGGCCGCTCGCATCTGCGCAAGGCCCTCCAGCACCGCTCTCCCGAGGCGCGTGCCGAGCAGCGCGCACTGGCGGGCGTGATCGGGGAGGGCGGTTCGGCGTGAGCGGCATCGGACCGACCCCCGCGGAGCAGCACTTGGGGGACCGGCTCGCTGCTCTGATCGACGGCGAGCTGAAACATGACGCGCGCGACCGGGTGCTCGCGCACCTCGCGACCTGTCCCAAGTGCAAGGCCGAGGCCGACGCACAGCGCCGGCTGAAGAGCGTGTTCGCCGCGACCGCCCCGCCGCCGCCGTCCGAAGGGTTCCTCGCCCGCCTGCAGGGCTTGCCCGGCGGGCCGCCCGGAGGGCAGCCCGCCGACGACGACGACAGAAGCGGTCCGTTCGGCTCCGGCCGAGGACGCTTCGGCGACGGCGTCTTCGGCATGACGCCGGAAGGCTTCGGGTACGCACCTGGCCCCGGGCAGGGGCACGGTTCCGGATTCCGTATCCATGACGTGGGGCGCCAGGAGGCCGAGCGCTCGGTGTGGCGCGGACGCAGGTTCGCCCTCACTGCGGCCAGCGCGGTGTCGTTCGCGGCAATCGCCCTCGGCGGGACGGTGCCGCTGGGCGCATCGGGCGATGCCGCCGCCCGTGGTGACCAGAGGGGGAACAATGTGACGCCCCAGCGGAGTGCCTCCCCGTCGGCCGCATCGAGCGCGGACACCGGACGGCGTCGCGGCGGTGCCACCAGCGACCAGACCGTGGGCGTGGTCTCGCCGGCCCTGATGCAGGGGCAGCCGATGGCCCACCCGTTCTCGGCGTCGGGCCTGCTGACGGGCGCGCCGCCGGCGTTGATACGGCCCTCGGGCTCGGCGCTCCAGTCGGCCACCGCGCCAGGTCCGGCGACGACGGCCACCCCGCACCCGACCCAGCTCGCGGCCCCGGCCGGGCGCTGACGCCGGGTGCGGGCGGCCGCGCTGTGTGATGCCTTCCGCAAACCTGGTTGAATCCAGGGAAGGGGTGCCCGGCAGGGCGCGCGGACAGGCCAGTTGCGGGGAGAGCATGGAGAACGGGAAGCAGACGGATCCCAAGCCGAAGTGGTGGAGCCGGCCTTCCCGCCGTACCTCCCTGCCGGAGACGCCTCCGGCGCCCCTGGAGCACGGACCCGACGCACCCCGGACGGAATCGGCTGCTCCCGAGGCGGCTCCCGCCTCCGTCACCGACGACCGGTCCGAGTACCCGCTGGCCGCACCGGCCCCCGCACCGGCACCCTCGGAGACGCCCGCGCCGGCTCCAACGGAAGCGCTCGCGGCGGAGGCCCCGGCGGCCGTAGCGGAGCCCGCTCAGGCCGGCCGGGCTGCCGGCCCGGTGAACGAGCCGGTGGCCGACGCCGCCCCGCCGCAGGGCGCCGGCGTACAGGCGCTGCACGAGCCCGACGAGTACCGGACGCCGCCCTACGGCGGCCCCGGGCCCTGGGCCCCCGCGCCTCCGGTGCAGCGGCCCGTGGGAACCCCGGCGCACGGGACGCCCGTTCCGGCACAGCACCCCGTGAGCAACGGGTACGCCGCCCCGGGCCCGGCCGCGGCCCCCGCGCCCATGCCCGCACCCGCACCGGCACCGGCACCCGCACCGGCCCCCGCGCCCGTCCAGTGGGCCCAGTACGACCCCTGGAGCGCCACGGGGACGGTCGCCCTGAGCCAGGCCGGGGAGTCGGCCGAGAAGAAGCCCCGGCGCGGCGCCGCATTCGTCGGGGCCCTGCTCTTCGCGCTGCTCGCCGGGGTGCTCGGCGGCGGCGTCGGCGCATATCTGGAGCGGAACGGCGGCATCACCACCGTGGAACTGCCCCAGGCCGGCCCGGAGGACTCCGGGCGCGCCCCCGGCAGCATCGCGGGCATCGCCGCCAGCGCCCTGCCCAGTGTCGTGACGCTGCACGTCAGCGGCGCGGGCGAGCAGGGCACCGGCACGGGATTCGTCCTCGACAAGCAGGGCCACATCCTCACCAACAACCACGTCGTGGACGCGGCGGGCAGCTCCGGCGACATCTCCGTCACCTTCAGCGGTGGCGAGACGGCTCGCGCCAGGCTGGTCGGCAAGGACAGCGGCTACGACCTGGCCGTCGTCAAGGTCACTGGCGTGTCCGGACTGAAGCCGCTGCCCCTCGGCAACTCCGACAACGTCCGCGTCGGCGACCCGGTCGTCGCCATCGGCGCGCCCTTCGACCTGCAGAACACCGTCACCGCCGGAATCATCAGCGCCAAGGAGCGCCCGATCACCGCGGGCGGCGAGAAGGGCGACGGCAGCGACATCAGCTACGTCGACGCGCTGCAGACCGACGCCCCGATAAACCCCGGCAACTCCGGCGGCCCGCTCGTCGACTCCAAGGCCCGCGTCATCGGCATCAACAGCGCCATCCGCGCCGCCGACACCGGCACAGGGCCCGACGGCGGCGGTCAGCCCGGCTCCATCGGTCTCGGCTTCGCCATCCCCATCAACCAGGGCAAGCGCGTCGCCGAGGAGCTCATCAACACCGGCAAGGCCACCCACCCCGTCATCGGCGTCAGCCTCGACATGAAGTACACGGGCGACGGTGCCCGGGTCGGCGAGAAGGGCCGGGACGGCACCGCGCCCATCACCCCCGGCGGGCCCGCAGCGAAGGCCGGCGTCCGCCCGGGCGACGTCATCACCAAGGTCGACGGCCAGCGGGTGCACAGCGGCGAGGAGCTCATCGTCAAGATCCGTGCGCACCGCCCCGGCGACCGGCTGGAGCTGACCCTGCTCCGGGACGGCAAGGAGCAGACCAAGACGCTGACGCTCGGCTCGTCGAGCGGTGCGTGACGGACATCCGGCAGGCCACCCCGGCCCGACCGGCGGCGGACCACCCGGTCCGACCGGCGACGGGACCCCCGAAGAGACACCCGAAGGTACCGTCAGGACAGATTGGCCGGGTACCGTGGAGCGGGTCCCACCGCACGCTTGACCGGCGGGCATGGAGAACACGAACACAAGGAGCAGCAGGGTGTTCAATGACATAGGCGCACTCGAGCTCGTCACGCTCGTGGTCCTCGCCGTGCTCGTTTTCGGTCCGGACAAGCTGCCGAAGGTCATCCAGGACGTCTCGCGGTTCGTTCGCAAGGTCCGGGAATTCTCCGACAACGCGAAGCACGACATTCGTAGCGAACTGGGCCCGGAATTCAAGGACTTCGAGTTCGAGGACCTCAATCCCAAGACCTTCATCCGCAAGCAGCTCGCCGAGAACGACGATCTGAAGGAAATCCGGAGCAGCTTCGACCTGAAGAAGGAGATCAACGACGTCGCGGACGCGGTCAACGGCAAGGAGACCGACACGGTCCCCGCTGCCGTCAACGGCTCGCCCGGCGCCGCTCCGGACCTGCTCAAGAAGCGCGAAACCGTCGATCAGGGCGAGCGCCCGCCCTTCGACGCAGACGCCACCTGAGTGCCCCCGAGCGCCATCAATCCCAACGAGCCGGTGCGAGATGGCTATCCTCTCCATCTGTCCGGAAACGAGGACGCCCGCGGGGGGCGGGCCGTTCCGGACCCAGGTGATCGAGGAGGCGGCCGGGTAGATGGAGACGACGAGTCGGGTAGGGACGCAGAGCACGCCCAGCGCATCGGCCGCTGAGGGGGTGCCCGTGGCCCGGCGTACGGTCGACGACTATCTGCGCGCACCCTTCCCCTGGTACGGACTGGACGAGGCCTTCATCGGGCCGCGCTGGCTGATGCAGGTCGCCACGGCCGCGGACGGCACGGTGCAGCACGGGTCGATGGGCCACGGCGACGAGCCGTCGATAAAGTCCGACGCCGCAGGGGCCGAGAAGGAGCGCTTCGCCGTGGTCGTCACGATCGCCGCGAGCCCGATGCGGCGCAGCGGTGACGGCACGGGTGTCCTTGACGCGACGACGGTCTCCTCGGCGGCGTGGCTCGCCGGTTCGGGGCTTCTCGCGTACACCTGGCCCGGGCAGCTGGACCACTCGTTGCGGGACGACTGGCTGGACCAGCAGACCGAGACCGCGTTCGAGCTCGCGGACGACCTCGCCGGTCCGGCGTGGTCGGAGCTGTCGCTGCCGGTGGACGGGACGCCGATGCCGTTCCACTACCGGGAGTCGGAATTCGGGTGGGTGCTGGCCGGGTCCACGGGGAGCGGGGTGCACGTGGGTGCGTTCGGGCGGGGGTTGAGCGCGTACGGGCTCGGCTTCTCGGTGGTGCAGGACCTGGGCGCGTACGCCTAGGTCCTGTCCGGTCGATCAGGCCGGATCGGTGAGCGGGGTCTGGTGCATGGGGTCTCCCCAGGCCCGCAGGGCCTGGGGGACGCATCGCACGGCGGAGGTGGGGGTCCCCCGCCGAAGGCAGGGGGAGAAATCGAGGCGGTGGGGGCACCTCCCGTGCCCGAAGGGCTACGGGGGAGTCGGTGACCGACGACAACGCAGCGAGGTGCGGTGCCAGGGCACGCGAGCCCGGCAAGACCGACCGGACATGGCCTGGACGGAGGAAGGGGCACCGCTCATGGTGAGCGGTGCCCCTTCACGTCTGCACGCCGGGTGCGGGCCGGTGGCTGCCCACAACCCGTACAGGCGTCAGAACTTGTTGCGCGGCGTGATGCCCAGGCTCAGGCCCGCGAGGCCCCGCTGGCGGCCGCCGAGCTTGCCGGCGATGGCGCGCAGGGCCGAGCCGGCCGGGGAGTCGGGGTCGGTCAGGACGACCGGCTTGCCCTCGTCGCCGCCCTCGCGCAGGCGGACGTCGATCGGGATCTGGCCGAGCACCGGGACCGTGGCGCCCGTCGTCCTCGTCAGCCCGTCGGCGACCCTCTGGCCGCCGCCCGAGCCGAAGACGTCGATCATCTCGTCACAGTGCGGGCACGGCATGGTCGACATGTTCTCGACGACGCCGACGATCTTCTGGTGGGTCTGAACGGCGATGGAGCCGGCCCGCTCCGCGACCTCGGCCGCGGCCTGCTGCGGGGTGGTGACGACCAGGATCTCCGCGTTCGGCACCAGCTGGGCCACGGAGATGGCGATGTCGCCCGTGCCCGGGGGCAGGTCGAGCAGGAGGACGTCCAGGTCGCCCCAGTACACGTCCGCGAGGAACTGCTGCAGTGCGCGATGCAGCATGGGGCCGCGCCACACCACCGGCGCGTTGCCCGGGGTGAACATGCCGATCGAGATGACCTTCACGCCGTTCGCCGACGGCGGCATGATCATGTTCTCGACCTGGGTCGGACGGCCGTCCGCGCCCAGCATGCGCGGCACGCTGTGGCCGTAGATGTCGGCGTCGACGACACCGACCTTCAGGCCGTCGGCCGCCATCGCCGCCGCCAGGTTCACGGTCACCGAGGACTTGCCGACGCCGCCCTTGCCGGACGCCACCGCGTAGACGCGGGTCAGCGAGCCGGGCTTGGCGAAGGGGACCTCACGCTCGGCGCCGGTGCCGCGCAGCGAGGCCGCGAGCTCGCGCCGCTGCTCGTCGCTCATCACGTCCAGCGACACGTCCACGCGCGTGACGCCCTCGACGCGGGAGACGGCGTCCGTGACGCGCTGGGTGATGGTCTCGCGCATCGGACAGCCCGAGACGGTGAGGTAGACCGTGACGGCAACCGCGCCGTCGTCCCCGATCTCGACCGATTTCACCATGCCCAGGTCGGTGATCGGTTTGTTGATCTCGGGGTCGTTCACCGTCGCCAGTGCCTCGCGCACCGCGTCTTCCGTAGCCATACGGACGATGGTACGGCGCCGGATGCCGCCCCGGGGACGGGCGTCAGCGGTCGCCTTCGTCACGTCCGCGGTGCGGACCGGGCGGGAATACGGGTTCGTGGTCCTGGTTGCTCAGCTCCTTCAGCAGATCCTCGAACTCGGAGCGGATCCAGTCGCGCGTGGCGACCTCGCCGAGGCCCATGCGCAGCGCCGCGATCTCCCGCGTCAGATACTCGGTGTCCGCGATGGAGCGCTCGTTCTGCGCCCGGTCCTGTTCCATCTCGACCCGGTCGCGGTCGGCCTGGCGGTTCTGCGCGAGCAGGATCAGCGGGGCGGCGTACGAGGCCTGGAGCGACAGCATGAGCGTCAGGAAGATGAACGGGTACTCGTCGAAGCGAAGCGGCGTCGGGGCGAACACGTTCCACAGGACCCAGGCGGCGATGGTCACGGTCATCCAGACAAGGAACCGCCCGGTCCCAAGGAAGCGGGCGATCTTCTCGGAGAACCGTCCGAAGGCCTCGGGGTCGTACTCCGGCAGCACCTTCCGCCGCGGAGCGCGCGGCACATCGAGCCGGTTGCGCAGCCGCGGCCCGCCGCTCAGCCGTTCCCGTTCCCGCTCTCGTTCCCGTTCCCGTTCCCGTTCGCGTTCCCGCTCCCGCTCTCGTTCCCGTTCGCGTTCCCGCTCCCGCTCTCGTTCCCGTTCCCGCTCCCTGGCCTCGGAGCGGCCCTCACCGCGCTCGGGGAACCCGTGGTCACTTCCCATCGGCGGTCACCGTCCCCTCGAACTCGGCCTCCCGCCAGTCCTCCGGCAGCAGATGGTCGAGCACGTCGTCGACGGTGACGGCGCCCAGCAGCGAGCCGCTCTCGTCCACGACCGGCGCGGCGACCATGTTGTACGCAGCGAGATAGCTGGTGATCGCGGGCAGCGGAGTGTTCGGGGCGAGCGGCGGCAGATCGCTCTCGACGATCCCGCCGACCAGCGTGAACGGCGGATCACGCAGCAGCCGCTGGAAGTGGACGGTGCCCAGGTACTTGCCCGTCGGTGTCTCGTCGGGCGGCCGGCACACGTACACCTGGGCCGCGAGCGCGGGGGAGAGGTCCCGCTGGCGCACACGCGCCAGCGCGTCCGCGACCGTCGCGTCCGGGCGCAGCACGATCGGCTCGGTCGTCATCAGGCCGCCGGCGGTCCGCTCCTCGTACGACATCAGCCGGCGCATCTCGGCGGCGTCGCTCGGCCGCATCAGCGTGAGCAGTCGCTCCTTGTCCTCCTCCGGCAGCTCGGAGAGCAGATCGGCCGCGTCGTCCGGGTCCATCGCCTCCAGCACGTCCGCCGCCCGCTCCTCCTTCAGCTTGCCGAGGATCTCCACCTGCTCGTCCTCCGGCAGCTCCTCCAGGACATCGGCAAGCCGGTCGTCGTGGAGGGCCGCGGCGACCTCCAGGCGCCGCTTGGGGGAGAGGTGGTGCAGCGCGTTCGCGAGGTCCGCCGGCCGCAGCCGTTCGAACGTGGCGACCAGGCTCTCGGCGCCCTGCCCCTCCTCCTCCAGCGAGAAGCCGGTGACCGCGGACCACTCGACGGTCAGGGCCTCGCCCTTGCGGCGCAGCGCCCCGCCCTTCCCCTTCCGTACGAAGACCTTGTCGATCTCCCAGTCGCGGCGGGCCGGGAGCTGCTGGATCGCGACGTCCAGGACGGTGACCTCCTCGCCCGTCTCGACGAGTCGGACCCGCCGGTCCAGGAGCTCGCCGAGGACGAGACGCTCGGTCGGTCGCTGCTCGAAGCGCCGCATGTTGACGACGCCGGTGGTGATCACCTGACCGGACTCGACGCCGGTCACCCGGGTCATGGGGAGGAAGATCCGGCGGCGGCTGAGGACCTCCACGACCAGGCCGAGCAGCCGCGGCGGGCGGCCGCCGACGCGGAGCATGGCGACGAGGTCGCGTACGCGCCCGACCTGCTCGCCGTTGGGGTCGAAGACCGGGACTCCGGCGAGATGCGAGACGAAGATCCGGGGGGCGCCTGCCGCCATGCTCCGCGCCTCCTCCATGCCGAGGGAAATGCCCCGAAATGCCGCTGTTCAACGGCTTCAGGCTAGCCCGTGGCGTTCCATGCCGCCTACGAGAACGGTCCGGACGGCTCCCCTCCAGATCGTGCTATGACCCCGGGTACGCTGCGGTCTTGCCACCCCCCACGTACGAGAGGCAGTGCGCACGTGACCGCTCTCCCCCCGGCCGCCGCGGCCCGGGCCGCCCGCCGGGCGGCGCTCCCCGTCGCACTCTGCATGGGGCTGGCCGCCGCCCTCACGGCCTGCGCCGGCGAGGACCCGGACGCGGGCACGAACGGCGTCGGCAAGCTGGAGGCGCCGGCCATCGAGGCGAAGGCGAAGGCGGCGGCGAACGCGGCGCAGGCGGTACGGCTCTCCGGGACGCTGGTGTCCAAGGGCGGCACGTACAAGCTGAACATGCGGCTCAAGAAGAGCGGCGGTATCGGCTCGGTCACCACGAAGAACTCGACCTTCGAGCTGCTGCGGGTCGGTGATGCGCTCTATCTGAAGGCCGACACGGCCTTCTGGGCCCACGCGGACTCCGACGGCGACGGCGCGTCCGAGCCGCCGAGCAAGGAGGACACGGCCGCCGCGGACAAGCTCGACGACATGTACGTGAAGGTCCCGGAGGACGACCCGTCGTACAAGCAGCTGCGCGGCTTCACCGAGATGGACGTCCTGCTGGAGGGGCTCCTCGGCCTTCAGGGGAAGCTCAGCAAGGGCGACCGCGACACGATCGGCGGCGTCCGCACGATCAAGGTCCTCGGCAGCGAGGGCAACGGCGGCACGCTCGACGTCTCCCTCAAGGGGACGCCGTACCCGCTCCAGTTCGCCCGCGCGGGTGGCGCGGGCGTCCTGACGCTCGCCGACTGGGACGAGGACTTCAAGCTCGCGCCTCCGACCAAGGAGGAGTCGGTCGACTACGGCCGCGAGCTGCCGCGCACGAGCAACTGAGTGCTGCGGGCTGCGGCCTGCCGTGGTGAGCCCGTCCGGCGTTCGAGGACGGACACGCCGGCCCCTGTTGCGGCACCGGGTCGCTTCGGTGCCGGCCGCCCCCGAGGGGAGGGCGCACGAGGACCAGGCCCTCGTCAGGACCTCAGGAGCCTCAGGAGGCGCGCTTGCGGCCGCGGCGCAGCAGCAGGCGCGGCAGGGCCGCCGGGATCGGGTGGCGCGTGGTGGCCGTCGTGGGCAGCGGGGTGGCGGCCAGGGAGCCCTGCGGATGCTCGGTGGTCGACTCGCGCGGCTCCAGCCGCAGCACCCGGCACTCCCGCGCCCAGCGCTCCGTCATCTGCTCGCCGTCCGGCGCGTTGAGCCGCTTGCCCTTCAGCTCGGCGACCGCGCCTTCCCATGCCTCCGAGCCGGGGGCCAGCTCGCTCACCACGGCCGTCCAGGCGACCAGCCGGCCGCCCTTGTCCTTGCTGCGTACGGTCACCTCGGCGGTGGAGCCGTCCGTCAGCCCGGGCAGCGGCTGCTCGCCCGGACCGTCGCCGACGACGTGCGCGGCCCCGTCGTGCCAGGCGTGCCACAGGGCCCGGGAGGGTCCGGTGCCCCGGACCCAGATGAGGCCGGACTTCTTGGTGGCCTCCTCGACGAGGGCGGGGCCGAGCAGCGGGTCGTGGCCGAGCTGAGCGTCGTTCATGTCCCGCAGCCTATTAGAGCCAGCCGTTGCGCTTCAGCGTGCGGTGAATGGTGAGACAGACCGCGACGATGCCGGCCATCACCATCGGGTAGCCGTACTTCCAGTGCAGCTCCGGCATGTGGTCGAAGTTCATGCCGTAGACCCCGCACACCGCCGTCGGTACGGCGATGATCGCGGCCCAGGACGTGATCTTGCGCATGTCCTCGTTCTGCGCGACCGTCGCCTGTGCCAGATTCGCCTGGAGGATCGAGTTCAGGAGCTCGTCGAAGCCGATGACCTGCTCCTGCACCCGCGCGAGGTGGTCGGCGACGTCGCGGAAGTACTTCTGGATGTCCGGGTCGACGAGACGCATCGGCCGCTCGCTCAGCAGCTGCATGGGCCGCAGCAGCGGGGTCACGGCCCGCTTGAACTCCAGCACTTCGCGCTTGAGCTGGTAGATCCGCCCGGTGTCCGTACCGCGCGTGCTGCCCTTCGACGGCGCCGAGAAGACGTCGATCTCGATCTCGTCGATGTCGACCTGGACCGCGTCCGCGACCGCGATGTACCCGTCCACGACATGGTCCGCGATGGCGTGCAGCACCGCCGACGGGCCCTTGGCCAGCAGTTCCGGGTCGTCCTGCAGCCGGTGCCGGAGGTTGCGCAGCGAGCCCTGTCCGCCGTGCCGCACGGTGATGACGAAGTCGGGTCCGGTGAAGCACATCACCTCACCGGTCTCGACGACCTCGCTGGTCGCCGTCAGCTCGGCGTGATCGACGTAGTGGATGGTCTTGAAGACGGTGAAGAGCGTGTCGTCGTACCGCTCCAGCTTGGGGCGCTGGTGGGCGTGGACGGCGTCCTCCACGGCCAGCGGGTGGAGCCCGAACTCCGCGGCGATTCCCGCGAATTCCTCTTCCGTCGGCTCGTGGAGCCCGATCCACGCGAAGCCGCCGCCCTCGCGCACCCGGAGCATCGCCTCGTGCGGGGTGAGGCACGCCGCGTCCTTCACGCGCTCGCCGTCGCGGTAGACGGCGCAGTCGACGACCGCGCTGGATGCCGAGGGGTCACGGGTGGCGTCGTACGTGCTGTACGGGCCGCTGCTCTTGCGCAGCGCCGGGCGGACCGCTTCGCGCAGGTCACGGATCATCGACATGGCAGGCTCCTTCACGGAGAGGCCGGCGGCGCGCGGCGTGGCACTGCCCGGAATGGGGACGTTGTACTCGATACGTCCGCAAAGCGGGCGGCACCGCGTGACACGGTGACGGCGTTCGCTACAGACAGTCAGGCAAAAACGACGTGCTCTTCCGTCGTGCGCGGTGCCGAGGATGCAGCGGTGCGGGAAGCCCCCGAGGACGGACGGTGCCGGAATCGGACGGGCAGCGTCAGGCGGCGAGGAGTCGCGCGGAAGAGCGGTTGGTACTGCACGGTCGACTTCGATCCACCGCAGCCCCACCTCCTCCGGCCGGTCCCCCGTGGGGGATGACGTGTGATCGGGACCCAGAGCCACACTTCAGCGTGTTGTCCCGAACAGGCGGCCAAGCCTATCAGCCGACTGAGGATCAATTCCTTCCTTTGCCCGTTCCTGATGCGATCTATGCTCGCGGGATGGGAGAAGTTCTTGCTCTGGTCGAGGCCCGGCTCAGCTCCGCGCTCGGCGAACCGGACGCGCGCGCCGCGGTCACCTTTCTCGGTACGGACCGGATCGAGGTGCTCCGTTTCATCGACGGGGACATCGTCCGGTACGCCACGCTGGGCATGTCGGCCCAGCCGATGAACGACCCCAAGGACCCGCTCGCCGACCCCGTGAAGGGCCCCCGCGCGGAACTCGTCCTGTCGGTACGGGCCGGGCTCGCCGACACCGACAATGTGCTGCGCCCGCTCGCGGTGCTGGCGTCGTCACCGCAGGTCGAAGGCGTGATCGTGGCGCCGGGCAACTCCATGGACCTCGGTGAACCGCTGTGGCCTCAGGCGCCGTTCTCGTCCGTCCTGGTGGCGGAGTCCGGCGGTCTGGTGGAGGACCTGGAGCTGGCCGAGCCGATGGATCCGGTGCGCTTCCTGCCGCTGCTGCCGATGACGCCGAACGAGGCCGCGTGGAAGCGGGTGCACGGCGCCGGCGAGCTCCAGGAGCGGTGGCTGAAGCACGGGACGGACCTGCGCGATCCGTTGCGCAGGTCCGTGCCCCTGACGTGACGTCGATGTCTGTGAAGTGACGTATCTCATGGCCGAGTTGGGCTCCCGGTCGGCCTGACGGCCGTTCCGGGGGTCTTTGGGCCCGACGCTGCGTCGCATGCCGCTCGGCCGGCCGGACGCGGCTCAGTCGGCCAGGACCGCCTCCCGCGTCGCGAGGACCGGCTTCGGCGCCGCCGCCTCGTGCGTCAGCGACGCCCGCCGCGCCCCGACGATGACCGCGCCGATCACCGCCGCGACGCCGGCGACCACGAACGGCGCGCGGACGTCGGTCCACTCCGCGATCTTCGGGGCCAGATACGGGGCCGCCGCGGCCGCGAACCTGCGACGGACGCCCCGGCCGTGGCCCAAACGGCCTTCGGCTGGCGCAGGATGCCGCCTCCGTCGAACGAGTTCGCCCAGATGGGTGGCAGATGCAGATGATAAGTTAGCCTCACTAATGAGTGTAAGATACACTTGGTTTGTCCTGGTGGGGGCGGGTGAAACCGCCGTGCCGGACGGGTGATCGTCCTTGACGCGACGCCGAGCGGGTAGGACCGTTGGGCGCTATGAGGGGCGAACCCAGTTGCCCGAAGTGCGGTGGCCGGGTCAGGGCGCCCGGTCTCTTCGCCGATACGTGGCAGTGCGATGTGCACGGTTCCGTGCATCCGCTGCAGCCGGTGATTCCGCCCAGCGTCGAAGCCCTCAGTGTCGTGGTCGCCCGTGCGCAGGTGCCGGTGTGGATGCCCTGGCCGCTCCCGGTCGGATGGCTCTTCACCGGCGTCGCGTACGCCGGTGACGACCGCAGCGGCGGCCGCGCGACCGCGGTCGCCTGCTCGGGTCCCGGACCGCTCGGTGGTGTGGGCGAGTTGCTGCTGGTCGCCGAGGAACTCGGCGTCGGCCTCGGCGCCCGCTTCGCCGGGATCGACGGGCCGGACCCGGGGCGGCACATGGCCGTCGACAAGCCGCCCCAGGCCAAGGTCCTCGCCGGGGGGCGGCCGACCCCGCTCTGGCACGTCGACGACGTGCCGGAGGACCGTGCGGTCTTCGCGGGTGAGGCGCGGGGGCTCTGGCTGTGGGCGATCGTCTGGCCGGAGTCGACCGGACTGTTGATGTACGACGAGCTGATACTCACCGATCTGCGCGACGCCGGCGCCGAGGTGGAGCTGCTGCCGTGCGGGGCGCTGTCACCACGACTGCTGGCGTGACGAGGTGTCGGCCTCGTCCGGCCGGCCGTGCGGTTGCACCCGCACGGCCGGCCCGTACGGCTGCCCTCGTGCGGGCGGGCCGGCGGCACGGCCGCTCGTGTGCGGCCGGCCGGTGGGGCTGTCCCGTGTGGGTCGGCGTGCGGCTGCCCTCGCGCGGTCGTACCGGTGCGGCCGGTCTCAGATGGGCCGACCGCGCGGCCGGCCTCGTGACGCCACCGTCGTGACGGCTTTCACGCCGCACCGTGGTCCGGGTGATGTTCGAATCCCCGTTACGATTGAGCGTCCCCTGTCCATGTCCGAGTCCTGGAGCCCTGCGTCGTGCGCATCGATCTGCACACCCACTCCACGGCATCGGACGGTACGGACACCCCGGCCGAGCTGGTCCGTAACGCCGCGGCCGCGGGACTCGACGTCGTCGCGCTGACCGACCACGACACCGTCGGCGGCCACGCCGAGGCGATCGCCGCGCTCCCCGAAGGCCTCACCCTCGTCACGGGCGCCGAACTCTCGTGCCGCGTCGAGGGCGTGGGCCTGCACATGCTGGCGTACCTGTTCGACCCCGAGGAGCCCGAGCTGGCGCGCGAGCGCGAACTCGTTCGGGACGACCGGGTGCCGCGGGCCCAGGCCATGGTCGCCAAGCTCCAGGAGCTGGGCGTGCCGATCACCTGGGAGACGGTGGCCCGGATAGCCGGTGACGGCGCTGTCGGCCGCCCGCACGTCGCGACCGCGCTCGTCGAACTCGGCGTCGTCCCCGATGTCTCCGCCGCCTTCACGCCCGACTGGCTCGCGAACGGCGGACGGGCGTACGTCGAGAAGCACGAGCTCGACCCGTTCGACGCCATCCGCCTGGTCAAGGCGGCCGGCGGCGTCACCGTCTTCGCCCACCCGCTCGCGGTCAAGCGTGGCGCGGTCGTGCCCGAGGACACCATCGCGCGACTGGCGGCGGCGGGCCTCGACGGCATCGAGGTCGACCACATGGACCACGACGAGCCCACGCGGGCCCGGCTGCGCGGACTCGCCGCCGACCTCGGCCTGCTGACCACCGGCTCCAGCGACTACCACGGCAGCCGCAAGACCTGCCGGCTCGGCGACTTCACGACCGACCCGGAGATCTACGGCGAGATCACGCGCCGCGCGACCGGCGCGTTCCCGGTCCCGGGCACCGGCGGAACATCCGGCCGCTGACCCCGGCTCACCTCCGCGCGGGCTCCTTCCGGCCGCCCGTGTGCGGATCGCTGCGCCCTCGCACCCTTCAGCGCTCCCCTGCGCCCCCGGGCCCCTCACCGGCCCGACCCCAACACCCCGACACCACCCCGCAAGGCAATACTGTGTTCGACGTCGCCGTCTTCGGCTCCCTCTTCCTCACCCTCTTCGTGATCATGGATCCCCCCGGGATCACCCCGATCTTCCTCGCCCTCACCTCCGGCCGCCCCGCCAAGGTCCAGCGCCGGATGGCCTGGCAGGCGGTCGCGGTGGCGTTCGGTGTCATCACCGTCTTCGGCATCCTGGGCCAGCAGATCCTCGCCTACCTCCATGTCTCCGTCCCCGCCCTGATGATCGCGGGAGGTCTGCTTCTGCTGCTCATCGCGCTGGATCTGCTCACCGGCAAGACCGACGAGCCCAAGCAGACGAAGGACGTCAATGTCGCGCTCGTGCCGCTCGGCATGCCGCTGCTGGCCGGGCCGGGCGCGATCGTCTCGGTGATCCTCGCGGTGCAGCACGCCGACGGGGTCGGGCAGCAGATCTCGGTGTGGGCGGCGATCGTCGCGATGCACGTCGTGCTCTGGCTGACGATGCGCTACTCGCTGCTGATCATCCGGGTCATCAAGGACGGCGGTGTCGTCCTGGTGACACGGCTCGCGGGCATGATGCTGTCGGCGATCGCCGTGCAGCAGATCATCAACGGCGTCACCCAGGTGATCCAGGGCTCCTGAGGAGCTCGCGGCAGAACGACGCCCCCGTACGGAAGGTTCCGTACGGGGGCGAACTTCTGTCGGGGCTGCCGTTGAGCGGGGCCGAGGTCCTTTACGACGCCGAGGTGGCGGCGGGCCGGATGTAGATACGCTGGCCGATCGCGGCGGCCTGCTGGACCATCCGGTTGACGGAGGCGGCGTCCACAACGGTGCTGTCCACGGCGGCGCCGTCGACGTCGTCGAGTCGCATGATCTCGAAGCGCATAAGGGGCTTCTCCCTTCTGTCCGTCTCTGTTCCGTCCGTTCCAACGGGATGCAGAGGGCAAACATTCCCTACGCTAAGGAAATTTTTTGGATGGCTAACTACTGGCGGGTGCCGCTCGGCCTGCTCACAATGGGTCCCGTATGAAAGACGATGAGCTCACCAGCATCAGCGCCCGCCTGGAGCGCACCAACGAGCTGCTCCAGCGCATGCTCGCCGAGGTCGCGAAGACCCCGTCCACGCATGCCATCTTCGTCGACGCCGGTTACGTCTATGCTGCGGCCGGGTTGCTTGTGGCGGGAACCGAGGACCGGCGCTCCTTCGATCTCGACGCCGAAGGGCTCATCGAGGCGTTCATCGACGACGCCCGCAAGATCTTCGCGGACAGCCGGCTGCTGCGCGTCTACTGGTACGACGGCGCCAGGCGCCGCATCCACACCGCCGAGCAGCAGGCCATCGCCGAGCTCCCCGACGTCAAGGTCAGGCTCGGCAACCTCAACGCGAACAACCAGCAGAAGGGCGTCGACTCCCTCATACGCTCCGATCTGGAGTCACTCGCCCGCCATCGGTCGATCAGCGACGCCGCCCTCGTCGGCGGCGACGAGGACCTCGTCTCCGCCGTCGAGGCCGCCCAGGGCTACGGGGCGCGGGTGCACCTGTGGGGGATCGAGGCGGCCGAGGGCCGCAACCAGGCGGATCCGCTGCTCTGGGAGGTCGACAGCCGGCGCACCTTCGACCTCGACTTCTGCCGGCCGTACGTGACCCGGCGGCCTGTCACCACCTACGAGGACGACACGCCGCCGCCGTCCCGCGAGGACGTACGTTTCGTCGGCGCGCAGATCGCCGCGACCTGGCTCGTCGAGCGCGGGCGGGAGCCGATGGCCGAGCTGCTGCCCGGGCATCCGTATCTGCCGGGTCCGGTCGACCAGGATCTGCTCATCGAGGCGGAGAAGATGCTGAAGCACTCCCTGCGGGGCCACGCGCACCTGCGGCGCGCTCTGCGCGACGGGTTCTGGCAGCACCTCCAGGGTCAGTACTGACCCCAGAAGGCGATGAGCGCGTCGGCCGTCTCCGCCGGCCGGTCCGTGTTGGGCGAGTGCTCGGCGCCCGCGATGACCGTCCTGTGCGCGCCGAGCCGTACCGCCATCTCGTCGAGCAGTGGTACGGGCCAGGTGTCGTCGCGCTCGCCCGACACGACGAGCTTGGGCAGCGGTACGGCGGCGAGCTCGTCGACCCGGTCCGGCTCCACGGTCAACTGGCGCCCGGTGGCGAGGAGCTGGGAAGGATTGTGCCGCAGCCAGCGCCGGCGCAGATCCTCACCGTCGGTGTCGGCGTCCTCCGGGGGGTCCAGCGCTCGCATCGCCTCCCAGACCTCGGCCATGTCCATCGTGCCGAGGGCGTCGCTCAACAGCTTGACCTTGTTCTGCTGTCCGGGGGTGATGTGGGCGGGCCCGGACGAGATCAGTGCGAGGGTGTCGAAGGGCCGCGGATCGACCAGCACCGCGGCACGGGCGATCTGCCCGCCGAGCGAGTGCCCGACGAGATGCACGGGCCCGCCGAGCGCGGCGGCCTGCGCGAGTACGTCCCGCGCCAACTCGTCCTGGGCGTACGCCTCTTGGGACGCGGGCCCGTCGCTCTCGTACTGCCCGCGGCCGTCGACGGCGACGGCCCGGTACCCCGCGACGGTCAGCGGCTCGAGCATCGCGATGAAGTCCTCCTTGCTCCCGGTGTACCCGGGCAGGAGCATCGCGGTGCCTTTCACCTCCCGCCCTCCGCCCGGCAGGGCATCCAGCACGGCGAACGCCCCGCGCGAGGTCTCGAGCACCCGGGCACGGGCGCAGGCGGGGGGCACGAAGGTGGGCGGCCGACTCATGCGACGAGGCTACCGACTCACAACCCCCACCCGGCCCGTCGGGCAGCGTTGCGCGCCCGCGACGCCGCGCTTCCCCCTGTGCAGCCGATCCCGCCCGGGGCTCCGCCCCGTACGCGCCCCGGAGTTTCGGGGCCGGGACCTCGTTTCCGGGCTCTGCCGAGGGCCGTTCCGGGCTTCGCTCTCGGGCCTTGCCCCGGCTCTTGTTCCGGGGCTGCGCTGCAAAGCCTTGTCCAGGGCTTCGCCTTCGGGGCCTTGACCCGGCTCCGCCGGGCTCTCGCCCCCGCCCTCGTTCCGGGATTTCGCTTCTGGACTGCCCTGCCCTGCGCCAGGGCTGCGCCCCAGCCCCCGTGTCGGGGCTGCCCGGGGCAGATTTTGGGGCTGCGCTCCGCGGCCCTGCTCCGGCCCACGCTGAGGCGTCAACCTGGCTGCGCTCCGGCGGCTGCGGCCCGCTCCCGTTCAGCGGCTTCGCTTCGGGGCCTGCCCCAGCCCCGTCCCGGCCCCGGGCTGGAGGGCGCCGCTCCGGCCGGGCCCCGTACCCCCATCCGGCCTACGCCCAGTGGGGCAGGGGCCGGCCCTGTCGGGCATGCGCGAGGGCCCGCACCCCAGGGGTGCGGGCCCTCATGGGCTCAGGCGGAGGTGACGGTGCGTCAGGCGTCCGGCTGGGTCGCGGCCTTCGTGCGCGTGCGGCGACGGCGCGGCTTGGCGGGCTCGTCGGCGACGGCGGCCTCGGTCGGGGCGGCCTCCGCGGCGGCCGAGGAGCGCGTGCGGCGGCGGCGCGGCTTGGCGGGCTCGTCCGCGACGGCCACGTCCGCGACGGGCTCGGCAGCGGGGGCATCCAGGACAGCGGTGCCGGTACCGGCACCCGCACCCGCACCCGCACGCGTGCGCCGGCGGCGGCGCGGCGTGCGCGGCGCCTCGGCGGACTCGCCGGCCTCGTCCGACGCGGCGGGCTCC
The DNA here is from genome assembly GCF_042730885.1 of Streptomyces sp. NPDC059909. Classification (NCBI taxonomy): domain Bacteria; kingdom Bacillati; phylum Actinomycetota; class Actinomycetes; order Kitasatosporales; family Streptomycetaceae; genus Streptomyces; species Streptomyces sp. NPDC059909. The sequence continues at coordinate 83,113 of NZ_JBHWKX010000028.1, forward strand.
ACGGCCTCGGCCGGTGCCGTCGACGCCGTCTCGTCCAGCGACGTACCGCCGCGCGTACGGCGGCGCTGGCGCGGCGTGCGCGTGCGAGCCGGACGCTCCTCCGTCTTCGTACGCGACGCGGAACGCGACCCGCGGCCGCCCGTCTCGCCGAGGTCCTCCAGCTCCTCCGCCTCGAGACCGGCGCGGGTGCGCTCGGCACGGGGGAGGACGCCCTTGGTCCCGGCGGGGATGCCGAGCTCCTCGAAGAGGTGCGGCGACGTGGAGTACGTCTCGACCGGGTCGTTGAAGCCCAGGTCCAGCGCCTTGTTGATGAGCTGCCAGCGCGGGATGTCGTCCCAGTCCACCAGCGTCACGGCCGTGCCGGACGCGCCCGCACGGCCGGTGCGGCCGACGCGGTGGAGGTACGTCTTCTCGTCCTCCGGCGACTGGTAGTTGATGACGTGGGTGACGCCCTCGACGTCGATACCGCGCGCCGCGACGTCGGTGCACACCAGGACGTCGACCTTGCCGTTGCGGAACGCCCGCAGCGCCTGCTCGCGCGCACCCTGGCCCAGGTCGCCGTGAACGGCGCCGGACGCGAAGCCGCGCCGGGCGAGCTGGTCCGCGATGTCCGCGGCCGTCCGCTTCGTACGGCAGAAGATCATCGCGAGCCCGCGGCCGTCGGCCTGCAGAATGCGCGAGACCATCTCCGGCTTGTCCATGGAGTGGGCACGGTAGACGCGCTGTGTGATGTTCGCGACGGTCGCGCCCTCGTCGTCCGGCGCGGTCGCGCGGATGTGCGTGGGCTGCGACATGTAGCGGCGCGCGAGGCCGATGACCGCACCCGGCATGGTCGCGGAGAACAGCATCGTCTGACGCTTGGCCGGCAGCAGCTGGATGATCTTCTCGACGTCGGGCAGGAAGCCCAGGTCGAGCATCTCGTCGGCCTCGTCGAGGACGAGCGCGCGCACGTGGGACAGGTCCAGCTTCTTCTGGCCCGCAAGGTCCAGGAGGCGTCCGGGCGTGCCGACGACGACGTCGACGCCCTTCTTCAGGGCCTCGACCTGCGGCTCGTACGCACGGCCGCCGTAGATCGCGAGGACGCGGACGTTGCGCACCTTGCCGGCGGTCAGCAGGTCGTTGGTGACCTGCGTGCACAGCTCGCGGGTGGGAACGACGACGAGCGCCTGCGGGGCGTCGGTCAGCTGCTCGGGCTTGGCCCGGCCCGCCTCGACGTCCGCGGGGACGGTGACGCGCTCCAGCAGCGGAAGGCCGAAACCGAGGGTCTTGCCCGTGCCGGTCTTGGCCTGGCCGATGACATCCGTGCCGGCGAGCGCGACGGGGAGGGTCATCTCCTGGATGGGAAAGGGACTGATGATGCCGACGGCCTCAAGGGCCTCGGCGGTCTCGGGAAGGATCCCGAGCTCTCGGAAAGTCATAGCCTGCGTAGTCAGGGTGTTGCCTCTTCTGTGAGACGCGGCGCGAGGCGAACGCTGGGGGTCCAACCGCTCCTGGGAACTGGACCGGCCGTGGATTGGCCGGAAGGCGCGGGACCACTGCCGTCGCTCGAGCGCTCGTGCCGCTGAGGGGTCCCTCGTGTGGCGAAGTGCGCACAGAGGGCTGTCGGGTCGGAGCCGATCGGGCCACCGACCGGGCATCCTCATTCAGACGCCCGCCGAGATATCCGGCAGGCTTAATACCACTGTACCCCGGAATCGCGCATGTGTGTTGGGCGAATTCCTGGGAACCGCGTCGCGGCGGGTGCTGACCAGGGCCTTCCGTCGCCGGGACGGCGGGCTATTGTGCGCTTCATGGAGACGCCTGACAACGCCGTCGAAGCGGCGAACGACACCGCCGAAGAACCGACAGGGATCGCCGCCCAGGACTGGGCCGCGGCCTCCGCCGACCCCCAGTACCGCGCAGCGGTCGTGGACCTGCTGGGCGCGCTCGCGTACGGCGAACTGGCGGCCTTCGAGCGCCTCGCCGAGGACGCCAAGCTCGCGCCGTCGCTCGCGGACAAGGCGGAGCTGGCGAAGATGGCATCCGCCGAGTTCCACCACTTCGAGCAGCTGCGGGACCGGCTGGCCGCGATCGACGTCGAACCGACCAAGGCGATGGAGCCCTTCGCGGCGCCCCTGGACGAGTTCCACCGTCTGACCGCGCCGTCGGACTGGCTGGAGGGCCTGGTCAAGGCATACGTCGGCGACTCGATCGCCAGCGACTTCTATCGCGAGGTCGCGGTCCGGCTGGACTCGGACACCCGCAAGCTGGTGCTGGCGGTGCTCGACGACACGGGCCACGGCAATTTCGCGGTCGAGAAGGTGTGCGCCGCGATCGAGGCGGACCCGAGGGTCGGCGGGCGGCTCGCGCTGTGGGCGCGCCGGCTGATGGGAGAGGCGCTGTCGCAGGCGCAGCGGGTCGTCGCGGAGCGGGACGCGCTGTCCACGATGCTCGTCGGCGGGGTCGCGGACGGGTTCGACCTGGCGGCGGTCGGTGAGATGTTCAGCCGGATCACGAAGGCGCACACCAAGCGGATGGCCGCGCTGGGTCTCGCGGCCTGAGCCCTACGTGCGTACCTACGTCACGCACCCGACGTGGATACGCGACCGGTGACCGGAAACCGGGGCCCGCTTCAGGCCGCGGCTGATCGCCGCAGCCGGCGGGCCGCCGGACGGATCAGCAACGACAGCGTGACGCCGCTGACGAACAGCGCGCCGAGCAGGGTGCCGAGGAGATAGCCGGGCCCGAGTGCCGAGTGCGTCAGATACGCCCCGAACAGCGCGCCGAGCGTGCCCGTGACGTACACCACGCGCGGTGCGGGGAGCCGGTCCGGAAGCCGTCGCACGGCTGCCCAGGAGAGAAGGATTCCGAGCAGTAGGGAGCCGAGAGCTTCCAGGATCACCACGGATCACCTCACGGACGCCGGGCGGGCAAATCGGGTCGTAGCCCGTCCTACCCGAACGCGCCGGAACACAATCCTCCACCTGCCCTGCCGGTCAACGGGCACGGGCCGGCTCGGAAGGGCTCGGGCGGGCTTGGGAGGGCACCCCGCGAGTACGCGAAGGGCCCGGCGGGAAACCCCCGTCGGGCCCTTCGTCACGTCGATGCGCGGCAAGCGTTGACGCAAGCGGCAAAGAGTCCTACAGCGCGCCGAATCCGACGCGGCGCGTGGACGGCTCGCCGATTTCGACGTACGCGACGCGGTCGGCAGGCACGAGCACCTTGCGACCCTTGTCGTCCGTCAGGCTGAGCAGCTGCGCCTTGCCGGCCAGCGCATCGGCCACGGCCTGCTCGACCTCCTCGGCGCTCTGGCCGCTCTCCAGAACGATCTCCCGGGGCGCGTGCTGCACGCCGATCTTGACCTCCACGGCTATGTCCCTCCGAACGGTCAGCGATGCGCGGTCAGCCGCGCCGTACGCTGCACACATTAGCCCGGTGAGGGGACGCACCACGGCTCAGCCGGGCACGCCCGCAGCGAACACGCGTCGCGAGACGGCGCTCAGTGGCCGTCGCTGCCGTGCAGCGGGAACCCCGCGATACCCCGCCACGCCAGTGACGTCAGCAGCTGCACCGCAGTGTCCCGCGGAATCCCGGACCCGCTCGACAGCCAGTAACGCGCCACCACCTGCGAGACCCCGCCGAGGCCCACGGCCAGCAGCATGGACTCGTCCTTGGACAGCCCCGTGTCCTCCGCGATGACGTCCGAGATGGCCTCCGCGCACTGCAGCGACACCCGCTCCACGCGCTCGCGCACCGCGGGCTCGTTCGTCAGATCCGACTCGAAGACCAGACGGAACGCGCCGCCCTCGTCCTCCACGTACGCGAAGTACGCGTCCATCGTCGCCGCGACCCGCAGCTTGTTGTCCGTCGTCGACGCGAGGGCTCCCCGCACCGCCTGCAGCAGCGACTCGCAGTGCTGGTCCAGCAGCGCCAGATAGAGCTCCAGCTTCCCGGGGAAGTGCTGGTACAGGACCGGCTTGCTCACGCCCGCCCGCTCCGCGATGTCGTCCATCGCGGCCGCGTGGTACCCCTGGGCGACGAATACTTCCTGGGCCGCGCCCAGCAGCTGGTTGCGTCGGGCACGGCGCGGCAGGCGGGTGCCTCGCGGGCGCGCCGCCTCTGTCTGCTCGATGGCTGTCACGCCGCCTCCCACGTTCGATGTCACATGCACAGTGTCCTGTGCCGCGGTCCGTGCGCCGCGGTCGCCATCGTACTTTTGGGTAACCGTGGTGTGCGCGGTGCGAGCGCAGAATTTCACGTACCGGACGGCCGCGGTAGCCGGGGGTGCTCGGTAAACCGAACAATTCAGCGGTAGTCGTCCTCGTCAAGTGCGACCACCCGCGCCTGTTCCGCGGTATCCGCCTCGTTGGCCTCGTTCGAGTCGATCCGCTTCAGCGGCTCGTCCTTCCGCTGCTGCAGTTCCGTGTGCTGCTCGGCGGCATCGGCCTCGGGAACCTCCTGGTCGAGTTCCGCGAGCTCGTCGAGGTCGTCGAGAGCAATTCCTTGGCCCTGATCGTCTTCCGTGAAGGTTTCCGGGTCCGTCGGATCGACAGCCATCTGGATCCCTTTCCTGTGCGTTTTCGTGCAGCAGGGGCCGGGGCGTCTGCCCTTGTCCTACGAGCGTAGGAGTTCCGTCTGCCCGGCGCTATGCGGCGTTCGCCAGACATCGCGCAGTTCGGTGCGCGGCGCGCCGTGCGGCGGTGTGCGTGGGGCCATGCCGTGGGTGCGTGGGCCATGCGGTGGCCTGTGCGGTGTGTGACCGCGAACACAGGATTCGCCGCGTGATCGTCTCGTAACATTGCCCCATGTCTTCGACCGAGCTGCCGGAAACCCGTGCCGCCGCACCGGCTCCACGGGTTCGTGCCGTCCGTGTCGCGGAGGGCGAGGAGCTGCGCCGCGTCGCGCTGCCCGGACTGACGCTCACCGTGCGTGCCCGGCCCCCGGCGCGCACCGGACTGCCTCCCGCGCTGTACGTCCACGGCCTCGGCGGCTCGTCGCAGAACTGGACCGCGCTGATGCGCCGACTTGAGGGCCGGGTGGACGGCGAGGCCGTCGATCTGCCCGGCTTCGGGGACTCCCCGCCGCCGGACGACGGCAACTATTCGGTCACGGGGCACGCCCGGGCCGTCATCCGTCTGCTCGACGCCGCGGGCCGCGGTCCCGTCCATCTCCTCGGGAACTCGCTCGGCGGTGCCGTCTGCACGCGCGTCGCGGCCGTCCGCCCCGATCTCGTGCGCACCCTCACGCTCGTCTCGCCGGCCCTGCCGGAGCTCCGCGTCCAGCGTTCCGCCTGGCCGACCGCGCTGCTCGCGATGCCCGGCGTCGCCCGGCTGTTCACCCGGCTGACGAAGGACTGGACGGCGGAGATGCGGGTCCGCGGAGTGATGGCGCTCTGCTACGGGGACCCCGGCCGGGTGACCGACGAGGGTCTCCGCGACGCCGTCGAGGAGATGGAGCGGCGGCTGGAACTGCCGTATTTCTGGGACGCGATGGCGCGCAGCTCCCGCGGGATCGTCGACGCCTATACGCTCGGCGGGCAGCACGGACTGTGGCGGCAGGCGGAGCGGGTGCTCGCGCCGACTCTGCTGGTGTACGGCTGCCGGGACCAGCTCGTCTCGTACCGGATGGCGCGCAAGGCGGCGCAGGCGTTCCGGGACTCGCGACTGCTGACTCTCCCGGACGCCGGGCACGTCGCCATGATGGAGTATCCCGAGACGGTCGCCGAGGCCGTACGGGAATTGCTCGACGACGACAGCGGTAGGAGCTGATCCGGGGCGTGGGACGACACAGCCGCAAGGGCCCCGCACCCAAGGCCGCCGACGGCAACAGGACGCAGGGCACGACGTCGGCCGTGCCGGCGTCCGCCACGACGACATCCACTGCCGTGACACCTTCGGGTACGAGTACGAGTACGGATACGGGTTCGGGCCGGCGCAGGCGGTCCGGCCCGGGCCCCGGCCCCGGCGACCCCGAGCAGCGCCCCGGCTCCGCGGGCTACGGCACACCGGCCCACGGGACGCCGGTGTACGGCACCCCGGCGCACGGGACACCCGCGTACGGGACGCAGGGGTACGGCACTCCGGCTCATGGCACGCCCGCTTACGGCACTCCCGCCTACGGCACCCCGGCCCACGGTGTGCCGCGGGTACGCGGCGGTCATCCCGAGCAGCGGGAGCCGGGCGGCGGCTGGGGAGCAGCGCAGAGCGACTCCCGGTACGGCGACTGGCAGGGCACGCCGAACGGCCGGACCGCGACCATGACGGGACAGCACCCGGTGGTCCCCCCGCCCGCACGGCAGGGCCCGCCCATCGGCGCAGGTGCCCGCATCCCCGGTCCGCGGCGCGAGTTCGTCGAGGCCTTCGACGACCCCGAGGAGCGGCAGGGTCCCCGGACGGGAACCTCCTCGTCCCTGTCGCGGGCCGAACCGTTCGGCGCGGACGCGGACGCGGACGCGGACGCCGACTCCGATGCCGACCCCGACGCCCCGGCCAAGCCCGCCAGGGGCCGTACGTTCACCGGGATCGCCGCGGCCGCCGTGACCACCGTTCTCGTGGTCGTCGTCGCCGGTCAGGTCACCGGCACCGGTTCGGAGGCGACCGGTACGAAGGCCGCGGGCGAGGCGGACCGGGGCAGCGAGGACGGTTCGGCGTCCCGCTCGGACAACCGTCTCGCGCCGCCGCAGGAGGCCGCGCCGCGTGTGCCGGCCGCCCCGCCCACGTACGCGGAGCTGATGACCCGGCAGTTCCCCCTCGACCCCAAGCTCAAGGGTTCCGGAGACTTCGAGGCGGTGCCGGGCTTCGACAGGGCGCCGGGCAAGGGCCGGAAGATCCGCTACCGGATCGACGTCGAGAAGGGCCTCGGCCTCGACAGCAAGCTCTTCGCGCAAGCCGTTCAGCAGACGTTGAACGACGACCGCAGCTGGGCGCACAACGGCGCCATGACCTTCGAGCGCATCTCCTCCGGCGAGCCCGAGTTCGTGATCACCCTGGCCAGCCCGGGGACCACGGCGACCTGGTGCGCCAAGTCCGGACTCGACACCACTGTCGACAACGTCTCCTGCGACTCCGCCTCCACCCAGCGCGTGATGATCAACGCCTACCGCTGGGCGCAGGGCGCGGAGACGTACGGCGCCAAGGCGATGCCGGCGTACCGTCAGATGCTGATCAACCACGAGGTCGGCCACCGGCTCGGGTACGGTCACGTGAACTGCCGTACGCCCGGCGCGCTCGCCCCCGTGATGCAGCAGCAGACCAAGTCGCTGGACATCAGCGGCATCAAGTGCCGCCCGAACCCCTGGGTGCATCCCGGCGACGACTGAGCTCGTCGACCTGTTGCTCGTCGACTCGCGCTGACGGAGCGTGACGAGTCGGGACCGTAGCGCGACCGAACGCTATGAGTCCGGGAAAGTTACGTGCATTCACCCCTTCCAGTGGCGGGGTGGGAAACCATCCCCCCCGCCCCCAACGTACCCGCACACAACCGCCCCCCCACGAGACTACAGACCAAAAGCGGGCCCACCCCCAAGGGGATAGAGGGGGTGCTCCTG
>NZ_JBHWKX010000028.1:90647-97100 GCF_042730885.1 Streptomyces sp. NPDC059909
GCGAGGAGGAAACGCCAATACAGAAATAGGCACCACGAGCCGGGCCCCGTCCCCCCCCCCCCCCCCGCCCCCCCCCCCCCCCCCCCCCCCCCCCCCCCCCACCGGCGTATCCGCATAACGTCGTCCCGCCGCGAGCCGCCGGACCAGAGGCGGCCCGCCCATAAGGGAGATCGGGGGTGCGCTCGTGCGGATCGGATTGCTTACGGATGGTGGTTATCCGTATGCGACGGGTGAGTCCAGGCTCTGGTGCGACCGGCTCGTGCGCGGGCTCGCGCAGCACGAATTCGACGTCTACGCGCTCAGCCGCAGCGCCCAGCAGGAGGACTGCGGCTGGATCGCGCTGCCGCCGCAGGTGCAGCGGGTGCGCACCGCGCCCGTCTGGGCTCCCGAGGACGACGGCCGCAGCCATGGGCGGCGTGAACGGAAGCGGTTCGCCGGGCACTTCAGGGAGCTGGCGGTGGCGGTGTGCGGCAGCGACGAGGGCCGCCTCGACCGGTTCGCCGACGGGCTGTACGGGCTCGCGGAGCTGGCGAGGGAGCACGGCGGGATGTACGCCGCCCTGCGCTCCGAACTCGCCGTGCGCATCGTGGAGTCCGCCTGCCGCGCGCCCGGCGCACGCCGCGCGCTGCACAGTGCGACGGTGCCCGACTACCTCGCTTTCGTGGACCAGTTGGAGCGCGCCCTGAGGCCGCTGTCACTCGACTGGTACGGGAGCGACTCGCTGGGCGCGGTCGACCTCTGCCATGCCGCGTCCGGCGGTTCCGCGGCGCTGCCCGGGCTGTTGGCCAAACGCTTCTTCGGAGTGCCGCTGCTGGTCACGGAGTACGGGGTGCAGCTGCGGGCGCACTATCTCGCGACGGGGGATGCGGGGTCCGGAGGCGCTTCCGGGTTCTCTGCCGCTCCAGGTTCGGCGGGGTCCGCCGGGTCGGCAGGGTCCGGCGGGTCGTCGGGGTCCTCCGGCTCGGGCGGCTCGGGCGGATCAGGCGGCTCGGGCGGCCCCTTCAGCGCCGGGGCCCGCGCCCTGCTGGCCGCGTTCCACGGGCTGCTGGCCGCCGAGATGTACCGACAGGCGTCCGTCATCACCCCGGGCAACACCCACGCCCGGCGCTGGCAGGAGAAGTGCGGCGCCGACCCCGCGCGGCTGCGCACGGTCTACCCCGGCATGGACGCCGACCGCTTCACGGCGGTGGGGGAGGGCGAGTGCGGTGGCGATCCGCACACGCTCGTCTGGGTCGGCCGCATCGAACCCTCCAAGGACCTGATCGCCCTCCTGCATGCCTTCTCCGAGGTGCGGAGGGAGGAACCGGACGCGCGGCTGCGGATCCTGGGCGCGCCGGCGCAGGGCCCCGAGGCCACCACGTATCTCGCGCACTGCCGGGCACTGGCCGCGCAGCTCTTCCCCGACGAGGCGGCCGACGCACACGCCGTCGGAGACAACCCCGTCTCCTTCGAGGAGATCGGCGGCCCCGAGGCCCCCGAACTGGCGGACGCCTACGCCGCCGGGGCCGTCGTCGTCCTGTCGAGCGTCCTCGAGGGCTTCCCCATCAGCCTCGTCGAAGCGATGTTCTGCGGGCGCGCCACGGTCTCCACGGACGTCGGCGCCGTCGTCGAAGTCATCGGCGGTACGGGCCTTGTGGTGCCCCCGCGCAATCCGCGGGCGCTCGCAGACGCCTGCCTCGCGCTGTTGCGCGACCCGGAGCGCCGTGAACGGCTCGGCGCCGCGGCGCGGGCACGGGCGCTCGAACTCTTCACCGTCGAGCAGAATCTCGCGGCATTTCGCGGCATTTACCTGGAGCTCCTCTCCCACAACCCGCGGGTACGCGACGACGACGCCGAGCCTCTTCCCTTCGCCACACCCGCCGAGGCGTACGTCCCGGGCCACTGGACCGGCGCCCGTTCCTCCCAGCCCGCCTGGGCGGACACTCCCCTGGCCGGCGCGGCCACCCCAGGAGCCCCCGATGCCTGACACCACCGCAGAAGCCGTCGAACCCGTCGAAACCGTGGAAACCGTCGAATCCGGTGAGACCACCGAGGCCGCCGGGACCGCCGAAGCGGCGAGGGCCACCGGGACCGCGAGGACCACCGGGACCGCCGAAGACTCTCGAGGCGACCCGGCTGCGGACCGGAAACGTAAGCCCGCCGGCGATCGCAAGCCGGCCGCTCTCCGGAAGCCCGCTCCGGCCCGGCGGGGGCCCGCCGATCCTGTGAAGGCGCTCATGCACCGGCACCGCGAGCTGTGCGAGCGTGCCGTCGACCCCCTGGAGATCGCCGCCGGGCTGGAGGCGCATGGAGTGACCGAGCGGACCGCCGTGAGGTTCCGGCACCGGGATGTGTTCTCGCTGGCCGAGGAGCTGTACGCGCGGGTGCCGCGCGGGGAGGCGGGCCCGCGACCCGCGGCGGATTCAGGGGCGGAGGCGCGAGCCGGCGTGCGTGCGCTGACCGTACGGGACGTGCTGCCCGCGCTGCTGCCGGGCGCCGTCGCCGTCCTTGCCGCGGTGGCGTTCCACTTCACGAGCGACGGGGCGCGGATCGGCGTCGGGGCTGCGGGGGCCCTGGGGCTCCTGGGAGCGCTCACGTACGGCCTGCGGCGCGGGCCCCTGCGCGTCGCGGGGCGCACGGTGCGGTTCGCGGGACTCTGGGTGGGCTGGCTGCTCGCCGACGCCGTGGCCGGCAGCGGCCTGCTGGAGCAGCTCGTCGACGGCGGTCCCCACGGACCCTGGCCGGTGACGCCCGGCCCGCTGGTGGGCCTCGCGCTCGCGGTCGCCCCCGCCGCCTGGATCGCCCAGCTGTTCTCCGTACAGGCGCGCCGCCGGCTCGGCACCAGCCGCGGACTGGAGGAGTTCGCCGCCGGGGTACGGCCCGTCCTGGTCGCCACCATCACGCTGTACGCCGCCGTCCTCACCGCAGTCCTGGCGCTCACCGGCCTGCTGGTGGCCGTGGACCTCGTGCCCGCCGTCGCCCTCGGTCTGCTGCTCTTCCTCGCCCGGCTGCTCACCGTGCACGGATTCCCCACGTCCGCCGCCACCGGTGTCGGCGCCGCCGCTGCGGTCGAAGTACTCGCCCTGGTCACCGTCGTCGGCGGCCGCCTCCCCGGCTGCGCCTTCCTGGCCCGGCCCGCCGAGGCCGCCGTCGAGGCCTGGGGGTCCGGCTCCGTACCGGCCCTCGCCTGCGGCACCGCCGCCCTGGGGCTGCTGGTCCACGCGACCGTCGCCCTCTCCCGGGCCTCGGCCCACAGCACATAACCCTCCACATCCCCACACCCCCCACGCACCCCGCGGAGCCGACGCCGCGGGCGTACTGAACGACCCATCGCGCAACACCCTGAGGAGAAGCACGACATGAACCCGTACCACCCAGCACCGGCCCCGGCCGGCACGGCCCGTCGGCGCCGAGGAGCCGCGCTATGAGGGTGCTACTGCTCGGAGCCAACGGCTTTCTCGGCCGTTTCGTCGCCGACCGGCTGCTCGCCGACCCGGCCGTGCACCTCACCGCCCTGGGGCGCGGCGACGACGCCGACGTACGGTTCGACCTCGCGGGCGGCAGCCCGGGCGCGCTCACCCGCTTCCTGGACGCCGTCCACCCCGGAGTCGTGATCAACTGCGCCGGAGCGACCCGCGGCGGCGCCCGCGACCTCACCCGGCACAACACCGTGGCCGTCGCCACCGTCTGCGAGGCCCTGCGCCGCAGCGGCTGCGACGCCCGCCTCGTCCAGCTCGGCTGCGCATCCGAGTACGGGCCCTCGCAGCCCGGATCGTCCACGGCCGAGGACGCGGTCCCGCGCCCCGGCGGCCCGTACGGCGTCTCCAAGCTCGCCGCGACCGAGCTGGTGCTCGGCTCCGGCCTGGACGCCGTCGTCCTGCGGGTCTTCTCGCCCGTCGGCCCCGGCACCCCCGCCGGATCCCCCCTCGGCCGGCTCGCCGAGGCGATGCGACGCGCCATGCAGTCCGGTGACGGCGAGCTGAAGCTCAGCGGCCTCGGTGTGCAGCGTGACTTCGTCGACGTACGGGACGTGGCGCGCGCCGTGCACGCCGCCTCGCTCTCCGCCGCGCAGGGTGTCGTCAACATCGGCACCGGCCGTGCCGTACGGCTCCGGGACGCCGCCGCCGTACTGGCCAGGGTCGCCGGATACGCGGGCGCGCTCCACGAGCTCGACACGCCCCCCGTCCGCCCCGGCCACGCCGCCATTGGTGCCCCTCGCGGTCCCGAGTCCCTCTCCGAACACCTCGGCGCCACCCCGTACCCGTACCCCGACGGCTGCGGCAGCTGGCAGCAGGCGGATGTACGCACCGCCCGCGACCGGCTCGGCTGGCGGCCGCGGATCAACCTGGAGGAGTCCCTCGCGGACATCTGGATGGAGGCGGCATGCCGCATCTGACGACGACAGAAGCCACGCTCTCCGCGACCGGTGCCGAGAGACTCGGCTTCGGTGTCCCTGGTTACGCCCACCCGCTGCTCGCCCCCGTCGAGTGGGCCGAGCTGACCCGCCCGGGCACCCCGCTCCACTGGGCCGTGCTCAACGTCGCGGACGGCGGCCCCGGCACCCGCCCCGACCCGCACTGTCTGGAGGCCGTCGGCAGGCTCACCAACGCCGGGATCCGGGTGCTGGGCCATCTCGACCTCGACCACGGCAGCCGGCCCTTCGGCGAGATCGTCTCCGACGCCCACCGCTACCTCGACTGGTACCGGGTCGGCGGCTTCCTGCTGGACCGCTGCCCCGTCGAGCGCGCGGACCTCGCCGGTGTGCGGCGCGTGACGGCCACGCTGGAGACCGTCCTCGACGACGGCCACCTGGTGCTGGGCCATGGCACGCACCCGTATCCGGGCTATGCGGAGGTCGCCGACCAGCTGGTGACGTTCTCCGGAGCCTGGGCCGACTACCGCTGGTCGCAGGTGGCGGAGTGGACCGCGAGCCATCCGCCCGAGCGGTTCGCCCACTTCGTGCACGGCGTGCCGCGGACGCACCTGGACGAGGCGATGCGGATCGCCCGCTGGCAGGGCGCGGGAACGATCTTCTTCACCGACCGGGTTGGCGACGGGTCCGGACAAAGCGGAGCATTCGACGCCTTGCCCGGCTACTGGGACGAAATCGTCTCGCGGATTGGACCGGGTGTCTCGGAATGAGGGGGCGCGTGGCAGTGTTACAGCGAGAACAACCGTACTGACGTAACCACCAACGGAGTCCCCGTGTCGCTGCCACCCCTGGTCGAGCCGGCTGCCGAGCTCACCGTAGACGAGGTCCGCAGGTACTCCCGCCACCTGATCATCCCGGATGTCGGGATGGACGGGCAGAAGCGGCTGAAGAACGCCAAGGTGCTCTGTGTGGGCGCCGGTGGCCTCGGCTCGCCGGCCCTGATGTACCTGGCCGCGGCCGGGGTGGGCACGCTCGGCATCGTGGAGTTCGACGAGGTCGACGAGTCGAACCTGCAGCGCCAGATCATCCACAGCCAGGCGGACATCGGCCGCTCCAAGGCCGAGTCCGCGCGTGACTCCGTCAAGGGCATCAACCCTTACGTCAACGTGGTCCTTCACGAAGAGCGGCTCGAGGCCGACAACGTGATGGACATCTTCAGCCAGTACGACCTCATCGTCGACGGCACGGACAACTTCGCCACCCGCTACCTGGTGAACGACGCGTGCGTGCTGCTGAACAAGCCGTACGTCTGGGGTTCGATCTACCGCTTCGATGGTCAGGCCTCCGTCTTCTGGTCCGAGCACGGCCCCTGCTACCGCTGCCTCTACCCCGAGCCCCCGCCGCCTGGCATGGTCCCCTCCTGCGCCGAGGGCGGCGTGCTGGGCGTGCTCTGCGCGTCCATCGGCTCCATCCAGGTCAACGAGGCCATCAAGCTGCTCGCGGGCATCGGCGAGCCGCTCGTCGGCCGACTGATGATCTACGACGCCCTGGAGATGCAGTACCGCCAGGTCAAGGTCCGCAAGGACCCGAACTGCGCGGTCTGCGGCGAGAACCCGACCGTCACCGAGCTCATCGACTACGAGGCCTTCTGCGGCGTCGTGTCGGAGGAGGCCCAGGAAGCGGCGCTCGGCTCGACGATCACTCCCAAGCAGCTCAAGGAGTGGATCGACGACGGCGAGAACATCGACATCATCGACGTCCGCGAGCCGAACGAGTACGAGATCGTCTCCATCCCCGGCGCGCGGCTGGTCCCGAAGAACGAGTTCCTGATGGGCAACGCCCTCCAGGACCTGCCGCAGGACAAGAAGATCGTCCTGCACTGCAAGACGGGTGTCCGTAGTGCGGAAGTCCTCGCCGTGCTCAAGTCCGCGGGCTTCGCGGACGCGGTGCACGTCGGCGGTGGCGTGATCGGCTGGGTCAACCAGATCGAGCCGCAGAAGCCGGTCTACTAGGCCCGTCTTTCGCAGGTGGGGAAACGAGTGTCCAGCCAGCGTGGGCGGGTTGGGTCGACGTCGAGTAGGTCGAGGAGTTGGGCTTGGATG
>NZ_JBHWKX010000029.1:0-77001 GCF_042730885.1 Streptomyces sp. NPDC059909
AGCGGCTCGCACCGATGGCCGTGCACCCACCGGGACCGAGAGGTCACAACCCTACTCGTGAGGGCTGCAGAAGGGATGGTCCTCTAATGAGCACCGTAGCCGTCAACACCCCGCGCACCGACCTGGCCGTGGTGGATGCCCTGGGGCAGTACGGCGTCGCCACCGTGCACGAGGCGCAGGGCCGCACCGGCCTGCTCTCGCCCGCCCTGCGCCCGGTGTGGCCGGGCGCGCACGTGGCGGGCAACGCGGTCACCGTCAGCGTGCCGCCCGGTGACAACTGGATGATCCACGTGGCGGTCGAACAGTGCCGTGAGGGCGACATCCTGGTCATCTCCCCGACCACCCCGTCCGAGGCGGGCTACTTCGGCGATCTGCTCGCCACCTCGGTGGCCGCGCGCGGGGTACGCGGCGTGGTCATCGACGCGGGCTGCCGGGACGTGGCCGACCTGCAGAAGATGGGCTTCCCCGTGTGGGCCCGGCACATCTGCGCCTTCGGCACCGTCAAGGAGACCCTGGGCGATGTGAACCTGCCGCTGGCCTGCGCCGGCCAGATCGTCCACCCCGGAGACGTGATCGTCGCCGACGACGACGGGGTGGTGGTCGTGCCGCGCGCGAAGGCGGCGGACGTCGTGGAGGCCTCGCGGGCACGGGAGGAGAAGGAGGAGGCCTCGCGGCAGCGCTACCGGCGCGGCGAACTGGGCATGGACGTCAACAACATGCGCGAGCGGCTCGCTGCCAAGGGCCTCACCTATGTGGAGGCCGACGGTGATCATTGACATCCACGGCCACTACACCACGGCCCCCGCACCCCACCAGGCCTTCCGCGACGCCCAGCTGGCCCGCCTGGTCAAGCCTTCGCTGCCGGTCCCGCAGCCGGAGCGGATCAGCGAGGACGCCCTGCGCGAGAGCGTGGAGCACAATCAGCTGAAGATCCTCCGTGAGCGCGGCGGCGACCTGATGCTGTTCTCCCCGAAGGCCTCGGGCATGGAGCACCACGTCACCGACCCCGCCACCGCCCGGGACTGGGCGCGGGTCTCCAACGACCTGGTGCACCGTGTCACCGAGCTGTACCCGGAGCACTTCGCCCCGGTCTGCCAGCTCCCGCAGACCCCGGAGGGCGGGGTCGCCGACGCGGTGGCCGAACTGCGCCGCTGCGTCGGGGAGCTGGGCTTCGTCGGCTGCAACCTCAACCCGGACCCCTCCGGCGGCCACTGGACGGCCCCGCTGCTGACGGACGCCTCCTGGTTCCCGCTGTACGAGGCGCTGTGCGAGCTGGACGTACCGGCCATGGTGCACGTCTCCAGCGCCTGCAACCCGGCCTTCCACACCCTGGGCGCGCACTACCTGAACGCGGACACCACCGCGTTCATGCAGCTCCTCCAGGGCGGCAGCGCGCTGTTCGCCCGCTTCCCCGACCTGCGCTTCGTGATCCCGCACGGCGGGGGAGCGGTGCCCTACCACTGGGGCCGCTACCGGGGCCTGGCCGTCCGCATGGGCCTGGCGGACCCGGCCGAGCTGCTGGGCAACGTCGTCTTCGACACCTGCGTCTACCACCAGGCCGGCGTCGACCTGCTGACCCGGGTGATCGGCACCGAACACGTGCTGTTCGCCTCGGAGATGCTGGGCGCCGTCCGCGGCGTGGACCCCGAGACCGGCGTCGCCTGGGACGACACCAAGACGTACGTGGACGCCGTCGGCCTCACCCAGGACCAGCTCCACCGGGTGTACGAGGCGAACGCCCGACGTGTCTATCCGCGCCTGGATGCCAGGCTCCGCTCACAGGGACGGTGAAGGTGGCACCCCTACGACTGACATTCGCCTGCGGCGACTACGACCGCACCCGCGCCATCGCCGAGGGCACCATCCGGCCGGACGGCATCGAGGTGAACTACCTCAGGCTGCCGGTGGAGGAGACCTTCTTCCGCATGATGCGGCACCGCGAGTTCGAGGTGGCGGAGATGTCGCTGTCCTCGTACGTGCTGTCGCTGGGCGCCGACCCCTCGCCGTTCGTGGCGCTGCCCGTCTACACCTCCCGCATGTTCCGGCACGGGGCGCTGTACTGCCACGCCGATGCCGGCATCACGAAGCCGGAGGACCTGCGCGGCAAGGTGATCGGCACCCCCGAGTACCAGCTGACGGCCTGTGTGTGGATGCGTGGCATCCTCGGCGACCGGCACGGCGTCCCCTTCGACTCGGTCAGCTATGTGACCGGCGGCCAGGAGACCCCGGGCCGCATCGAGAAGGCAGGGGTCGACCTGCCGGACTCGGTGCGCATCGGCCGCATCGCCGAGGACGCCACGCTCGCCCGCATGCTCGCCGAGGGGGAGATCGACGCCCTGTGCACGCCGCGGGTGCCGAGCCCCTTCCAGGCCGGTGACCCGCGGGTGCGCCGGGTCTTCCCCGATGTGGTGGCGGCCGAGAAGGAGTACCACGCGGCCACCGGCATCTTCCCGATCATGCATGTGGTCGTGGTCCGCCGGGACGTGTACGAGGCGAACCCCTGGGTCGCCCAGTCCCTCTACAAGGCGCTGCTGGGGGCGAAGAACGAGGCGCTGGACAACCTGTACGACACCTCGGCGCTGCGCTTCATGCTGCCCTGGCTCACCCCCCAGCTGGAGGAGGCACGGCAGCTGCTGGGCCGCGACTACTGGTCGTACGGACTGGAGGGCGGCAACCGGGAGACCCTGGAGGCCTTCCTGCGCTACCACCACGAGCAGGGCCTGTCCCCGCGGCAGTACCGGCCCGAGGAGCTGTTCGCCCCGGAGGCGCTGGAGGCGGCGGTGATCTGACCGGGCGCCCAGACAGCGAAAGGGACCGGGCGGGACGCTGTTGGTTAATTCGGTCCCTGCTTTGCCCCGCCGAGCGTCAGCTCGGCGGGGCAAAGTGCCGCGAAGTGGCTCGTGCGGGTGCGGGCTTGTGGTGTGCCGGTGAGTGCGAGGAGTCCGTGCGAGCCCGGCCCGCGCTCTTGAGCATCCTCTTCTCCTGGGCCGCGGCCAGCACACCGTCCAGTACCCGCCGCCCGCCCAGGCCAGCCGGTCCCTGAACTCCGACAGCACCGAGAAGACGAAGCCGGGATCGTCGAGCTGAAGCCCGATCGCGTACTTGAAGTCGATCCGCGCCCGCACCGCCTCCGCGGCCTGGCGGTCGGTCAGTCCTTCCACGAACTGCAACACCGACACCAGCGCCAGCCCGGAAGACCATGCAGGCCGGCCCCGGGAGGCAAACAGATCCGCGAAGTCTTCGTCGCGGAACAGCACCCCCAGCTCGTCCCTGACCCGGATCGCGAGGCTTCCCTTCGGGAACGCGGCCCGGGCCACCCGCACCGTCTCCGCCGGAGTCTCCCCCGGCCCCTTCGGCTGCATCGACACCCACCCCATGCAACAACGTCGGTCTCCACGACCACAACCAGGTCGTGGAGACCGACATCATGCCAGGAGCCGAATTAACCAACAGCGTCGGAACACCGTACGGACCCGCGGGCGTGCGCCCCCGGCCTGGGCGGCCGGACAGGCCGCTGCCTGCCCGGCCGTCGCGGAGGGGCGCAGTCCGGATCAGACGAAGATCGACAGGTTCTTCGCCATGAGGACCGACTGGTCGAGCAGCAGGCGGCGGCTCACCACGCGCCAGCCGTCCTCGGCGCGCCGTAGCGTGTCGCGGCGGCGGCCGACCAGGAAGTCGGTCTCGTCGGCGACCCGGTTCCGGTAGACCAGGAACCGGCAGCTTACGTGCACCTCGGGCAGCTCGACCCGGTCCAGCCGCACGTTGGTGACCAGGTGCGAGACGCGGGAGACCGGCTCCTCTGCCCAGTGCTTGCCGGTGGCTAGCTGGGCGACGCGGAGTTCGGCGGTGTTCTTGTCCTCGTCGAACCACTGGACCTCGCCGGGGCGGGTGTTCTCCCGCTCCGCGACGTCGTTGTAGTGGACGTTGAGCCGCAGCGGGACGCTGTAGTGGTAGTCGTCCGCCAGCAGGTCGAGCCACTCTTCGTAGCGGCGCTCGTCAAGCAGGTCGGCCTCCCGGTAGAGGAAGTCGGATACTTCCCGCTCCAGGAGCAGCTGCTCGATGAGCTTTTCGTCGATGGCCATGGGCCCTCCCTCGGTGGTCAGTTGTCCTCTTCGAGGCGGCCGATCTCACGGGCCGCGTCCGGGGAGATCCCGGCGGTCCGCTCGTCGACCTTGGCCAGCTCGTTGAGCTCGGGCCAGGACAGGTTGTCGGTGAACTCCGCCCAGCGCTGGTAGAAGGCGCGGGCGTTGACCTCGCCGGCGATGGCGTGGTGGGAGTGGACGGCCCCGTCCAGCTCGCTGGGCAGCTCCTGCCCCAGCCCCTGCTGGTAGTTGTACGGGTAGCGGCGGGCGACCACGCCCAGGCTGGCCTCGGTGGCGTAGTCCCAGTTCTCCATGTCGTCCTGCTCAGTCATGCCGGCCGGGCCGCCGTACCGCATGTAGTAGTGGCGGAGCCACTCGCGTACGAACTCCGGGGCGTCCTGGTCGACCAGGAACCAGCGCCACACCTCGGTCTCGGTGGGGCTGATGGGGTGGGCGACGAGGATGGAGCGCGGGAAGCCGGCGGCGAAGGACATGTTGGGGAACATCGTGGCCGGGCCGCGGCCGCCGAGCGGACGGTCCTCGGCGCGCAGCTTGTCGGCCCGGGTCTTCCAGGCGGCGGCGAAGTGCTCCTCCATCTCGGGTTCCTTGAACTCCGGGTAGGGCACCTCGTAGCCGAGGTTGTCGGAGGCGCCGTGGCCGAGCCGGAAGGAGGTCTTCATCCGGCCGCGGGAGAAGCCGCCCTGGTCCTGGCGCTCGCCGTGCCGGCGCTTGCCCTGCCCGCCGGGGCCGATGCCGACCGCCTCGACGGAGGCGTGGGTGGAGGCGCCGTGGTAGGTGTCGCCGAGGAAGTTCTCGGACACGAACTTCCAGTTGGACTTGATGCGCCACTTCAGCACGCCGCGGAAGACCTCGGTGCCGCCCTCGGTGCCGTCGAAGGCGTCGGCGAGGTTGTCCAGCCACCAGTGGAATTCGCCGACGTACTCCTCGAAGGAGGGGGCGTCGGGGTCCCAGTTGGCGAAGACCAGGCCCTTGTAGACGTGGATGTTGGGGCAGTGCACTAGCCCCCACTGCTCCTTGCGGAGCTTGTTGTCGTACGCCGCCTTCATCTGCGGAACGCCGTGCAGGTCGCCCGGGGTTTCCACCAGGGAGCCGTCGATCGAGTACGACCAGGCGTGGTACGGGCAGGTGAACTGCATGGTGTTGCCCTCGTCGTAGCGGCACACCCGCATGCCGCGGTGGCGGCAGGAGTTGAGCAGGACGTGCAGCTCGCCCTTGTCGTCCCGGGTGAGCAGCACGGGGTCGGAGCCCATCCGGGAGGAGAAGTAGTCGCCGGGCTGCGGGACCTGGCTCGCGTGGCCGACGAAGAGCCAGGTGCGGGGGAAGAGGTGCTCCATCTCGCGCTTGAAGATCTCCTCGTTGACGAAGATCTCCCGGCTGATCTCGCCGCTGCCGAGGTCGACGAGCTCGCTGACCGGTCCGATCCCCTGCTGCTCAGGGGTGCTTGTGCTCATGTGCGGTTGCCTTCCGGGTAGGTCGACGGTGACAGGTCGAGAGGGGTGAGTGCGGTGGCCAGGCCGGCGAGGCGGGCCCGTATGTCGGCGAACCCGTCACCCTTGGCCAGGGCCTGCCGTACGGTCATGCAGCCGCGCGGCCAGCCGAAGGTGACAGCGGCGGTGAGGCGGTTGTCGCGGCTGAACAGGACGATCTGCCGGTCACCGGCGGGCGTGGCGGCGGTGAACGCCTCCGCGCGGTCGCCGGCGGAGCGGCGGCCGACCATCTGGAGCTTCACTCCGTGCTGGTCGGACCAGAGGTACGGGACGGGGGCGAAGGCGCGGCGCTCGCCGGTGGCCAGGGCCCGGGCGACGAGCGCGGCCTGCTCGGTGGCGCTGGTCCAGTGCTCGACGCGGCGGTGCCTGCCGGAGTCCGCGTCGTACCAGCGGGCCACATCGCCGACCGCCCAGATGCCCTCGGCGCCCGGCACGGCGCAGTGCTCGTCGGTGACCACGCCGTCGTCGAGGGCGAGGCCCGAGCTCTCCAGCCACTCGGTGTTGGGCACGCAGCCGATGCCGACGATCACGGTGGCGGCCTCCAGGCGGCGCCCGTCATCGAGCCGCACCATTGCCCAGCCGTCCGTGAGCCGCTCCACCCGGGTGACCCGCGCGCCGGCCAGCACCTGGACGCCGTGCTCGGCGTGCAGGCCGGCCAGCAGGGCGCCCGCCTCGGGGCCCAGGTTGCGGGAGAAGGGCGCGGGGGAGGATTCGACCAAGGTGGTGGGGCAGCCGAGCCCCGCGGCGGTGGCCGCGGCCTCGGCCCCGATGAAGCCGCCTCCGATGACGACCACGGGCTCCTTCTTCGCGAGCCGTTCCGCGAGCTCCGCGCTCTCGGACAGCTGACGGATGGTGAAGCAGGGCGCCTCCTCCGGCTTTCCCACCGGCGGGGTGAGCGTGCGGGGCCGTACGCCGGTGGCGAGGACCAGGGCGTCGTAGTCGAGCAGGGAGCCGTCTGCCAGCCGCACCCGGCGCAGGGCCGGGTCCAGGGCGACGGCCGCCTGGCCGAGCTGCAGGGTGAAGCCGGGGTCCGCCGCCGCGTCGTCGTGCAGCAGCAGGATGTCCTCGGCGGTGCGGGTTTGGGCCAGGAACTCCTTGGACAGCGGCGGCTTGTCGTACGGCAGGTGCGGCTCGGCGCCCACGAGCGTCAGTTCGCCCGTGTAGCCCTCCGCGCGCAGACCCTGGGCGGTGCGCACTCCGGCCACGGAGGAGCCGACGACCAGGATGCGGCGCGGCGGACGCGGGGATTCAGCCGTCATTCTCGGCCAGCCACAGGGCGTCGGCCGGGCAGCTGCGCACCGCGGCTGCCACCCGCTCCCGGTCGGCCTCGGTCACGTTCTTGTCCAGCAGGACGACCAGCCCGCTGTCGTCGAGGTCGAAGTGCGCCTCGTCTGCGGCCACGCAGTTTCCGTAGCTCTGGCATTTGCCCAGGTCCAGGCCGATGTGCATGGGACTCCCTCCGCGGCTTCCCCGCTGAAGCGTTCAATGGTTTAGTAATTGAACCTATCGAAACGTTAAGAAGGAGGCGTCGCCGGTGTCAAGGGGTGGAGCGATGGAACTAATCTGGGCGGGCACGCCATGGACGTAACCTGGGCAGGCAGCAAGGGAGAGGGAGGGGCAGTGGCCTCGAGGACACCGGCGACCGGCGCTTCGGACGCGATCTTCCGGCCGGTGCCCACCAGCCGGCCGTCCGCGATGATCGTCGGCCAGATCCGGGATCTCATCCGGTCCGGAGAGCTGCCGATCGGCACGCGCCTCCCGGCCGAACGCGACCTGTGCGAGCGGATGAACGTCAGCCGGCTCACGCTCCGCGAGGCGCTGCGGGCGCTGGAGGTCAGCGGGCTGATCCAGATCCGCGCGGGCGCCCACGGCGGAGCCTTCGTCACGACCCCGGACACCGACTCCGCCGGACAGGGGCTCACCGACCTCCTGTCCACCTCAGGGCTGAGTGCCTCGCAGGTGACCGAGGCCCGCATCGCCTTCGAAATGGGCGCGGTCGAGTACATCTGCCAGCGGGCCACCGAGGACGACCTGCGCGCCCTGCGCGCCCTGTGCGACCAGGCGGAGGAGGCCAGGGAGCAGGGCAGCTACACCGTCGACATGTCCTACGACTTCCACCTGCGGGCGGTGCAGGCGAGCCACAACCCGGCCCTCGGCATGATCATGGGTTCCATCCGGGACGCTGTGCTGATGTCCATGCGGGTCGCCCACCACGAGGGCAAGCAGGGTGTCGAGGAACACCGGGCCTTCATCGACGCGATCGGGCGGAAGGACGCCTCCGAGGCCCGCCGGGTGCTGGCGGCGCACCTGAGGCGCACCGCCGACGCGGTGGCAGAGGACTGATCCCGGCCACCCGTCTGTCCGGGAACCTGGGGCGTGGGCCTCTCCGGGCCTCGCCCTGCCCCCGGCGCCGCTACGGCGCAGTGCCCGCTCCTAGCAGGGCGGCGCGCTGCGCAGTATGTCCTCCAACTGGGCTGCGGCGGCGTGGAGCTGGCGCACGACGCGGCGCTGGTCGCGCGGGGACATCCGGGAGGCGGGGCCCACGGCGTTGATCGCGGCCACCGTGACGTCGTCTCCGTTGCGCACCGGCGTCGCCACGGAGATGACGTCGTCGGGGCGGGAGTTCACCGCGTACCCGCGCTGGCGGATCTGCTCCAGCTCCTCGTACAGCCCGGCCCGCTCGGCCTCCTCGGGCACCAGGCGCTCCACCAGGGAACTGAGCGGGGAGTCGGGCAGGTCCGCCAGCAGGACGCGGCCGGTGGCGCTGGTGTGCGCCGGCACGACCTGGCCGGTCCGGTCCACCACGCGCAGCGCCTCGCCGCCCTCGGCGCCGATGAGGTAGCGCACGTTGGCGCCCTCCAGCTGGGCGAGGTGGACGGTTTCCCCGAGCCGCATCGCCAGGTCGCTGAGCAGGGGCCGGGCATGCTCGCGGATGTCCATGTTCCGCACGGCGGCCAGACCGATGTCCAGGAACGCGGGCCCCGGTACGTACGTCCGCACGTTCTCTTCCTGCCGGACGAAGCCGTGGTACTGCAGCATGGCGAGCAGCCGATGGGCCGTGGACGTCGCCACGCCCAGTTCCTCGGCCGCGTCGGACAGCCGGACGCGGCGGTGTTCCTTGAACATGAGCATCAGGCGCAGGGCGTTGTCGACCGAGGTGATCGGATACGCCGGCGGGCTCTTCTCACTGGGACTCAATGCTGCTCACTTTCAGGTTTCCCCGGTGGGCGGACCTTGCGTGCTTGACGCCCCGTCACAGCGAGGGTCGGCGCTTCCCGGCGTCCGTCCGGGAGATCCGCTGTGCCGGAGGCACGGTTACGATAGACGAGACGTGCCGGTGTCGGTGGCGTGCTCGTGAACGCTGCGCCGCAGCGCCACGGCGACCGCGGGCAGGGAGATCAGTGCCCCCGCCACCGCGAGGGCGGTGCCGGAGGAGAGCACGAGCACGAGCGCCCCCACGCCGAGCGGTGACACCAGGAGCGTGGCGGCCCGGGCGGTGCCGATGGAGGCGATGGCGTCCCCGCGCTCCTCGGGGCCGACGGCGTCCGCCGCCAGCGCAGGGCCCACGGTCTGCAGCACGCCGGCGCCCAGCCCCGCCACGAACAGCATGACCGCGGAGACCACGGCGCTCCCCGGGAAGAGCCCGGTCAGGGCGAGGCCCGCCCCGGCAGGCACCAGTCCCAGCACCGTCGACCCGCGCAGCCCCAGCGTCTGTACGCGCCGGGAGGCCGCGGTGCCCACCAGCACCGCCAGGTTGGCAGCGGTGACCAGCGCGCCGATGACCGGGGCGGCGTGCCCGGCGTGCGACAGCACCACCGGTACGTAGGAGTTCATCAGCCCCTTCCACGCCCCGCCGCCCGCGGTCATCGCACAGGCCGCGCCGACACCGGGCCGCAGCCACAGGCGGCGCCGCCCGCTGCCCTTCTCCTCCGGGTCCTTCCGGAACGGCCGGAACCGCTTGAGGAAGACGGCGGAGACGCTGCCGAGCAGCCCCGTCACGCCGGCCACGACCAGGGACAGGTCCAGCGATCGTGCGGCCAGGGCGCCGGCCAAGGCGGGGCCCACCAGGGCACCCGCGCCGTTGGCGACGTTGACGGCGGCGAGGCCGCCCACCGAGGTGGGCCAGGCTCGGATCGCGTGCGTCTGGCTGCCGGTCCAGAACAGGGCGCGGGCCAGGCCCTGCAGGAACTGGGACACCCCGAACACCCACATCGCCTCGCTGTGTACGAGGACCGCGCAGGACACCGCGAGGGCGAAGGACGCCAGCGTGACGAACACCTTGTCAGGGAAGCGCCGCAGCAGCGGCCCCATGCACAGGCGGGTCGTGATCTGCGAGACCCCCGAGAGCGCGACGAGCGCGCCGATGGCCGCGGCCGAGATCCCGGCCTGCACCGCGATCATCGGCGCCGCGACGCTCACCATGCCCAGGGAGACCGAGAACAGGGAGGTTGTGACGAGGCTGAGCCCGCGGTCGGTACGCAGTGCCGCGGTGTCCTCCTCCGGCGCGGTGTCCTCCCCCGGTGCCGTGTCCGTGTCCGGCACGCCGCCTACTTCCGCAGCCCGAGGCCGGCCAGCTCCAGCTGGGCCCGCTGGTACTGCCAGACATAGCCGTCGTTGAAGGCCGAACCCAGGTCGGGCATGGCTTGCATGTCCTCCGCGGGGACCACGGGCGGCACCGTGCCGGGACGGTCGGCGGCGAGCGTCATCCGGGCCAGGGCCTCCAGGTTCAGGGCGCGGACCACGGCCTGCTCCACGGTCGCGCCGACGGTGACGATGCCGTGCCCGCGCAGGATGCACGCCGGGCGGTCGCCGAGCGTGTCGGCCACGGAGGCGCCGAGCTCGTCGTTGTTGATGAGCAGGCTGCGGGGATAGACCGGAAGTCCCTCGGCCGCCATCCGCATCGCAGGGATGTTGTACGCCCCGACGATCGACCGCAGTTCGAGCCCGGCCAGTTCGCAGGCCACGATGGCGGGGGGATGCGCGTGCACCACGGCAGCGGCGTCCGGACGGGCCTTCATGACCTGGCTGTGGATGGGGAATTCGTTGGGCGGCCGGTAGCCCAGCGGCAGTGCATCCTCCTTGCTCGCCACCTCGTGGATGTCTTCCGGGGTGGTGAACAGCAGGCCGCACTCCTGCGGGCTGCGCGACCGCACCAGCAGGGTTTCGCCCTCCGGGGCGCGGGCGCTCACATGCCCGAGGATGTCCTCGGCGAGGCCGGCCCGGGCGAGGATGCGGCAGGCCTCGGCCAGTACCAGCTTCAGCTCGCCCGCAGGCCCGTCCGCTTCCGTGCGCGGTGCGGCAGGGCCGGCCGGGCGGAGGCTGTGGGTCTCTGTGCCGATGGTGTTCAACGCTGGTCCCCCTTGATGTCGATGTCGTCGTGGTGCTCGGCGGTCCGCAGGGTCTCGAGCAGGGCGTTGCCGACGGGGAAGGGCTTGTCGGCGTACTCGCTCGCGTTGAGGCGGCTGAAGAAGTCGGTGGTCACGGAGAGGGTCGGGCTCTGCACCCCGGCGGCCTCGGCGAGTTCGCCGGCCAGCACCATGTCCTTGGCGATGGTGCGGGCCGGCCCGCGGGCGTCGACCTGGGCGGTGTCCCCGAGGAAGTAGGCCGCGGCATCGGTGAATCCGCGGCTGCCCCCGCTGGACTGCTCCACTCCTGCGACCACGGTCCGCACGTCCAGCCCCCACTCCCTCGCGATGAGCAGGGCTTCGGAAGAGGCCAGGTACCACGCGTACTTGATGTGCTGGTTGACCAGCTTGACGGCGTATCCGGCGCCGCGCCGCCCGCAGTGGACGACCGAGGAGGAGACGTCGCGGAGCACCTGCTCTGCCGCGCCGAGCTCGCCCTCCTCCGCCCCGAGGAGCACCGCCATCTTCGGCGCCTTGCCCGACACGGGTGCGTCGACGAAGCGCCGGCCCGCGGTGCTGAACTCCGCATCGAGCCGGTGCGCCAGCGGCGGGCCCGCGGTCGTCATGTCCATCAGCACCGCACCCTCGGGCAGTCCGGCCAGGATCCCGTGCTCCGGGTCGAGCGCGACCTGCAGGACGGCCTCCGCGTGCGGCAGCACGGTGAAGACGACCTCGCTGCTGGCCGCCGCCTCCCGCGCACTGCCGGCCTCCGCCACGCCGGCCGCCGCGGCGGCGGCGCACCGGTCCGGGTCCCGGTCCCACCCCAGGACCCCGTACCCCGCGGAGCCGAGGGCCTCGGCGAGGGCGAGGCCCATCGGTCCGAGGCCGATCACGCCCACCTGTCGTTTCGTCAAGAGTCAGCCTCTCGCACACCGTCTGAAGAAAGGAGCTTTTGTATAGCAGAAAAAAGTTGATCCAGTGCCACGGGTGGATCCCCAACCCAGCGGTCCCGGTGCGGGGCTGACACCCGTTCTGCCGCGGCGTGTGAGTGTCGGGATTCTTGTGTGTATTCACCGCATTTCTCCAGTGTGAATCCACTTCAGGGGGCGCTGCGGAATCCGTTGACAGCCTATGTGACGGGGGATACAGTCCCGTCCGCCTGATGCAGAAAACTTCTCTGCAGGGCGAGCCAGCACCACACCGTCACCAGCCGGTCACCGACGTCCGGCGCCGGTCCCGGCCGTACGTCGAAGCACTCCGGCGATCGTCGACGAGATTGGAGTCGGGCCTTGTTGGATCAACTCGGGAGCGCACTGCAGCAAGTGGTCGCGCCCGAATCGCTGGTGATGCTGCTGTTGGGCGTCGCCATCGGTTTTGTCGTCGGCATCCTGCCCGGCCTCGGCGGGGCCGTCACGCTTGCCCTGCTCATCCCCATCACCTTCGGCATGGACCCGGTCCCGGCATTCTCCCTGCTGCTGGGCATGTACGTGGTCTGCGCCATCGCAGGTGACTTCACATCAGTCCTGTTCGGCATACCGGGAGAGGCCAGTGCCGCTGCCATGGTGCTGGACGGATTCCCGCTCAATAAGAAGGGACAGGCCGGCCGGGCCCTGGGCGCGGCCCTGGCGAGCTCGGTCATCGGCGCGGTCTTCGGCGTCGCCGTACTGACCGCGCTGATCCCCGTCATCAGCCCGCTGGTGCTGTCGATCGGCCCGCCCGAGCTGTTCGCGATCGGCCTGCTGGGCCTCGCCTTCGTGGCCTCGCTGTCCGGCAAGAACATGTTCAAGGGCTCGATCATGGCCGCCCTCGGCGTCGTGCTGTCCCTCGTGGGCCTCGACCCCAACACCGGAATGCCCCGCTACACCTTCGGCTCGCTGGAGCTGTGGGAGGGCATTGGCATCGTCCCGGTGGTCGTCGGCCTCCTCGGCGGCGCCGAACTGCTCCAGATCATGCTGGACAAGGACAACCGGACCCGTCACCTGGGCCGGCCGGAGGTCGGCGGCATCAGGACGGGCCTGTTCGAGACGGCGCGGCACTGGTTCCTGGTGCTGCGGGCCAGCGCGATCGGGGTCGCCGTCGGCACCGTGCCCGGCCTGGGAGGCTCAATGGCGCAGTTCATCGCGTACGGGCACGCGAAGCAGACCTCGAAGAATCCCGAGCACTTCGGCAAGGGCGCGATCGAGGGCGTCATCGCCGCAGGCGCGACCAGCACGGCCAAGGACGGCGGCGCGCTGGTCCCGACCATCGCCTTCGGCGTACCCGGCTCGGTGTCGATGGCGGTGATGCTGGGCGCCTTCGTGATCCTGGGCCTCGACCCGGGTCCGGCGATGCTCACTTCGGACCTGGACGTCACCCTGTCCATGGTCTGGATCGTCGTCCTGGCGACCTTCGCCGCGGCCGCACTGGGCTACGTGCTACTGCGTCCGCTGACCCACCTGACCCGGGTCAAGGGCCGCGTCCTGGTCCCGGGCCTCATCCTGCTCCTGACCCTGGGCGCCTACTCCGAGTCCAACAGCTTCGCCGATGTGCTGGTGATGCTCGTGTTCCTCGCCGTCGGAGTCCTTGCCGTGCGCTGGAAGTGGCCGGCCGTGCCGCTGCTGCTCGGACTGGTGCTCGGGGGAATCCTCGAGCGGTACTTCATCCTGTCCCACTCGCTCTACGACTGGGAGTGGCTCGGCCGCCCCTCGGTCATCGCCATTATCGCGGTCGCCGTGGTCCTGGTCGCCTCGCAGATCCTGCGCGCGCTCCGCAACCGCAGGCCAGCAGTTGACACCCTCAGGACGAAGGAAGGTGCTGCGGCATGACGAACCCTGTGAGCCCGGGCGCGACCGCCACGGGCACCGGTACCGAGAGCGCCGCCGCACCCGCGGCCGCTACGCCGGCCCGGCGCAGCGACGGCAGCTCGGCCGACGTCATCATCGCCCTCGCCCTGTTCGTGGTGTTCGCCGCCGCGTTCGTCACGGCGCTGCAGTGGCAGGCCGTCGCCGGCCTGTTCCCCCTGATCGCCACGGGAGTGGGGGTCGCCCTCAGCGCAGCCTTCTCGGTGAGCACCCTGGTGCGCCGGGGACGTGAACGGCGGGCGGAACCGGAGCCGGCTCCGGGCCCCCGCCAGGCCACCGAGGCCACCGGAGATGCGGACGATTCCGAGGACGCCGACGACACCACGGCCGACCAGTCCGAGGCCGACCACATGTTCTTCGCCTCGCTGAACCGCGAGGACTGGGCGGTGTCCCTCGGTTACCTCGCAGCCTTCTTCGTGGGCCTGTACGTGTGCGGCCTGTATGTGGCCGCGGCGGTTTTCACCGTCCTCTACCTGCGGTTCCAGGCCAAGTCCTCTTGGCTGTTCTCCGGGGTGTACGCGGCCGTCCTGGTCGCGGCCGTCTACGGCCTGTTCGGACTCGTCCTGAAGCTGCCCCTCCCCGAGGGCCTGCTCGGCCTGACGTTCAGGCCTTGAGGAGCGGGAACCCGATCATGAAGCACACGGATGACAAGTTGCAGGAGACCAGGAGACGAGGAACGCCCATGCGCCTGCTTTCCACCCTGGCCGCGGGGGCCGCGGCGATGCTCGTCCTGACCGGCTGCACCGGTACCTCGGCCGCGGACGACCACAAGGTCGGCCTGGCGGGGGAGACCATCGAACTGATCGTCCCCTTCGCCCCCGGCGGCGGGTACGACTCGTACGCGCGCATGCTGGCACCGGAGCTGGCCAAGGAGCTGCACGCCACGGTCATCGTGGTGAACAAGCCCGGCGCGGGCGGTGTGCTGGCCACCAATGAACTGTCGAAGGCCGAGCCGGACGGCACCACGCTCGCCCTGTTCAACATGCCGGGCCACATCGGCAGCGCCCTCGCCGGAGCGCCCGGTGTGCAGTACGACGTCAACTCCTTCTCGTACATCGGCCGGCTCAGCTCCGAGCCCGATGTCGTCCTGACGTCCAAGAAGGGCAAGTACGACACCTGGAAGGACGTGATGCAGGAGAAGGGGCCGGAGCCGACGCGCTTCGCGGCCACCGGACCGGGCTCCAACGAGTACATGGACGGCGTGGTCCTGCACAGCCTGCTCGGCCTGAAGAGCAAGGTGATCACCGGGTACTCCACCAGCAACGAGGCCTATCTCGGCGTCATGTCCGGCGTCGTCGACCTGCACTCCCGGTCGTACGGCAGCCAGGAGTCGGCTCTCAAGTCCGGAGACGCCGTACCACTGCTGACCATCGGCAGCAACAAGGGCCTGGACCTGCTGGCCGACGCTCCGGTGCTGGCCGACGTCGTGCCGCCGCAGAAGGAGGCGCTGGCCCGCGCGCACACCGAACTGGTCGAGAGCGGCCGTGCCATCGCCGGTCCGCCCGGCATGAAGCCGGAGCAGCTCGAACTGATCCGCAAGGCCTTCGAGAAGGTGGTCACCGACCCGGGGTACGTGGCCGCCGCCGAGGAGGCACGCCGCCCCATCTCCTTCGCCTCGGGCGAGGACGTGGCGGAGAACGTCGAGGAGCTGATGAACTCGCCGCAGGACTACGTCGACCTCCTGGAGAAGGCCTACGGCGCGTGACCTGACGGGGGCGACCCCCGAAGCCGCATCCGGCCACCGCAGGGGTCCGTACGGTGTTGGTTAATTCGGCTCCTGGCGTGATGTCGGTCTCCACGACCTGGTTGTGGTCGTGGAGACCGACGTTGTTGCATGGGGTGGGTGTCGATGCAGCCGAAGGGGCCGGGGGAGATTCCGGCGGAGACGGTGCGGGTGGCCCGGGCCGCGTTCCCGAAGGGAAGCCTGGCGATCCGGGTCAGGGACGAGCTGGGGGGTGCCGAGCGCGGGCCGGGCTCGCACGGACTCCTCGCACCCACCGGCACACCACAAGCCCGCACCCGCACCAGCCACTTCGCAGCACTTTGCCCCGCCGAGCTGACGCTCGGCGGGGCAAAGCAGGGACCGAATTAACCAACAGCGTCCCGCCCGGTCCGGACCCTTCGTGCCCAGCTCAGCGCACGTCTGCCGTGCCCTCGGTCAGCAGGCGCTTGAGCGGCACGCCGGTGTCGCCGGCCCGGTCCGCGGGGAGGTGCTCGCCCCGGGTCAGGGCGCGGCGTACGGCCATGTAGTCGGCGGGCTGGTTGACGGCGTCGACGGCCAGCAGGGCGCCCTGGCGGTAGTACAGGACGGAGAACTGCTCGCTCGCCGGGTCGCCGCGCACGACGGTGGCGTCGTAGCCCGCGGACAGGCCGGCGATCTGCAGGCGCAGCTCGCCCTGGTTCGACCAGAACCAGGGGACGGAGGTGTCCGGTTCGCTGCGGCCCAGCAGGCTCGCGGCAGCGGCCTGGGCCTGGGCGACCGCGCTGGGCACCGACTCCAGGCGCAGCCGGCCTTCGCCGGTGAGCGGGTGGGGCCGCACCGTGCAGTCCCCGGCTGCCACTACGCCGGGCACGCTGGTGCGCGAGCAGGCGTCCACCACGATGCCGCCGTCCACCTCGACGCCGAGCTCGCGGGCCGGCCCGGTGCGCGGCCGTACGCCCACGCCGAGCAGCACCAGGTCGGCGGGCAGCCGGGTGCCGTCGGCGAGCACCACGGCGCGCACCTGCCCGGCGGCGCCCTCGAAGCCGGCGACGGCGGAGGACAGCAGCACCTGGGTGCCGCGCCGGGTGTGGGCCTGCCGGTAGAACTCGGAGACCACGGGCGCCACGGCGCGGGCCATCAGCCGGTCCGTGGCCTCCACGACGGTGACGTACGCGTCCATGGAGCGGGCCACGGCGGCCGCCTCCAGTCCGATGAAGCCGCCGCCGACCACGACGACCCGCTCGGCGCGGGCCAGGTGCTCCCGTAGGGCGAGTGCGTCCTCGAGGTTGCGCAGGGTGCAGATCCCCTCGAGGCCGGCGCCTTCGACGGGCAGCCGTACGGGCTCTGCGCCGAGGGTCAGGGCGAGGCGCTCGTAGGGCAGTGCGCAGCCGGAGGCGGTGTGCAGCAGGCCGGGCTCGGCCTTGGTGATGCGCTCGCCGGTGAGCAGGCGGATGCCGACCTGCTCGTAGTAGGCGGGCTCGCGGAAGGCCAGCGAGGCCTGGTCGGTCTTGCCCGCGAGGAAGTCCTTGGAGAGCGGGGGGCGTTGGTAGGGGGCGTGGGGTTCCTCGCCCACGAGGACGATCGGCTCCTCATCGCCCGCCTGGCGGAGCGACACGGCCAGCTGCAGCCCGGCCTGGCCGGCTCCGACGACGACTGTCCCGCTCCCCATGGTGCGACCTCTCCCATCCCGGCAACCTGCTAATGTCATACCATTATACCAACGATGAGGGCGAGCGGGGGTGTCCGTGCACGGACACCCGTGCCCGGGGAGTGCGGTCCCGGGAGGGTGGCAGTCGTGGCGAGCCGCGCGGCAGTTTGCCTCAGCCGATGCGCTCCATCGAGGCCTCGCGGATCACGCCGCCGCTCACGTGGTACGCACCCTCGAACGCCCTGGTCGTGCCGTTGTCCTGGGCCGCGTAGGGTCGTGCCTGTGCGGTGCTGCCGCCCACGTCGAGGATGACCACGCGGTCGTGGGCGGTGTCCCGGTGCGGCCCCTCCTGCGGCCCGGGCGTCTGGATGGTGCAGTCGCCGCGAGCGCACCGTGCGGCGGCCGAGGCGCAGGTGAGAAGGGGTCCCGGACCTCGTGCGCCGCCCGCTCCCCGGACTCCACTCGCGGCCCACCCCACTGCTCCCACCTGCGGCAATGACGCTTCGCCGCACAGTCCGCATGCTGTGTTGTCCGCGCCCTTGACGCGCCCGACATCCGATGGTCAAATCCCTGCAAGGTCAGATGGTAAGACCATCGCACCCGTTCGAGTTCGAAGCACGTCAGCAGAGCCGCCGCACCGCCCGGCAGATCCCGTGCAACTGCGGCTCTCGTACACGTAAGCAGATCGAGAAACGGGACCATACATGCGCGAAACCACTTCCGTGACCGGACCCGCATCCCGCCGGCATCGATCACTCCTCCGCCCCGGAACCCGCCGGAGACTACGCAACCTCGTGGTACCCCTGCTCATCGGCGCCCTGTCCACCGCCTGCGCCGGCCTCAATCCCGAGGAGGCCGAGAGCGAGGCCGAGGGCGGCATGCCGCAGGTCATCATCGGCAAGGCCGTCGACAGCATCGGCTTCACCACCGTCGAAGTCGCCCAGGAGAAGGGCTACTTCAAGAAGGAAGGCGTCGCCGTCCAGCAGGAGCTGCTCGGCGGCTCCAGCACCGCGTTCGCCGCCCTGCAGAGCGGTGAGGTCCAGTTCGTCACGGCCTCCTCCACCGCCCTGCTCAACGCCAGAGTCAAGGACGTCCCCCTGCAGGCCGTGGCCTCCCTGGACTACGGCACCTCCCTGCAGATGCTCGGCTCCAACAAGTTCGTCAAGGAGCACAAGCCCTCCCCCGACCAGTCGGTGGAGACGACGATGAAGCAGCTGGAGGGCGGCACGCTCGGGGTCGTGTCCACGACCGACGTGACGTACTACCGCTACCTGATGGACCGCGCCGGGGTGGGCCCCGACAAGTACAAGATCATCACGGTCAAGTCCCACGCCGCGGGCGTCGCCGCGCTGGACCACAGCCAGATCGACGCCTTCCTGCTGTCCCCGCCCAGCACGTACTTCGCCGAGTCGCAGGGCAAGGCGAAGATCATCGCCAAGCTGCACGATGTGCCGGACCTGCGGGACATGACCTACGACATCCTGGTCACCTCCACCTCGTACGCCGAGTCCCACCCGGACGTGGTCAAGTCGGTCGCCCGCGCCATGGCGCAGTCCGACAAGATCATGGGCAGCGATCCGGAGGCCGTGCTGGCCATCGAGCGCGAGCACTACCCGGAGATGAGCGACGAGGTCCTGCTCGACAGCCTGAAGTACGTCAACTTCCCGCCCGACGGGAAGATGACCCAGGAACGCTGGGAGAAGGTCCGCGACCTGGCCAGGCTCAGCGACGTGCCCGGCGCCGCCGACGTCGACCTGGAGCCCGACAAGGGCACTTGGACCAACCGCTACCTCGAGTGACGTCCCCGGGCCGTGCGCGGGTGCGCACGGCTTCGCCTCCCTTATCCAGGTGCCACAACCCCGAACAGGTGATGCCGTATGCAGAGGGAGACCTCCGCACCCCGCTCACAGGCGCAAGCCGCACCACCACCGGCGCCGGCCGACACGCGTCACGCCGTCCGTATCGAGAATGTCGACCTGGTCTTCCACAGCAGCCGCAGCGCCGAGCCGGTGACCGCGCTGCAGGACGTGTCCTTCGAGGTCGCCCACCAGGAGTTCTGCGCCATCGTCGGCCCCAGCGGCTGCGGCAAGAGCACCCTGCTGAACCTGGTGTCCGGCCTCACCCCGCCCACCTCGGGCCGGGTGTACGTCAACGAGGAGCACGTCACCGGCCTGGTCCGCGACATCGGCTACGTCACCCAGGACTCCAACCTGCTGCCCTGGCTGACGGTGGACCAGAACATCCGGCTGCCCCTGCAGATCCGCAAGCTGCCCACCGAGGAGCAGGACCGGCTGGTCGACCAGTGGATCGGCATGGTCGGCCTGGAGGGCTTCCGCGACAGCTACCCCCACCAGCTCTCCGGGGGCATGCAGAAGCGCTGCGCGATCGCCCGCACTCTGGTGTACGACCCGCCGATCCTGCTGATGGACGAGCCCTTCGGGGCACTGGACGCCATGACCAAGGCGGTCATGCAGGACACGCTGCTGCAGCTGTGGGACGACCAGAAGAAGACCGTGCTGTTCGTGACGCACGACCTGTCCGAGGCGCTCGCCCTGTCGGACCGGGTGATCGTGATGAGCCGCAGGCCGGGGCGGGTCAAGGCCGCCTCCGCGGTGGACATCCCGCGGCCCCGTGACGTCTTCCACGTCTCCGAGCTGCGCGAGTTCGCCGAGCAGCACCGCGTCCTGTGGGACATGTTCGCCGAGGAGATCTCGATGGGAGGGCTCTCGAAGTGAGCGCACAGCCGAGTCCGGCCCCGGTCGAGGACACCACAGCGCCGGCCGCCGCCCCCGGACCCCCCTCCGGGGAGACCCCGGAGCCGCCGAAGCGCAGGTTCGACTGGGGCACCCAAGGCCTGCGGATCGCCGTGTTCGCCACCGTCCTGGGGCTGTGGCAGCTGGCCAACGGCCGTCTGCTGCCCGACTACCTGATCTCCAGCCCGGTCAAGGTCGGGCAGACCCTGTGGCGGTACCTCACCGGTGAGGAACCGGGCATCTGGCTGGACATCCAGGTGACCGCCGACGAGCTCCTGCTGGGCTACGCCCTGGGCGTGTTCGGCGGCGTGGCAGTCGGCCTGCTGCTGGGCTACTGGCGCACCGGCGCCGCCGTCTTCAGCCCGCTGATCGCCGCAGTGAACGGCATCCCGAAGATCGCCCTGGCCCCGCTGTTCCTCATCTGGTTCGGCATCGGGGTCGAGTCGAAGATCGCCATCGCGGCGATGACCGTCTTCTTCGTGATGTTCTACAACACCTACATGGGCGTGCGGACCATGCCCGACAACCTGGTCAACGTGCTGCGCGTGATGGGCGCGAACCGGGCCACCATCATCCGCCGGGTGACGCTGCCGCAGATCAGCGTGCCCGTCCTGGCCGGCATGAAGTCCTCGGTCTCCTTCGCCATGATCGGTGTGATCGTCGGGGAGTTCATCGCCTCCCAGCACGGCATCGGCTACCTCATCAACACCGCTACCCAGAACTTCGACTCCGCCAAGGTCTTCGCCGGCATCACGGTCCTGATGCTCATGATCGCCATCGGCCTGCTGCTGGTCGGCCGGCTGGAGCGGCGGGTCCTGCGCTGGCAGCGCGACTAGCCCGTACGCGGCCACCTGCCCGTACGGATCGGTTCTCGAGAGACAAGGAAACAGACATGGCTGCACAGAAGACGACTGTGGTGGGCGTACTGGGCGCCGGCCGGATGGGGATGCCCATCATCGGCCACCTCATCCACAGCGGCTTCGAGGTGCTGGTGTACGACGTGGACGCCGGCAAGGAGGCCGCGGTGGCCGAGCAGGGGGCGCGCTTCGTGTCCACCGCCGCAGAGATCGCCGCAGGCTGCGACACCGTGATGGTCTGCGTCGGCTACGAGGAGCAGCTCCACGCGATGATGCACGGCAGCGAGGGCATGCTCGGCTCGCTCAACGAGGGTGCGGTCATCGCCGTGCTCAGCACGGTCTCCCCCGAGGCCATGCAGGAGCTGTCCGAGGAGGGCGCCAAGCACGGGCTGCACGTCGTGGACGCGCCGGTGTGCCGCGGCTCGTGGGCGGCCGACCGGGGTGAGCTGCTGTCCCTGCTGGGCGGCACCGAGGAGGCGACCGAGCGCTTCACCGAGGTCGCACGTGCCTACTCCGCCGACATCGTCCGCCTCGGCGACATCGGCTCCGGCCAGGTCGGCAAGGCCATCAACAACCTCATCCTGTGGGCCTGCCTGGTCGCCAACCACGAGGGTCTGGCCCTGGCCAAGCGGTACGGCGTCGACATCGACGTGATGCGCGAGGCCCTGAAGATGTCCAGCGCCGACAACCACGCCCTGGGCAACTGGAACAAGCAGACCATGGCCTGGGCCGAGGACGACATGAAGATCGTCCAGGAGATGGCCGTCAACACCGGGATCAGCCTCCCGCAGGCCGCGGTCAACCGCGAGATCTGCCGGGTCCTCAAGCCCCGCCGCTACGACCTGGACCGGTACGGCATATGACCGGCCCCCTGCCCGCCCCGGCCGGCGCGGGCCGCACAGCAAGAACCGGGAATTCGGAGGGAAACTGACATGTCGTCCGGACTGCAGGGCAGGCGCGCGGTGATCACCGGGGCCGGCCGCAATGTCGGCGCCGCCATCGCCGAGCGCTTCGTCCGCGAGGGTGCACGGGTGGCCGTCGTCGACATCGACCCGTCGGCCGCCGCGCGGATCGCCAAGGAACTCAACGACCAGTACCCCGACAGCGCGGTGCCCGTCACCGCCGACGTCTCCTCCCCGCAGGAGGTGCAGCGCCTCGTCGACGAGGCCTGGGAGCAGCTCGGCGCCGTCGACACCCTGGTCAACTGCGTCGCCATCACCGACCGGCCGCACACCGTGCTCGACCTGCCGGACGAGCTGTGGAGCAAGGTGCTGGACGTCTCGCTCACCTCGGCCTTCCTCACCACGAAGTACCTGGCCCGGCGGATGGTCGTCGAGGAGAGCGGCGGGGTCGTCCTGCACATCGGCTCCACCTCGGGCATGTTCGCCCGCAAGAACGCGGTGGCCTACCCGGCGGCCAAGGCCGCGCTGTACGCCCTCGTACGGTCGCTGGCCGTCCAGCTCGGCGAGCACGGCATCCGCGTCAACACCGTCAGCCCCAACAAGGTCGGTTCCCCTGTGGGCAGCGCGGTCGAGCCCGCCGACCGGGCCCGCCGCAACCTGGTGGGCCGCGCCTGCACCCCCGAGGACATCGCCGGGGCCGTCGCCTTCATGGCCGGAGCGGACGCGGGCTTCATCACCGGTACGGACCTGCTGGTCGACGGCGGCGCCCTGATCACCAGCGGCGACTGAGCCGGCCCCGCTGCCCGCCCGGCACGGAAGGTGTGTCCGCTTCCCCAGAAAGCAGGTCTGCGCGCCATGCCCGAACGTCCTCCCTCCTACCGTGTCGCCACCGACACCGGCGGCACCTTCACCGACTTCGTCGTCTTCGACGAGGCCGCCCGCACCTACCGGATCATGAAGGTCCCCTCCAGCCCCGCCAACCCCGAGCAGGCCCTGCTCGACGGCCTCTCGACGCTGTCCGGCCAGGGCGTGCCACCGGAAGGGATCACCGTGTTCACCCACGGCACGACCGTGGGCACCAACGCCCTGCTCGAGGAGCGGGGCTCCCAGGTCGGCCTGGTGGTCACCCGCGGCTTCCGCGGCGTGTACGAGGCCATGGAACAGAGCCGCCCCTTCGGCCCCTCCGTCTTCGACCTCGGTTACACCAAGCCCGCGCTGCTGGCAGCGGAGAGCCGCACCGTGGAGCTGGCCGAGCGCATCACCGCCGCCGGCGAGGTCGAGGACCCGCTGTCGGAGGCCTCGGTGGCCGAGGCCGTGCGCTTCCTCACCGACAGCGGCGCCGACTCGGTCGCCGTGTGCCTGCTGTTCTCCTACATGAACGACGAGCACGAGCGGCGGCTGGCCAACGCCCTGCGCGAGGCTGCCCCCGGCCTGTGGGTGACCACCTCCAGCGAACTGCTACCGCAGATGCGGGAGTACTTCCGGCTCAGCACCACAGTGATCAACGCGTACGTGTCGCCGGTGGTCGGCCGCTACGTGGGGCGCCTGTCCGCCGAGCTCGCGCGGCAGGGTGTCGCCCCGGGCCGCCGGTTCACCATGCAGAGCAACGGCGGCTCGGTGCCCTTCGACCGCACGGCCGACCGCGGGGTGGCGACCATCCTGTCGGGGCCGGCCGGCGGGGTCACCGCCTCGGTGGCGATCGGCCGGGCCATCGGGGCCGAGGACCTGATCACCTTCGACATGGGCGGCACCAGCTGCGATGTCTCCCTGATCCAGGGCGGCGAGCCGACGGTCTCCGACCAGAACGCGGTCGAGGGCCGGCACATCGCGGTGCCCATGCTGGACATCAACACCGTCAGCGCCGGCGGCGGCACCGTCGCCGTGGTCGACGAGCACGGCGCCCTGCACGTGGGCCCGCGCAGTGCCGGCGCCGTGCCCGGGCCCGCCGCGTACGGCAAGGGCGGCGAAGTCGCCACCGTCACCGACGCCAACGTCGTCCTCGGCTACCTCAACCCGGTGTCCCTCCTGGACGGCGCCCTCGCGGTGGACGCGGCCGCCGCCGAGCGCGTCGTCGGCGAGGTCGCCGAGGGGCTGGGCGTGCCCACCGTGCGGGCGGCCGACGGCATCGTACGGATCGTCAACGTCAAGATGGGGCAGGCGATCCGCTCCATCTCCACCGAGCGCGGCTTCGACCTGCGCGACTTCACCCTGGTGGCGTTCGGCGGCGCAGGCCCCCTGCACGCCAGCCAGATCGCCCTGGACCTGGGCATCCCCCGGGTGCTGGTGCCGCCGGCGCCGGGCGCGACCTCGGCGCTGGGCCTGCTGATGTCGGACGTCAAGCACGACCTGGTCCAGAGCCGGCTGTGCGATATCGACGAGCTGGACCTGGTCACCACCAACGGGCTCTTCGACCAGATGGTGGGCTCGGCGCGCAAGCAGCTCGCCCAGGAGGGCTTCGCCGAGGACAGCATGGCCTTCCGCTACTTCCTCGACATGCGCTACAGCGGCCAGGGCTACGAGAACCCGGTCCCGGTCGACTCGCTGCCGCTGACGGCCGAGGACATCGCCCGCTACCGCAGGGACTTCGACGCCATCCACGAGCAGTGCCACGGGCACGCGGCCCCCGACCAGTCCGTCGAGGTCGTCAACTACCGGGTCCAGGCCATCGGCCTGGTGCCGCCGGTGTCCCTGCCGACCGTGCCGGACGCCGAGGGCCCGGTCAGCGACGCGCTCACCGGCACCCGCCCCGCCCACTTCCCCGGCGCGGGCGGCGCCACCAGCACCGTCGCCGACACCCCGGTGTACGCCCGGGCGAAGCTCGGCGCCGGGCACCGCATCCAGGGTCCCGCGGTCATCGAGCAGTACGACTCCACGACCGTCGTCTTCCCCGAGCAGCAGGCCGAGGTCGACCACTACGGCAACCTCCTGATCACCCGTGCCCGTGCGGCGGAAGAGAGGCCGACTTCATGAGCGACGCCAACGCGCCCCGCCCCGGGGCATCCGACGGCGTGGACGCCATCACTGTGGAGGTGATCCGGCAGAGCCTCGTCGGCGTGGTCCAGGAGATGCAGAACTCGCTGTTCTGCACCGGCTACTCGACCATC
This sequence comes from Streptomyces sp. NPDC059909, assembly GCF_042730885.1. NCBI lineage: Bacteria > Bacillati > Actinomycetota > Actinomycetes > Kitasatosporales > Streptomycetaceae > Streptomyces > Streptomyces sp. NPDC059909. The sequence goes on from NZ_JBHWKX010000029.1 coordinate 24,742, forward strand.
ATCCGCGAGTCGAAGGACGCCAGCTGCGCCATCGCCGACCTGGACGGCCGGGTCGTCGCCCAGTACACGGTGCTGCCGCTGCACCTGGGCGCCTTCCCACAGACCATCGAGAACATCCTGAAGGCCTACCCGGTCGAGGAGATGCGGGACGGGGACGCCTTCCTGGTCAACCACCCCTACTACGGCGGCAGTCCGCACGCCACCGACATGGCGGTGGTCGCGCCGATCGTGGTGGACGGCAAGGTGTTCGGCTTCAGCGGCAGCATCGCCCACAAGTCGGACATCGGCGGCCTGGTGCCGGGCACCAACTCCAGCCAGGCCAGGGAGATCTACCACGAGGGCCTCATGGTGCCCCCGGTGCGCTTCTACCGGGACTTCACGCCCTCCCCCGAGGTCGAGACCCTGCTGCGGGCCAACAGCCGCACTCCCCAGCTGGTCCTGGGCGACCTGCGCGGCCAGGTCGGGGCCACCCACCTGGCCGCCGAGCGGGTGCGCGCTCTGTGCGCCAAGTACGGCACCGACACGGTGCACACCGCCTCCGAGCGGCTGCTCGAACTGACCGAGCACCAGGTCAGGGCCTCTGTCGCCAAGTGGCCCGACGGCACCTGGACCGGGCAGCGGATCATGCACAGCGAGGGCATGGCCGGCGGCGAGCCGGTCGCCATCCGCACCACCGTCACCATCGAGGGCGACCGGATCGGCTTCGACTTCAGCGCCTCCGACGACCAGATGACCGGGCCGTACAACATCCGCCCGCCGCTGGTGCAGGCGGTGTGCTGCTACGCGCTCAAGTGCCTGATCGGCCCGGAGATCGCCACCAACTCGGGGCTGGCCGACGCCTTCACGCTGGCCTTCCGGCACGGCTCGCTGCTCGACCCGGAGCCGCCCGCCCCGGTCAACACGTACATGCCGGTCGCCATCGCCACCGCGGAGTCCGTCCTGGACGCCCTCGGCAAGGCGATGACCGGCGGCCGGATCGCCGAGAGCAGCGCCGGCACCAACGGCACCTTCTCCTACCTGCGGCCCGGCCGCCGCTCCCCGCAGGTGCAGTACGAGCTGCCGGCCGGCGCCATGGGGGCGCGCTGGAACAAGGACGGAGTGTCCGCCTCCAAAGTGCACGTCGCCAACGGCGGCCTCACCCCGATCGAGGTGCTGGAGACCGAGTTCCCGGTGCGGCTGCGGCGCTTCGAGCTGGTCACCGACTCCGGTGGGCCGGGCCGGTACCGCGGCGGGCTGAGCTATGTGCGCGAGTACCGCGTGCTGGCCCCGGCCCGCTTCACCACCCGCAACGGCCGCGAGCTCACCCCGCCCGCGGGCAAGGACGGCGGCCTGCCCGGGCAGCCCTCGGTCCTCACCGTCAACCCCGGCACCGACCGCGAGGAGGCCATTACCGTCGAGAACGGCAGTGTCACGCTGCAGCCCGGCGACGTCGTCCGCGTGGCCCAGGCGGGCGGCGGTGGCTACGGCGACCCGCGCACCCGCCCCCTGGACGAGGTCCTGCGGGACGTGCGCGAGGGCTACGTCTCGCCCGAGTCCGCGCGCGAGCACTACGGCGTGGCACTGGTGCAGTCCTCGGGCCGCTGGCAGGCAGACGAGGCGGAGACCCGCCGGCTACGGCAGCCGGCCGGCTGACAGCTCTTCGCGGCCGACGGTACGCCACTGCGCCTGTTCAACGCGCAGAACCGGATCTTCAAGCACCTCGGCTACGGCAACTTCTTCGAGCCCGCCAGCCCGCCCCGCCGAGCGCGAGCTCACCGCGAGCGCCCACTGATTCGCCATCTTAGGAGGAACACTGAATGTCAAACTGTAAAAGGATCGCCGTCGTCGGCCTCGGCACCGTGAAGTCGGCGCCCGAAGGCGCCAGCCAGCGGATGATGGCCGCGGAGGCTGCCCGACGCGCGATCGCTGACGCAGGCCTGTCGATCAAGGACATCGATGGCGCGATCGACATGCGGCGCACTGGCGGTGGTGGTGACCGCGCCAGCTACACCGACGCGTTCACCCGCTTCCTCGGTGTGCCTGCGCAGTTCTACTTCACCATCGGTCGCGGCGGTGCGCTCGGCGGTCTGGCGACCGCGGCGGCCACCGGCTTCCTCGACCGCGGCCTGGCCAACTATGTGCTCTGTGTCGGTGCGGTCGACGACTGGACCAAGGCCCAGGCCGCGAAGAAGCAGGGCCACCGCGGCATGGCGCACGCGGAGAAGGAGGGCTACTGGGGCAAGGCGCTCGGCGACCTCCGTGCCGCCAGCCACCACAGCTGGATGGCCGCCCGCCACATGGCGGTCTACGGCACCACCAGCGAGCAGCTCGGCGCGATCTCCGTCGCCGAGCGCGCTTGGGCGTGCCTCAACCCTGAGGCCCGGATGTACGGACGCCCGATCACCATCGAGGACCACCAGAACTCCTCGTGGGTCGTCGAGCCCTACCACCTGCTCGACGTCAGCCTCATCTCCGACGGTGCCATCGCCTTTGTCCTCACTACGGAGGACCGGGCCAAGGACCTCGCTCAGAAGCCGGTCTACGTGCAGGGCCAGGGCTTCGGCGAGGTCGCCGCCGACTTGTGGTGGAAGAAGGACAACTTCACCCACATGGCCGTCGCACCCGCCAAGGAGAAGGCCTTTGCCCAGGCCGGCCTGAGCGGCGTCGAGGACATCGACTGCGCCCAGCTCTACGACTGCTTCACCGCCGAGGTTCTCTTTCAGCTCGAGGACTACGGCTGGTGCGAGAAGGGCAAGGGGGGCGAGTTCGTCGCCTCCGGCGCGATCGGCCCTGGCGGCTCGATCCCGGTCAACACCGGCGGCGGACTGCTGTCCAACTGGCACCTCGGTGACCTCACTGGCTATGCCGAGGCCGTCCAGCAGCTGCGCGGCCAGGCCGGCGAGCGCCAGGTCGAGAACTGCAAGGTCGCGCTGACGACCGGCCACGGCGGCGAGCTGGTCTCGCCGGGCATGTGCTCCATCCACACCAGCACGATCCTCGGAGTGGACTGACGATGACGAACGGTGCGATCAACGAAGGGCAGAACGTGACCGAGACCAAGAACGAGACCAAGGGCTGGAACAAGCCGCGCCCCAACATCGATGCCGACAACGCGGCGTTCTGGGACGGCCTCACCCGCCACGAGTTGCTGCTGTGGACGTGCGACAAGTGCGGGACCGCCTACTGGCCGAAGTCCTACTGCATCAACCACGAGAACGACGAGTTCGCCCAGAAGATGTCGTGGAAGCCCTCCAGCGGTATGGGCCGCATCTTCGCGATGAACCGACACGAGTACGCCTTCCACCCCGGCTTCCGCGAAGCCGTTCCCTACTTCTATGCGCTGGTCGAGCTCGACGAGGGCCCGCTCATCAGCTCGACGATCGTGGGCGAGCAGCCGACCGACCCGATCGCCGACACGGGCCGGCGGGTGCGGATCGCCTACGAGGACTACCCCGAGGAGGGCTTCACCATCCCGCGCTTCGAGCTGGTCGACGAGTGACCGTGACCATCACGGAGCACGCTGCAGCACCGATCCGCGACGTGCGGGTCCGCCGGGTCGTCATGCCCAAGGACGACCCGACCTGGCGGTTCGCGCTGGGTGCTCGTGCCGAATCCGTCGGCATCCTTCTGGAGATGGAGGATGCCGACGGACTCGTCGGCCTCGGGTATGCCTCCGAGGTGCCGCACCTCGGCTACGACATCGACGTGATGGAGGCGGTCGTCCGCTCGCGGGTGCCCGCGATCCTGGCCGCCCCCGCGCTGGACCGGCGCAGCCTGGTCGGCTCGCCGTGGAAGCAGGAGCTGCCGGCCCCGGTGCGCTCGCTGTTGGACATGGCCTGGCACGACCGGCTCGGCAAGATCGCCAGTGTGCCACTCTACCGGCTGCTCGGCGGGGCGGAGCAGGTCAGCTTGAGGGTCAACCGCATTCTGGCGCTCAAGAACCCCGACGAGATGGCCGTCGTGGCGGCCGGATTGGCGGCAGAGGGCTACGACCACTTCAAGATCAAGGTCGAGAACCGGCCCAGCTCGCTCGACATCGCCCGGGTCGCGGCCATCCGCGACGCGGTCGGTGAGAAGGCGGTGCTGACCGTCGATGCCAACCAGAGCTACACGGCCAAGGAGGCGGTCATCTTCGGCCACGCGGTCCACAAGTACGGCGTACAGGTCTTCGAGCAGCCCGTTCCGCGCGGTGACATCGCGGCACTGCGCTGGGTGCGGGAGCGTTCGGACCTGACAATCGAAGCCGACGAGAGCGCGGACTCGCTCGAGTCGGTGGTGGCGATGCTGCGGGCGGAGGCGGTCGACGCGATCTCGCTCAAGCTGAGCAAGCTCGGCGGTCTCGACTCGTTGCTGCTCGCGGCGAACCTCTGCGCGGCCCACGGCGTCGGCTCGCGCATCGGCGCCCATGTCGGCAGCCGGATCATGAATGCCGCCGCCGTCCACGCCGCGGCGGCGCTCCCGCACATCGAGCCGTTCGCCGAGCTCGGCGAGTTCGCCCGACTCATGAACGACGTGGCCACCGGGCTCGAGGTCGTCGACGGCGGGATCGCCGTCCCGACTGCACCGGGGCTCGGCGTCTCGCTCGTCTGAGCGGGACGTCGGCCCGGCACCCCATCCCGGACCGAGACTGAACAGGACGACGATGACTTCCAGCACGACGACCGGGCAACCGGACCCGATGGCGCTGTTCGACGTGAGCAGCGTCGCCGTGGTCGGCGCCTCGCCCGGCAGGCACTACTCCACCAGCGTGCTGGCCAACCTGAGGCAGTTCGGGTTGTCCACCGAGCAGGTGATGGCAGTCAACCCCAAGTACGATGAAATCGATGGCCATGCCTGCTTCGCCAGCATCGCCGATCTTCCGGCCCCGCCGTCGCTCGTCGTGTCGCTCGTCGGTGTCGACCGCGTGGACGCCGTCCTCGCCGACACGATCAACGCGGGCGTGAAGGCGATGCTTGTCATCGCTGACGGCTATTCCGAGATGGGCGCCGAGGGCACGGCAAGGCAGGCTGCCCTTGCCGAGAAGGCGGCGCGGGGCGGCGTCGCGCTCCTTGGGCCGAACAGCCTGGGCTACGTGGCGCCTTCCCGCCACGTGGCTGCGTGGGTCGGTGGCAAGGTGCCGAGCCGGCTCACGCCGGGCCGGGTCTCGCTGGCCTTCCAATCCAGCGGCATGCTCAACCTGGTCCTCAACCAAGTGGCGAACCGCAAGATCGGACTCGCGGCCGCGGTCTCCGTCGGCAACGAGGCCGTGATGGACCTCGCCGACTTCATTGGTGCCTTCGCCGACGACCCGGACACCGACGTCCTCGGCATCGTCCTGGAGAGCACGACGCGGCCGCGGGCGCTGGCCCAGGCGCTCCTCCACGCCTATGCCTCCGACAAGACGGTGGTCGTGCTCAGCATCGGCAAGTCCGAGCGGGGCATGAAGAACGTGTCCTCCCACGCCGGTCGCATGGCGACGTCAGGTCGGGTCTGGTCGGCGTTGTTTCGCCAGGTCGGGGCGCTCCTCGTCGATGATCTGACCGACTTCATGGAGACGATCGCCCTGAGCGCCGGGCTCTCGGCCGAGGCGCGCGGGGGTGGGCTCGCACTCGCCACCATCTCTGGCGGTGACTGCGGCCTGCTCAGCGACATGGCTGAGAACCTCGACCTGGAGCTCAGCGAGGTCACCCCTGAGACTCAAGCGATCCTCGACGAGCAGTTGTCTCGCACCAACATTCTGGCCAACCCACTCGACGTCCGGAACACGCGGACGTCGGCGCCTGACGTCTTCTGGGCGAGCTTGGCTGCGCTGGCAGCCGACCCGAACATCGCGACCGTCGCATTGCGCCTCAACCTTGCGCTCGCTCCGACGGTTCAGCACGAGGAGATGTACAAGCAGGTCGTCGAGCACATCCGCACCAACGGCGCTGAGTGCGTCTTCATGTCCCGTGTGACCGAGACCTCCTCCGACCGGTGGTTCGACCTCTTCGCCGAGCTCGGGACGCCGTTTCTGACCAGCTACGACGGCGCGCTCAAGGCCTTCGCCAACCTCCAGCACATGCAGCAGGGCGCGCGCTTCGTGAACGCTGACGGTGGCTTCACCGCGCTGCCGGAGAGCGTCGCGGAGATGCCGGAGACGGCGGCGCTGTCGTGGCGCGAGACGATGGACTGGGTCGAGCAGACCCGCGTCCCGTTCACCCGCACAGTTCAGGCGATGAGCACCGCTGAGGCCGTGTCGGCTGCGGGTGCTCTGCGCTTCCCCCTGGCCGCCAAGGGTATCGTCCCTGGCGTCGCGCACAAGAGTGAACTCAAGCTCGTGGAACTCGGCATTGCAGACGCCGCCGACCTCGAGGGCCGCGTGGAGGCGCTGTTCGGTCGGATGGCCGACATCGCCACCCAGCCCGGCTCCGGTCCGGTGTCGGTCGAGATCCAGGAAATGGCCGCTGACGGCGCGGAGTTCTTCCTCGGCATGCACTCCGACCCGATTTTGGGCCGGATCATGTCGTTCGGTCTCGGAGGCATCTTCCTCGAGCTCCTCCACGACGTCGTGTACGCCGTGCCTCCAGTCACCTCCGCCCAAGCGACCGCTCTGCTGCAGACCCTGCGCGGCTGGGACCTGCTCCAAGGCGCCCGCGGCCAGGAGCCCCACGACGTAGCGGCGCTCGCCGACGTTATCGCCCGGGTTTCGGCTGCCGTGGCCGAGCCCGAATCGACCATCAGGAGCTTCGACCTGAACCCCGTCCTGGTGATGGCCGCCGGCAACGGCGTCGTCGGCGTGGACGCCTACGTCGAGCGCACCATAGCCCCACCCACATCAGAAGGAGTACGTGAATGACCATCACCACAGCCGACCCGGTCGGCATCGTGGGTGTGGGTGCGATGGGCCTCCCCATCGTTCGTTACCTCACCCAGGCCGGGTTCAAGGTTCTGTGCTGGGACCTCGACGAGGGCCGACTCAGTGACGCTGTGGCCGACGGCGGCGAGGCGGTGGCGAGCTCCGCCGAGCTCGGCGCGTGCCGCGCGCTGCTCGTCCTTGTGCCGGCCGATGAGGACGTCTGCTCCGTGCGAACGAGTTCGAAGCCGTCGCGCAGCCCGGCGCCATCTTTGTGATCCATAGCTCGGTGCGCACTGAAACGTGCAAGGCGCTCACAGAGGAGCTCGCTCCGTCCGGCATCAAGGTCGTCGACGCAGCCCTGACCGGCGGCGTGCGCGGCGCCGAGGCCGGCGAGATCAACCGTCTCGTCGGCGGCTCGGCTGAGGACGTCCTCGCGCTCGAGCGCTTCGCGCCGTGGTCCAGCCACGTCAACCACCTCGGTCCGTCGGGCAACGGCCAGATCGGCAAGACGGTCAACAACATGATCCACTGGGGCCAGATCGTCTCCATCGTGGAGGCGCTCTCGCTCGGCCTGGAGCTCGGCATCTCGCCCGAGCGGATGCGCCCCGCGCTGTACAACGGTCCCACCGACAGCCGCACCCTGCGCGAGCTCGAGGAGATGCGGTTCACGTGGTACGAGAAGGACACCGACAACGCCATCAGCATGGCCGCGGAGATCGACCGGACGCTCTACTTCAACCCGATCGTCGGTGAGTTCATGCGCGGCATCAACGTCAAGAACGTCGCCGCGCTGCTGGCCGGGGAGAGCATTGTGGAGTTGCGGGAGCTCACCGTCTGATCACCCTGCTCCAGCGTTCCCCCAACACGGGCCCCCGCCCGGCGATCCCGCGCGGGGCTCTCGCATGTGAGTGACTCTCTTCGCCTCGGTCGAGGCGGGCGCTCGGCCCCCGTTCCGGTGAGAAAGCGGCTGCGGTAACGGGACGGGATGCCAGCCGACGGCGGTCGGTGGCCGGCAGGGGTCGGCCCATGCACCATCGTGCGGTGGCTCGACCGGCGGTGCGAGGTCCGGCCGACCCCGCGGGGTGCCGCCGAGGATGGTGATTGCCGAGTCGGGCGGTGTCAGCCACTGCTGCACGACGTTCGTGAGGTGGGCAGGAAGCAGGGTGCTCCCCATCGCCGAGGCGCCGGGCGAGCTGCCGTACGCCGCCGGGTGCGTGGGGCTGGCCGAAATGCCGGAGCCCCCGCCCGAGTCCTCGGGCGGGGGCTCATGGGCTGATGCGGAGGAGCGGGCCCTACAGCCGGAAGCCGAACCGCTTCGACAGCCAGAACGCCATGCCACCGATCGCGATGCTGGCGACCGAGAGCATGGAGCCGTAGGCGCTCAGGGCACCGGCCGTGCCGTCCTTCCACATGTCCAGCAGCTGGGTCGCCACCACCGGAGTCGCTGCCGTGTAGAGCATCGAGACGATCGAGACGTCGCGGACGGCATGGAAGAACACGTAGAGCCAGGAACCAATCACGGCGGGCATCGTGAGGGGCAGCAGGATGCGGCGGAACACCGTCGACTCGCTGGCCCCTGCCACCCTGCTCGAGTCGTCGATGTCGGGGCTGATCTGCAGCAGCGCGGGCTGCACGTAGCGCATGGCGTATGGGGCGTAGTGCGTGACGAAAGCCAGCACGATCAACCACAGCGAGCCGTAGACACCGAAGGGCACGCGCAGGTAGGTGATCAGGAAGGCAAGACCCAGCACAGTCCCCGGGATCACGATGGGCACCGACAGGACGTGGTCGAGCATCTGTCGGCCGCGTACCTTCGAGCGGACGATGATGAACGCCGCGACCAGGCACAGCAGGGTGGCTGCGGTCGCGGAGCCGACGCCGACAACGATGCTGTTGCTGACGCCGGTCCAGATGTCCCGGTATCCTGCGACTTGCTCGTAGTTCCTGAGGGTGAGCTCACCCAGTCCATCGCCACGGCCGATCTGGGGCCAGAACGATGTCAGCATCATCGCGAGCACCGGCGCCAGGTAGACCATGAAGACGAGGAACGCGCCTGCACCAGCCACCCAGCGCCAAGGCCCGAGGTCGGCTTCTCGCGCACGGAACGCCTTGCCGGTGACGGTGGCGAACTTCGAGCTGACCCGCGTCGCGCGATGGTAGAGGTACAGGCCCAGCGAGAGGAAAAAGACCAGCATCGTGCCGAATGCCGCTGCCGTCGCGTAGTCGGGTACGAAACTCTTGCGCAGGCTGCTGTAGATCTCCGTGGTGAACGTGCGGATGCCGGCCGAACTGCCGAGGAACAGCGGGAACTCGAAGGCCTGGACTGCTCGCACGACCACGAGGATGAGCACGGCAAGGATGCTCGGGGCCATCAGCGGACCGGAGATGCGGCGCAGGAGCGTGAACCGCTTCGCTCCGCAGACGAGAGCGCTCTCCTCGAGGCTGGCGTCCATGGCACGGAAGGGGGCGACCAGAAGCATGAAGACCATCGGGGCCCATGACCACGCCTGGGTGATGACGATGCCGGGCATGCTTTGAACGACCGGGGCCCAGCCGAAGACGGCCTCGATCGGACCTCGCGCGATGCCGGCTCCCTTGCCGAGCAGGAGGATCCAGCCCGTGGCCTCGATCATTCCGGGGATTGCGAAAGACAGGAAGGCGCAGCCGTAAACGAAGCCCTTGCCAGCCATGTTGGTGCGCGCCACGAGCCAGGCCATCGCACTGCCGAGCACGATTGCCAGGACGCTGGCGCCGATGGTGAATACCGCTGTGTCCCAAGCGATCGTCTTGAAGCTGTCAGAGGTGACGAGGTCGTGATATGCGTCGAGGCTGACGGAGCCTGACTCGGTGATCGAGCCACCGGGGGTGAAGCTCGTCCAGACCATCAAGACCAGCGGAGGAAGTACCAGCGTGCATGCGATCAGCGCGACGACAGCGAACCATGCATTGGCTCCGAACCTGGGAAGACGAAGCGCGGGACGCCGCTCAGCCGCGCGGGCCGGCGTGGTTGCCGGTGAGGTCACGGTCACGATTGAAGTCTCCTTCTCCTCACCCGTCAGGCCGCGCCGGGCGGGGCCCGACGCGGCCTGACGGGTGAGGCGATCGGTCAGCGGAACGTCTGCTCGAACAGGTCCTGCCACGTCGTGAAGGCCTCTTCGTACTCCTTGGTGGAGTCGAAGGTCTCGTCCGGAACCCAGGACGTGAAGCCGAGGTCGTCGTCGGGCCGCGGGTACTGCAGGTCCTCGTAGACCTTGCCGCCAGTCGGGCCGAGCAGCGTGTCGATGAAGAGCATCGCGGAGCACGGGTGCTCGGCCTTGGCGAAGACGCCGGCGTAGCCAACGTTCGCAGTGACCGGCTCGATCGGCACCCACTCGATCGGGTTGCCGTCCTTGGCCAGCTGCTGTACGTGGTTTCGGAAGACGCCTGGGGACGACGCGACTTCACCGGTTGCGACCATGCCGGCAAGGGCCGAGCCGGAGACGGACTCGATGCGAACGTCCTGCTCGCGGAGCTTCTCGAGGAATGCGCGTCCCTTCTCGTCGCCGAGCTTCGTCAGCACGTTGCCGATGAACCGAACTCCGGTGGTGCTGTCGGTGAGTGCGAGCTTCCCCTTCAGATTCGGGTTGAGTAGGTCTTCCAGGGTCTTCGGCACGTCTGCGGCCGGGACCTTGTCCTTGTCGTACGCGAACGACACGTATGAAGCGCGGTCGCCGATGCCGAGGATGTTGCCGTCGTCGTCCTTGAGTGTGAAGCGGTCGGAGTAGTTGCTGCTCAGCGGAGTGGAGAAGGCGCCGATCGCGCCGGTGTCGGCGAGCTGCCGGTAGGCGTCAGAAGACAGCTCGATGATGTCGCCTTGCAGCCGGTCCGCCTTGGACTCCTCGACGACGCGCGAGGTGATGTCGGTCTCGTCACCGCGGAAGGCCTCAACTCTGACGTCGGGGTACTTCTTGTGGAAGGCGGCGATCATCTCGTCGATGACGTCGCCGGCGAGCGAGGTGTACCAGGTGAGCGTGCCTTCCTCCTTCGCGCAGTCGGCCAAGTAGGTGTCGCGGTCGCTGCCCGAGTAGGTGAAGGCCTTGGCGCCGGGGTTCGCCCCGTCGCTCGCCTTGTCGGCGCCGCCGCATGCGGCCAGCAGCGAGGTCATGGCCACCGTGATCACGGCGGCGGTCCGGAGTTGAAGACGCATTTGAACCACTTTCACTTGAGTTGGGCAGATGCAGGAGCGGGACTCTCGAGCGCCCATTCGTGGCCTAAAGGTCTAACGGATTGTGGTTTTTACCACACGTGGCGGCTCTCTGGGAACCCTTGGGTGAGGGATTCGGGGACAAATGGCACGGGCGCGTGCGCCCCGAATGCGGCCCGCTGCAATGGCTTCTGTCAGCGGAAGGTCTGCTCGAACAGGTCCTGCCGACCGCTGTAGGCCTCGTCTGCTCGTCGACGGTCGTGTACGTCTCGTCGGGGACTCGGTGGAAGCTCTGGACGAGCATCTCGATCGCCGGGTTGTGCGCGCACGCAGCCACACGGATGTTGGAACTTCGCCGACATGTCCATGTAATAGGTGCCGACGGAGAGGGCGTCCTGGCCGGCGTCGACCATGGCGAGTAGGTCGGCGACGTCATCCTCGGTGGCTCGCTCGCCCGGCGTGAGGTTGCCGTCGCACACCAGGGCGCGGACCTGTCGGTGATCACGTGTGAGGCACGATCGACGGAGATCGGACTGAACAGCCCCGAGGTGAGTGAGGCGTCGAGGTTCTCCGACCTCACTCTTAAGGTCGGAGTTGCCCTGCTCTCGGGGGCTTCCGCCCGCCTGGCGCCGTGTGGTAGATGTCGTCAGATGGTCAGTCCATAATGCCGAACTGCCCATCTGGGAGGGAACAGCCACATGCTGGAAGTCGCGCACCTGTGCAAGGCGTTCGATGGCGAGCGCAAGCGCAAGCGCCGCAAGGGCAACTCGAGCGCCGACGACGGTGACCACTTCACGCTGCTGGGCCCGTCCGGTTGCGCAAGGACCACCACGCTTCGCTCGATCGCCGGCCTGGAGAGGCCCGACAGTGGCTCCGTCACGATCGCGTCCCGCGTCCTCTTCTCGGGCGAGTCCGGCCACAAGAGCAGCGTCAACGTCCCGGTCAACCAGCGGGGACTGGGCATGGTGTTCCAGTCCTACGCGATCTGGCCGCACATGACGGTCTTCGACAACGTCGCCTTCCCCCTCCAGGTGATGCCGCGCGCGAAGCGCCCCGGGAAGACCGAGATCCAGGAGCGTGTCAGCCGCGTGCCGGAGACGATGGAACTGCGGAAGTACGCCAAGCGGCACGCCACCAAGCTCTCCGGCGGCCAACAGCAGCGCCTGGCGCTGGCGCGCGCCATCGTCATCGAGCCGAACCTGCTCCTCCTCGACGAGCCGCTGTCCAACCTCGACGCCAAGCTGCGCGAGTTGGCGCCCTTCGAGCTCAAGCGCTGCAGCGCGAGCTCGGCACTACCTCGACATACGTCACACACGACCAGACCGGGGCCCTCGCGCTGTCGACCAAGATCGCGGTGATGAACGGTGGCAACATCGTCCAGCTCGGTCGCCCCAGGAGATCTACGAGACCCCGCAGACCAAGTTCGTCGCCGAGCTCATCGGCACTGCCAACTTCGTCGACAGTGTCGTCCGTTCCCAGGCCGGGGAGGAATACGTCATCGACACGGCCGACGGCCCACTGACCCTTTGCTCGGCTGCGTCGGTGCCGGCGGGGACCGAGGTGGTCGCCTCGACCCGTCCGGAAAACGTCGACATCTTCATCGACCGGCCGGCCGGCCTCCGCAACGTGTGGCACGGCGTGGTCACGACCCGCGCCTTCCTCGGCGACGCGGTCGACCACATCGTTGCCGTCGGCAAGCGCGAGGTGCGCGTGCGCTGCACGCCGTCGACCTCGGTCGACCCAAGCACCGAGGTATACCTCCGGCTCGACCCCAGCAAGACCCTCGTCGCGACCTACACCGTGTTCCGGGTCGTCGGCCGATCGCAGCGCCTCGGCCGCAGGTTGTCGGTGGCCACCGTCTGCTACGGCCTCGCGATCGTGATGCTCGGCCACGCGGGCTGGGTCTTCCTGACGATCGCCGTGGCCGGACTGGCCGGAGCCTGCGACGCCATGGCCACCACCATCCGGCACTCGATCGTCCAGCTCGGCATCCCCGACCAACTGCGCGGCCGGGTCACCTCGCTCTACCAGATGTCTTCCCGGCGCGGCCCGGCGCTGGGTGACACGCTGATCGGTGCCCTGGCCGGCGTCATCGGCCCCGTAGCGGCCCTCACTGCCGACGGCCTTGCCCGCCACAACGCACGCCGGCTTCCTTCTCTCCCGACCGAACCCGTTGCGCTCCTACGCCGGAGCGAGCCAGGAGCCAGTCCATGCCTGACCACGGGCACACCCACGAGCACCACGACCACGGTCAAGGCCACGGTCATGGTCACGACGACGAGTATGGCCACAGCCACGCCTGGGAGACCGAGCCCATGCCGGCCGACGCCGTCGAGATGGACGGCATCGAGCGCTTCACGCTCCACTCCGCCGGCCTCGACGTCGGCTCGGCGACATCCCACCTGACCATCTCGCGGTTGGTCCTCAAGCGGCTCGGCGTCGAGCTGTCCAACCAGCTGGTGGTCGCTGAGCGGACCGAGCTCTACCGCTCGCCGGTGACACTGACGCCCTACCGGAGCGACACCCTCATCGACGCCGACCGGCTTCAGGACTTCTTCGACGCGGCCTACCACGAGGCGGGGTTCACCCCGGCCCAGGTCGACACCGGCGTAGTGATCGTGACCGGGGAGGCGGCCAACCGGCCCAACGCCGAGGAGCTGGCCACCCGGTTCGCGGCGCGCTCCGGGGCCTTCATCTGCGTCGCAGCCGGCCCGCACTACGAGGCGCTCCTCGCGGCCCACGGCTCGGGCGCGGTGACGCTCGCGCAGGGTGGCCCCCCCGTGCTCAACGTCGACATCGGCGGTGGCACCACGAAGCTCTCCGTCGTTGCCGACGGCGAGGTCGTCCGCACCGGTGCTTTCAGCGTCGGCGCCCGGCTCGTCGCCCACGACTGCTGCGGCCGGCTCATCCGCGTCGAGCCGCCGGGGCGCTGGATGTTGGACCGGATCGGCTCGTTGGTCGACGTCGGAGATGTCATCCCCGAGCCAGTGCTCGAGGAGCTCACGGACCTGATGGTCGATCTCGTCCTGCAGGTCATCGACGGCCAGCCCCGCGACGAGCTGCTGCAGCGCCTGTGGGTGACCGAGGAGCTGCCCGCCGGGGCGCTCCGTGGGATCGACACGATCATCTTCTCCGGCGGCGTCTCGGAGTTCGTCTACGCACGCGAGACGACCGACTTCGGTGACCTCGGCCACCGGCTCGGCGCGGCGATCCGCAAGCGGATCGTCGACACCGGGCTCGCACGGCGCGTGCTCGAGCCGGCCCAGGGCATCCGCGCCACCGTGCTGGGCGCCGGCCAGCACAGCGTCCAGGCCAGCGGGGTGACCGGCTACCTCGACGACGGCGTGCTCCCTGCGATCGGGCTCAAGGTGGTCGCAGCGACCGTTGCCGAGCCTGCGGGGCTCGCGGCGGCGCTGACCGCGGCCGCGCAGAGGTTCCAGATCGACGGGCACATGCCGCCGGCGGCGTACGCCCTCAGTATCACCGCGGACCCCGACTACCGACTGCTGCGCGGCATCGCTCAGGAGCTCGTCGCAGTGGCCGAACCGGACCGCCCGCTCGTCGTCGTCGTCGTCGACGCCGACGTCGCCCACGCGCTGGGCCGGATCCTCCGCGTCGAGGTCGGCTGGGCCGGCCCGCTCATCGTCCTCGACGGTCTCACCGTGGGAGAGCTCAACTACCTCGACGTCGGGCGCCCACTCGGTGCCGTCGGCACCGTGCCGGTGACGGTCAAGTCCCTGACCTTCCTGACCCGCTGACCCCACCAGACCCGGAACACACACCCGAGACCCGGGCACGCAACCAGAAGGAGATCGACGAAATGACTGTGGAAGCCACGACCGAACCGCGCGCAAGGTTCGTCTACGACGAGTGGATGGAGAGCCTCGGTGTGCCGATCCACACTGGATTCGCGGTGTCCGACCTTCGCACCGTCGAGCTCGGCTGGTGGGAGGAGCGGCAGTGCAACACCGCCTTCGTCCAGCTCATGGGCCAGGAGGGCGTCAACGAGACCCGCATCACCGAGATCCCGCCGGGCGCGACCCTGCCGGCCTACAAGGTCGGCCTCGACGAGGTCGTCTACGTCCTTATGGGCAACGGCATGACCCAGGTGTTCGACGGCAACGGACACTCGCAGTCCTTCGAGTGGTCGGCCCGCGCGATGTTCCTCGTGCCGGCCAACACCACCCGTCAGTTCCGCAACCTCAGCGGTGACACGACCGTGCGTCTGGTGCACTACACCTACCTGCCCCTCGCGCTCTCGGTCGTCACCGACCCCGGCTACTTCCTCAACAACCCCTACCAGCTGCCCAAGCCGATCGCCGAGGGCGGCGAGGATTCGTACTCCGACGCGCGCACCGTTCCGGGCGGCGAAGGCTACCGGTGGATCAACGGCCAACGCGGCAAGGGCGTCGCCTACTGGTACGGCCGGCTCTTCCCGGACATGCTCGCCTGGGACCGGCTCGACACCAACGAGGAACGGGGAGCCGGCAGCAAGACCGTGCGCATCCAGTTCGCCGGCACCGACATGAGCGCCCACATGTCCGTCTTCGCGTCGCGCACCTACAAGAAGGGACACCGTCACGGGCCCGGTCGTGCCATTCTCATTCCGGGCGGCGAGGGCTACTCCGTGATGTGGCCCGAGGGCGGCGAGAAGGTCATCGTCCGCTGGCAGGAGGGCTCGATGTTCGTGCCTCCGAACCGCTGGTTCCATCAGCACTTCAACCTCGGCGTGACGCCAGCCCGCTATCTCGCGATCCACCCGCCGATCCAGCTGAACGGCTACACCGAGAAGGTCGTCAACGCGAACGACCAGATCGAGTACGTCGCCGAAGACCCCGAGGTGCGGGTGATGTTCGAGCGTGAGCTCGCCGAGCGGGGTCTGACCTCGCTGATGCCGGATGAGGCCTACACCAACCCGGACTACGTCTGGAAGTGACGGCGAAGGCCGGGGCACCGGTACCCGGTCGAGGCCATCTCCCACTGCGTGTGGCTGTACTACCGCTTCCCGCTGTGTTCCTCGAGGTCGAGGAGCTGATGCTCGAGCGCGGGATCGTCGTCTCCTACGAGACGATCCGGCGCTGGTACGGCAAGTTCGGTCAGCAGTACGCCAACGCCCTGCGCCGGTGACGCCCCTGCCGCGGCGACAAGTGGCACCTGGGACGAGGTCTACCTGAAAATCAACGGCAGACTGCACTACCTGTGGCGTGCGGTGGACCAGGACGGGAACGACATCCTGGTCCAGCCAAAGCGCGACACGAAGGCGGCGATGGCGTTCTTCCGCCGCCTCCTGAAGGAGCTGCGGTACGTGCCGCGCGTGGTGGTGACCGACAAGGTCCGCTCCTACGGCTGCGGCCCACCGCCAGGTCATGCCGGGGGTGGCACCGCACCTCGAAGTACCTGAACAACCGGTCAGAGAACTCCCACCAGCCGACCCGCCAGCGCGAGCAGGCGATGAAACGCACGGCGAGGGAAAGTCGTTCTGCGCGGGAGCGGACATCCGCGGTGGGCGCACCGCCCACTCCTCGGTGCAGGAGGGCATCTGGCACCGGGAGCACCACAACCTCGGGCGGGCCGTCGGCGACTGCGCGGGTTCCCGTGGTCGCCGCGCTGCACGGCCATGTACTCGGCCGGGGCCTGGACATCGCGCTCGCGGCGGACATCAGGGTTGCCGCCGAGAACACCAGGCTCGGCTTCCCAGAGGTACGGCACGGCATGACCATCGGGGGCGGCGGACTGCGCCGGCTGGTGCGGGCGATCGGCGAGTCCCGGGCGATGGACCTACTGCTGTGTGGCGAGAGCATCGACGCCGCCACCGCCCGCGAGTGGGGCCTGGTCACCAGGGTCGTACCCAACGAGCGGCCGGAAGGGGAGGCCCAGAGGCTGGCAGCCCACCTCGACGCCCTGCCCCGGGCCGGTTCAAGACGAGCGGCATCGGCAGGGAGGGCTCACTCGACGAACTACTCAGCTACGGCCGGGAGCAGTCGGTGACGATCGCCCTCTGAGGTGACCCCTCCGGCGCGGCAGCTGCGGCCGGCCGCCCGCGCTACCGAGGCCCTCCCGGTCCCCTCACTCGACCGCTACGGCCGCAGCCCCAGGACCATCAACATGGTCGCCGAGCTGCGCCAGCGCGGTATCGGCCACTCCCGCGGGATCTCGTGCCTCGGCCGCCGCTCCCGCGCCCGCTCGTAGACGGGGGCTGCGACCGCCTGGAACTGGGCGCCCTGGATGTTGCCCCGTTCCGAGAAGGTGATCTGCCGGTTGTCCTCGCGGGCGCGGGCAGTCCCGTCCAGGGCCTCGTGCAGGCCGACTACGTGCGGCCTCATCGGCTCCCCTTGCGGTGGCCGGCGCGTGGAGCCGTGCCGGTGGCGGGCCCAGACAGGGTCGTGGGGGCGGGCGCGGTAGATCACGTACTCGTCGCGCGTCGCCCAACCGGGAGTGAGGCAGGCTCGGTGGCGTCCCCGAGGCGCAGCCACACATCCGGACGGCCCAGAGCGCGGCGATCGAGGCGGCCGCCCACGCAGGTGAGTGCGTGCCGGGGGAGAGATGCTCGCCGAGGACGACCTCGCCGACCGCGTCCGTGCAGCCGGCGACGAGATCCGCGCCCGGTGCGCGGCCGTCGCCTCGGCCACGGCGACTGCCTCGATCCCGTACCGTCCACGGGCCTCGGCGGCGAAGGCTTCCCGGTGGGCGCGGGGCGGGCTGTAGACCCGCACGTGCTGAAGCGGAAGGACCATCGACAGGGCCTCGAGATGGCTGCGGGCCATCCCTCCGGAGCCCAGCAGGCCGAGGATGCGGCTGCCGGGCCGGGCGGCATGTCGGGCGCCCAGGGCGGCGTCGGCGCCCACCCCCAAGTGCTGAAGCAGCCCCTCGTCGAGCAGGGCCACCGGCTCACCGCTGCGGATGCCGAGCAGTAGGACGAGGCCGCAGTAGCGGCCGGGGTGCCGCAGTACGTCTCCTGGTGCGCGACCCCTCTGGGGTCGGTCTCGATCAGGAGGTCGGACTTCATCCGGATCGCCGGGTACCCGGTGCGGGCCGAACCGCCCTCCATTGTCCCCCACTGGTAGACCCGGCCGTCACCGGCGGGGAAGCGCAGGTCGATGCGGGGCCGGCAGATGCCCTCGCCCGTGGCGAGGTCTCCGTTGGAGGCCTCAAGGGCGGCTATCACATCCGGCATGGTGAGGACGGCGGCGGTGACGTCGTTGCCGAGGACCAGCACGGGACCTCCCCTCGGACCCCTGCACGGAGCCCGACCAACGGCATTTTGGTATGACGTTATTCCGTCGGTCACAACAGGTTCAAGGAACGGTTCTGTCGTGGAAGAATGCTTCCATGTCACCCCGAGCGAGTCAGACCCCGGAGAACGAGGCACCCTCCAGGCAGCCGGCCGTGCCGCAGGAGCTGTTCAAGGCCGTCTCCTCGAGCCGGGTATCCCAGGTGATCGTCGAGCAGATCCGGCGCCTGCTGAAGGAGGAGCGGCTGCAGCCGGGCGACCGCCTGCCCAGCGAACGCGAACTGTGTGTGCAGTTCGGGTGCAGCCGGGTCACCATCCGCGAGGCGCTGCGCATCCTCGAGGCCAACGGCCTGGTCGAGATCAGGGTCGGCGCGCGCGGCGGCGCTTTCGTGACGGCCCCGACCTCGAGCCGGGTCGGCGAGGGCCTCGCCGACCTGCTCACCCTCTCTCCGCTCACCGCCTCCCAGGTCACCGAGGCCCGGCTGATCTTCGAACTGGGCGTGGTCCCGCTGGCCGTGGAGCGGGCCACCGACGAGGACATCGCCGACCTGCGCGCCATGTGCGACGCCCACGCGAAGGCGATGAGGAAGGGGGAGTACACCATGGAACTCTCCACCGCCTTCCACATCCGTCTTGCGGCCTGCACCCACAACCCGGCGATCGAGATGCTCGTGGAGTCCTTCCACGGCCCGATGCTCATGAGTCTGCGGAAGGCCCAGGCCATCGAGCCGACGACGATGGGCCGGCGCGGCACCAAGGAGCACCGCGAACTCGTGGAGGCGATCGCCGCCCGCGACACCGAGGCCGCGAGCACGCTGATGCGCACTCACTTGGAGCGCACGGCTTCCCGGGTGAAGGACTGACCCCACCGCCGACGACCTGTCCCGAAGCGCCCCGGACCACCGCGGTCCGGGGCGCTTTCGCGTGCGCCGTCGGCACGCCGGCCTCCATGTCAACGTCCGCTCCCTGCGGAAGGTTGGCCACCGACCCGCTCGGTATTCAGCTGCCTTACAGGAGGAATCCATGGCCAAGAAGGGGCGCACCTTCGTCTGCGGACTGGCATCGCAGACGTACGGGCTGGATGGGTTCCTGCCCGGCAGCTGGCTGCCAAGTGTGTCCGGGACGACACGGTGGTCGTCGACGACGCCACGGTCGCCCGCTCCGGCGACAGCGAGACGTCCCGCACCTGGTGGCGTCGGCCCCGGCGACGAGGAGTTCCTCACCCAGACCGTCCAGGTCCACTTCGTCCAGCTGCTGCCGCACTCCAGCAACCACGGCCACGGGCACCAGAACGAGGCGGCGTTCTGTCGAACATGTGGATGCGGACCACCTTCGCTGGTGGTCCGGATCGGTTTTGATGTGCTGGTGCCACGGTCGGGGGGCAGCGCCCGTCGGGCGATGGAGCTGCCGACGGATCGTTGCCGGGGCGGTCGAGGCCGAAGGACGCGCGATCGCGCCTGCACGTCACAGGAGCGCGGCGGCTGCCTCCTCGACGGTCTGGCGCAGGACCTCGCCCATGCGGCGCTGGTCCGCACGGTTCATGCGGCTGATGGGGACGGATACGTTGATGGCCATGCGCATGGGCATCCGCTCCGCAGGCAGGGCGACCGCGACCGATCCGACGCCGTCCTCACTCTCCTCGGAGCTCGTCGCGTATCCGAGTCGCCGTGCCCTGTCGACCGCTTCCTCCAACTCGGTGCGTGTACGGACCGAGTTGGGAGTCAGTCCCGGCAGATCCTCCTGCGGGTAGAGCTGGCGCACGGCGTCCACGGAGAGCTGCGCCAGCATGGCCTTGCCCGTCGAAGTGCAGTGCGCGGGCATCGACCGTCCGAGGCGGGAGGCGACGCGAACCGCTCGCGGGCTCTCGATCGCGTCGATGAACCGCACGGACGTGCCGTCCAGCATCCCCAGGTGGACGGTTTCCTTCAGCTCCGTGTTGACGCGCTCCAGGTAGGGATGCAGCGCGTCACGCACGTCGAAGCGCTGCAGGATGGAGGAGGCCACGCCGGTCAGCGCGGGGCCCGGCACGTAGGCCTTGCCCCGCTCCGCCTGCCGGATGAAGCCGCGGTAGTGGAGCATCGCCAGTAGCCGGTGGGCGGTGGACGTGGCGACCTCGAGGTAATTGGCCACGTCGGTGAGCCGGAGTTCAGTCTGCTCACCCAGCAGCAGCAGGATCTTGAGCGCGTTGTCCACCGACTCGATGGGGTACTGAGGCGCGGGTCCGCGGCCCAGTGACTCCACGCTGTCATTTTTCTTCATAGCAGAAGAATAGTCCAAGACATTGTGTCGGGACCCATACGGACCGTGTCGACAGCGGAGAAACTTGGGGTGAGGCATCGCGTCACGCCTATTGACCAGCCTCCTTCATCACTGTAGGACAGAGACTCCTTCTTCATGACAGAATATTGGGAGCTGGTTGCATGTTCTGGATGAGTCTGGAGCGGGTGCGCGGGCCCGTTTCCGCGGGGGCTCCACCCGGCGGCCGAGCCGCCACCCTTTCCCGGAAGCTTCGTCGAGTCTCCGTCGCCGCTGTCGCGCTGGCCCTCGTCAGCGCACTCTGCTCCGGCTGCGGTGGCAGCGCTGTGGCGGTGGACGCCAATCCTTACACCATCGGGCTGGTCACCAGCCAGACCGGCAATGCCAGCCAGCTGGGTGTGGGCGAGCTGCGCGGCGCGCAGCTGGCCGTCGACACCGTCAACAAGGCAGGCGGCATCAACGGGCACAAGGTCTCGCTGCGGGTCGCCGACGACCAGAGCAACCCCTCGCAGACCGTGCTGGCCACCCGCCGCCTGCTGTCGCAGACCTCCGCGGTGGTCGGCCCCTCGGTCGCCGGCGCCTGCAACGCGGCCGCGCCGCTGGCCACGAGCGCCGGGCGCGTCAACTACTGCCTGTCCCCAGGCATCCGCCCGGAGCCGGGCTCGACCACCTGGTCGGCCAGCGCTTCCACCGAGGACCTGGCCGAGCGGCTGGTGGAGTACTGGCGCCACCGGGGCATCACCCGCATCGGGCTGCTCCATACCACCGACGCCAGCGGCATCGACGGCGGCGAGGCGCTCCGTACGGCCGTCAGGAAGACCCCCGGCATGAAGCTGACCGGATCCGGGGCCTACAGCCCCAAGGCGATCTCGGTGACCCCCCAGCTCCAGTCGGCAACCGCCGGCTCACCGCAGGCCGTGGTCGTCTGGGCGAGCGGCGCGGCAGCGGGAGTCGCCTTCAAGGGCCTGCACGAGTCGGGCAACACCCTGCCGGTGGCCACCACGGACGCCAACCTCACCTTCGCCTTCATGGAGCGCATCAAGGACTACGTGCCCGAGACCCTGCTCATACCCGCGACCAGGGACTTCTGGGGAGACAAGGCCGGAAGCGGGTTCGCCGACCGCGTCCGCCGCTACCAGGAGAGCTACCGGGCCCGCTACCACGAGGCCCCCGACTTCGGCCCCGGCGTGGCCTACGACGCGGTCATGCTGGTCACCGAGGCACTCAGGCAGGCGGAGGGCGACCCCGCGAAGGCCGTGCAGGCACTCGAGCAACTGGGCCCGTACGACGGCATTCTCGGGACGTACTCCTTCGGCGCCGCCGACCACCGGGGCCTGACCGTGGACGACGTGGCCGTGGTCCGCGCGACCACCCGCGGCTTCACCTATGCGGGGCGGTGACGCATGTCCGGCACTCTCCAGATCATCGTCTCCGGACTCATCGACGGCAGCGTGTACGCCCTCATCGCCCTCGGCATGACGCTGGTGTACTCGATCAGCAGGGTGATCAACCTGGCGCAGGGCGGATTCGTTGTCCTGGCCGCGCTGACCGCCGTCTCGCTGCAGCAGCACACGGGGCTCGCTCCGCTGGCCGTCGCGGCGATCGTGGTGGTTCTGTTCGCCGGTGTCCTTGCCGTGGTCGACCGCGTGGTCGTCATGCCCGGCTCCCGGCGCACCACGCCGGAGCGGATGCTGCTGGTCACGGTCGGTCTGCTGCAGGCCATCGGCGGCCTTCTGCTCCTGGTGTGGGGCAACCTCCCCTACACCATGCGGCCGTTCGTCCCGGCCGACGCGACCGTCGTGGGCGGCGTGCGGATCAGCCCGCAGTACTACTGGATCGCCGGGGCACTGGCGGTCTCCGTCCTCGGACTGTGGCTGCTGCTGCACCGGTCCCCGCTGGGCACGGTGATGCGCGCAACGGCGAACAACCCGACAGCGGCCGCACTGGCCGGTGTCAACACCGACCGGGTCCGGCTCATCGCGTTCAGCCTCTCCGGCGCGATGGCCGCGCTCGCCGGAACCACCATCATCCCGGTGACGTTCCTGCAGTTCAGCACGGTGACGCCGTACGCCGTGGCCGGCTTCATCGCCGCCGTGGCCGGCGGGCTCGGCAGCAGCCGGGGCGCCGTGGTGGGCGGCTTCGTCCTCGGGCTGCTGCAGGCCGTGTTCGGCCGCTACATCAGCAGCGAGATCGCCGAGGTGGTGGCGATCGGCACGCTGCTCCTGGTCCTGCTGTTCCGGCCGAGCGGCATGTTCGGCAAGTCGAGTGAGGTGCGCCGATGACTTCCCCCGCGGTCTCCGGACGACTCCCCGTATCCGGCCCGGGCCCGGACGGGCCCGCTGCCGCCGCGCAGTCCCGGTCCCTGCCCCGTCACCTGCGCACGGCCGCAGGCGCCCTGGCCGCCCTCGCCGCGCTGGTCCTGCCCTTCGCGCTCCCGGGCTGGACCGGCCTGTTCGTGGTGGTGGGCATCTTCTTCCTGGTGGTCCTCGGCCTGAACCTGCTCACCGGGCTGTCTGGGCAGATCTCCCTGGGTCAGACCCTGTTCATGGCCCTCGGCGGCTACGGCGCCGGACTGCTCACGCTGAAGCTGCACTGGCCGACCACGGTGGCCGCGGTGGCCATGGCCGTAGTCTCGGCCCTGCTCGCAGCCCTGCTGGGCGGCGCACTCCTGCGGCTGCGCGGCTACTACCTGGCGCTGGCGACCCTGGGCCTCGCCGTGATCACGGAGGCCCTGGCCGCCGGGCTCCCCGAGCTCACCGGCGGGCCCTCCGGACTGGTCGCCATCCCCAGCCTCCAGCTGGGCAGCTGGACGGTCTTCTCCGACCGGGCCAACTACTACGTCCTGCTCGTCGTGTGCGCACTGGGCGCCTGGTTCGTCGCCAACATCCAGCGCAGCCAGACCGGGCGCGCCCTGAGCGCGGTCGCCGCGGACACCCCGGCGGCCGCCATGCTGGGCATCGCCACGGCCCGCTACAAGACGCAGGCCTTCATGGCCTCCGCAGTCTTCGCCTCGGTCGCCGGCAGCCTCTACGTCTACTATCTCCGCTTCATCTCACCCGACGTGATCAGCGTGACCGTTGCCTTCAGCGTGGTCATCATGCTCGCCCTGGGAGGGGCCAGGACCCTGGTCGGGCCGCTCCTGGGTGCGCTGGTCCTGCAGGGGCTGCCGCAGGCCGGACAGTCCTTCTCGCTCTGGATGCCGCTGGTCGCCGGCATCGTCCTGATCGTGGTCACGACCTACTTCCCCAAGGGGCTGTGGGGCACGGCCAAGGCACTGGTCCGCAGGAGGTACGCACGATGACCCACTTGCTCGAAGTGGCGGGCGTCACCCGCCGGTTCGGCGGCATCACCGCTGTCGACCAGGTCAGCTTCACCGTGGGCGAGGGCAGCGCCCGGGCCGTCATCGGCCCCAACGGGGCCGGGAAGACCACCCTGTTGGACCTGATCACCGGGTTCACCGCACCGGACGAAGGCACGGTCCTGCTCGACGGCGAGGACATCACCGGTGTGGCTCCGCACCGGCTCCCCCAACGGGGCCTGATGCGGACCTTCCAGTCGGCCCGCCTGGTCCCGCTGCTCACGGTCCGTGAGAACGTCATGCTCGGCGCCCACCGCTTCACCCGCTCCCGCTTCCTCTCCGACGGGCTGCGCCTGCCCCGCGCCCGGCGCGAGGAACGCGCGCTGCGCGCCCGCACCGCCGAACTGCTGGACTTCCTCGGGCTCACCCCGTTCGCCGACCGTCCGGCAGCCGATCTCCCGGCCGGCGCCCAGCGGCTCGTCGAGGTCGCCCGCGGGCTGTCGGGAGGCCCCCGCATCCTGCTGCTCGACGAACCGGCGGCCGGGCTCGACGACACCGAGACGGCGGAACTCGCCGACGCCCTGAGCGCCGTCCACGCCGGCGGCATCGCCCTGGTGCTCATCGAGCACAACATCGACCTCGTCATGAAGGTCAGTGACCGTGTCCTCGTCCTGGACGCCGGCGGCGTCCTGGCGGACGGCCCGCCGGAAGAGGTGCGGCGCGACCCCGCGGTCATCGAGGCATACCTGGGAGCAGCGACATGATCATCGAAGTGGACCGGTTGGACGTGCGGTACGGCCCGACCCGCGCGCTGCGCGACGTCTCGTTCGAGCTGGCCGAGGGCGAGGTGGTGGCCCTCATCGGGGCCAACGGCGCGGGCAAGTCCAGTCTGCTGCGTGCCCTGGCCGGGCTGGAGACCCCCCGAGGCGGAACCATCCGTCTCTTCGGCCAGGACATCGGCCGCGCACCGGCCCACGAGGTGGCGCGGAAGGGGCTGCGGCTGGTCGCGGAGGGCCGCCAGCTCTTCACCGATCTCACGGTCGGCGAGAACCTCTGGATGGGGGGATACGCCTCGCCGTTCGGTCGCGAGGAACAACAGGACCAGCTGGAAAGGGTCTTCGAGCTCTTTCCCGTTCTGCGCGAGTTCACCGGACGGGCCGCGGGGATGCTCTCCGGGGGCCAGCAGCAGATGGTCGCCATCGGACGGGCGCTGATGGGCGGTCCACGCGTCCTGCTGCTCGACGAACCGTCCCTGGGCCTGGCGCCCAAGTTCGTCGCGCAGATCTTCGAGGTGGTCGGCGAGTTGGCCGCCACCGGCATCACCGTTCTGCTGGCCGAGCAGAACGCGGCCGCCGCCCTGCGCGCGGCGGACCGCGGGATCGTGCTGTCCAACGGCAGGATCACGCACGCCTCTTCGGCGCAGGAGCTCCTGGACGACGAGGACGTCAGCCGGCACTACCTCGGCGTCGGCACGGCCACGGGCGCCGACTCGGTAGTGGCCCCCCGGCAACTGCCGCGCGCTCTGGACCGGTTGGAGATCTGAGCAGACCATCCGTACCAACACGCCGCAGCCCCCGAGGATGCCTTGCCCTCGGGGGCTCTCGGCCGTGCCCGCACGGTCCCGCCCGCAGCCAAGACCACCGTCCAGGAGAGGAGTTGACGCAGCTCAGGAATGTTGTTCTACTGAGCAGAGGTGATATCTGTTCTAAAGAAAAACGCAGAAGGCCTTCATGTTCGCTTCGAGGAGGAAGGGACGCGATGACCGATCACGACGGCGTCTTCGAGGACGTGCGCAGGGGCATGATCCCCGCGCACATCTACAACGACCAGGAAATATTCGACCTCGAGAAGGAGCGGCTGTTCAGCCGCGCCTGGATGTTCGTGGGGCACGAGTCCGAGATACCCCACCCCGGCGACTACGTCGTCCGGCGGGTGCTGGAGGACTCCTTCATCCTGGCCAGGGGCGAGAAGGGCGAGATTCACGCCCACTTCAACATGTGTCTGCATCGCGGTATGCAGGTGTGCAGGGCGGAGATGGGCAACGCCTCGCACTTCCGCTGCCCCTACCACGGCTGGTCCTACCGCAACGACGGCCGCATCGTGGGCCTCCCCTTCCACCAGGACGCCTACGGTGGAGAGGCCGGCTTCCGGCGCAAGGGACAGCGGCTGCTGCCCGCCCCGAACCTCGACACCTACAACGGCCTGATCTTCCTGAACATGGACCCCGACGCGCCGTCGCTGCGTGAGTACCTGGGGGACTTCGCCTTCTACCTGGACTACTACACCAAGCAGAGCCCCAGCGGCATCGAGCTGCGCGGACCCCAGCGCTGGCGGGTGAAGGCCAACTGGAAGATCGGCGCCGAGAACTTCGCCGGCGACATGTACCACACGCCGCAGACCCACACCAGCGTCGTCGAGATCGGCCTGTTCCGGGAGCCGAAGGCGGAGAAGCGCAAGGACGGCTGCACCTACTGGGCGGGCAACGGCGGTGGCACCACATACAAGCTGCCGCCCGGCACCCTGGAGGAGCGCCTGCGGTACGTCGGCTACCCCGACGAGATGATCGACCGGATGAAGAAGTCCTGGTCGGCCGAGCAGCTGAGGGTGATCGGCGACGACGGTTTCATGATCTCCGCGGCGTCCGTCTTCCCGAACCTGAGCCTCGTGCACAACTGGCCCAAGGTCGCCGACAGCGACGACGTGCTGCCGTTCACCTCCATCCGCCAGTGGCAGCCCGTCGGCAAGGACGAGACCGAGGTCCTGTCCTGGTTCGCCGTCGACGCCGAGGCCCCGGAGGAGTTCAAGGAACTCTCCTACAAGGCCTACCTGATGTGCTTCGGCTCAACGGGCATGTTCGAGCAGGACGACGTGGAGAACTGGGTCTCGCTCACCAACACCGCGGCGGGTTCCATGGCCCGACGCCTGTTGCTCAACAGCCGTATGGGCATCCTCGCCGACGACACGGAGGTCGTCCCGGCCCTCACCCCGGAGCAGTTCGCCGGGCCCGGCACGGCCCACACCGGATACGGCGAGTACAACCAGCGCGAACTGCTGAACCGGTGGGCCGACCACCTGTCCACCCCGGTCACCACCGCGGCCGCGGTCGAGGTCGGCGGACAGGGCCCCCGGAACGAGGAGAAGACGGACGGCACCTGTGAGCCGGCGAGCGAGACGGCGGCCAGGAGCACCGACGGAGCGAACAACACGGTGGTGACCGGAGCATGACGACCCAGACCGGAATCTACCGGGGCGGCAGCTACTCGGCCGGCCGCACCGGCACCCACTCCGAGCAGGCCATCCTCGGCCGCGGCGCCTCACGCGTCCAGCGCACCGGCGACACGCTCGGCTTCGCCGACGAGCGGCACCTGCTGGCACACCAGTGGCTCGTCGACGAGACGTACCTGTTCGACGCACAGAGCTACCAGAGCTGGCTCGACCTGCTCACCGACGACATCCACTATCTGATGCCCGTCCGGGTCACCACCGCGCTCGGCTCCGGCTTCGACACGGCACCCGGCATGGCGCACTTCGACGAGGACAAGTACTCGCTCTCCCGCCGGGTCGCCCGCTTCCTCACCGAGCACGCCTGGACCGAGGACCCGCCCTCCAGGATGCGCCACCACCTCACCAACGTCCGTACCTTCGCCACCGAGGACGCGGACCACCTGATCGTCGAGTCCGGGGTCCTGCTCTACCGCAGCCGGGGCGATGTCCGCGAGGCCGCCCAGATGTCCTACGGCCGCGAGGACCTGCTGCGCCGCACCGACGACGGCTGGAAGCTGGCGCGCCGGACGATCCTCGCCGACGACTCCGTCATCCGCATGCAGAACCTGGCGGTCTTCCTGTGAACCTGCAGTGGGAAGGCGAGGAGGAGGACACGAGGGCGGCGCGGAAGGCGGCCGCCGAGAAGGCCGAACTGGTCTCCCGCACGGTCGGCGAACCCATCACCCTGGGCAACGAGTTCTCGGAGATCCGGGTGAGCCGGGTGGAGACACGCAACGGGACCCGGCTCCTGATCGAGTCGACCCGTTCCGGCCAGTGGGTGTCCCTGTGCCCGCTGGAGCTGGAGTCACTCACCTGGCAGAACACCGCCACCTTCTCCGCGATGATCGGCAACCCGTTCGGCCCGCTGCTGCAGGAGGAGCTGTGACGGGCTGGCTGGAGGGCAAGCGGGCGCTCGTGGTGGGCGCCGGCTCGGGCATCGGCCGCGCGGTCGTCGACGCGTTCCGCGCGGAGGGCGCCCGGGTAGCGGTACTCGAGCGGGACCCGGAGAAGTGCCGTGCGCTGAGCGAGACGGCCCCCGACGTCCCGGTCGTCACGGGCGACGCCGCGACCCGGGCCGCCAACGAGCAGGCGGTCGCCACCGCGGTGGAGGTGTTCGGCGGCCTGGACGTCCTGGTCAACTGCGTCGGCGTGTTCGACTTCTACCAGGCACTCGCCGACCTGGACCCAGACCTCGTCGACACCGCGTTCGACGAGATGTTCTCGGTGAACGTCAAGACCCACCTGCACGCCGTGAAGGCGGCACTGCCCGAACTCCGGAAGACCAAGGGCTCGATCGTCCTCACCGAGTCGACGTCCGCCTACTATCCGGGGCGCGGCGGAGTGCTGTACGTGGCGTCGAAGTTCGCGGTGCGCGGCCTGGTCACCACGCTCGCCCACGAACTCGCCCCCGAGGTCCGCGTCAACGGGGTTGCCCCGGGCGGCACCCTGGGCACCGACCTGCGCGGGCTCGGCAGCCTCGGGCTCGACGCCCGCAGCCTGGGCGAGACCCCCGGCCGCGCGGCCGAGCTGGCGGGACGCGTACCGCTGCGGGTGGCCCTCTCCGGGGCCGACCACGCCTGGAGCTACGTGTTCCTGGCGTCCGACCGGTCCCGCGGCATCACCGGAGGCGCCGTCCATCCCGACGGCGGGATCGGCATCAAGGGCTGATCAGAACACGGTCTGACGAGCAGCAAGGCCTCACCGGAAAAGGCCTGACCGGCAACACGAAGAATGGCGTGGAAGGAACAGACTCATGCCCGTACTCAAGGCGGACTTCGGCGCGTGCCAGGGGTACGCGAACTGTGTGATGGCAGCCCCCGACACTTATGACCTGGACGACGACGGCGTGGTGGTCCTGCTCAAGGACAGCATTCCGGATGAGGACCTGGCCCGCGTCCAGGAGGCCGCCCGCAGCTGCCCCGTCTCGGCCCTGATGATCGAGGAAGCGTGAACGGCACCGTCGTGGTCGTGGGCGCCTCGGTCGCCGGCGTCCGTGCCGCCCAGGCACTGAGGGCCGAGGGCCACCAGGGCAGCATCGTCCTGGTGGACGCCGACTCCGAGGTCCCCTACGACAAGCCGCCGCTGTCCAAGCAGTTCCTCTCCGGGGAATGGGACGCCGACCGTCTCCGGCTCCTCACCCCCGAGGACGCACGGAACGCCGGTCTGGAACTGCGGCTGGGCGTCGCCGCCCGGCGCCTGGACCCGACCGCCCAGCGGGTCGAACTCGCCGACGGCAGCGAACTCGCCTACGACGCCTGTGTCCTGGCCACCGGGGCCGCGGCACGTCCCTCCCCGTGGGGGGCCACCTCCGGCGTGCACGTCGTCCGCACCCTCGACGACGCCGCGGCGCTCCGTAGCGACCTGCGGGCCGGCGGGTCGGTCGTCGTGGTCGGCGGAGGCTTCATCGGCGCGGAGACCGCCGCCACCGCACACCGGCTCGGCTGTCATGTCACCGTGGTCGATCCGCTGCCCAGCCCCATCGGGCGCGTCCTCGGCCCCGCCGCGGGACCACTCTTCGCAGACCTGCACACCCGCCATGAGGTGGCTGCCCGGTTCGGCCGCGGCGTCACCGCCGTCACCGGAACCGCCGGGAACCTGTCGGTGGCGCTCGACGACGGCGAGGTGCTGCCCGCCCGCACCGTCGTCGTGGGTATCGGCGCCGTCCCCAACGACGCCTGGCTCGCCGGCTCGGGGCTGCGCGTGGACAACGGTGTGCTGTGTGACGAGTACTGCCGCGCCCTCGGTGTGGAGAACGTGTACGCGGCGGGAGACCTGGCCCGGTGGTACCACCCGGGACGGGGCCGGCACCTCCGCGTCGAGCACTGGACCAACGCCGTCGACCAGGCCGCCCTCGTCGCGCACAACATCACCCACCCCGAGGACTTGCGGCCCCACGCACCCGTCGAGTACGTCTGGAGCGATCAGTACGACTGGAAGATCCAGATCGTCGGATGCCCTGCCGACGCCGCCCATCACACCCTGGTCGGCAGCTTCGACGGGGCGTCGGCCAGGGGAGCTGCCCTGTACACCGACGAGACGGGCCTGCTGACCGCCGCGATGACCGTCAACTGGCCCCGGGCCCTGGTCGAGTGCCGCCGGCTGGTCGCCGGTGGCACGACGACGCTGGATACCGCGGCCGCCCGGCTGGACCGCCTCACCGCCCGCCCCGCGCAGACCTCCGGAGCCGCCACATGAACGACCGCGACCTGACCTCAGGGCGTGGACTGACCGCCGAGCGCCAACTCGTCTCCGAAGCCTGCCGGATCCTCGCCGCACGCGGCCTGGCCGACGGCATCCTGGGCCACATCAGCCTTCGTATCAGCGAGGACACGCTCCTCGTACGCTGCCGGGGCCCCCGGGAACAGGGACTCCTCCACACCACTCCCGACGACATCCACCTGGTCGACCTGGACGGGAAGCCGGGCGACGTCGGTGAACTCGAGGGCGGATGGTCGACGCCCAACGAACTCCCGCTCCACACCGAGGTACTGCGAGCGCGTCCCGACGTCACCGCCGTCGTCCACGCCCACCCCGTGGCTGTGGTGGCGGCAGACCTTGCCGGGCTGGCCATCCGGCCGATCATCGGCGCGTTCGACATCCCAGGGACCCGCCTGGCTGCCGGGGGCGTGCCGGTCCACCCCCGGGGCGTACTCATCCGCAACCGCCGTCTGGCCGGCGAGATGACCCGCTCCCTCGGCACCCGGCCGGCGGTGGTGCTCCGCGGCCATGGACTGACCAGCACCGGTTCGTGCGTCGAGGAGGCGGTGCTGCGCGCCATCTCCATCGACACCATCGCCCGTCTGTCCTTGACCATCACCCAGGCCGGCGGCACCCTCCAGGACCTCCCGCCCGAAGACCTGCGTGAGCTCCCGGACCTCGGGAGCGGCTTCAACCACGACACGGCCTGGCGCCACGAACTGACCCGCGTCCACGCGTCTCAGCCTGGGGGTGCACCGGCGTGACATGAGCGGGTCGTGCACACACCGATCCGGAGGACGGCTGGGCCGCACCGACGAGCTCGGTGGTGCATGAGCCGCGCACCACACCGTACGGGTTGACGCCGTTCACGCGGATGCCCAGCTCGCCGAGTTCGGCGGCGAGCAGGCGCACTTGGTGTTGCCTGGTCGGCCGTTCCCCCCCGGCCACAAGGGCGTGGAAGACGACCGGCTTCGGCCATGACGGATTCCTCGGCACGGCGGTGCGCCACCGCATCGGCGCCGTGCCTGCGGGCAGGCACGGGCAAGCCCGGAACATCCGCCGCGCCGATCGCGTGCACCGGCCAGCCCGGCTGCTCGACCGCTGCGTCGAGCGCGTTCTGTCAGCCGGCGGCGACCGGGCCCTTCGCGCCGCGGGGCGCCGGTTGCACGGCGTCGGCGGCTCCGGTCGCTTCGTTCCGCAGGGCACGGGGACCAGACGCCGCCCGCAAGTCGCCGGCCGCTGCCATCGCCTCGGACGAAAGTTTCAGCGGCTGGACCAAGACCTTCACCGACCCCGGGCTCTGCGCGGCGATCGCCGACCGGCTCACCTGCGGCAACACGATCGAGACCGGCACCGACTCCTACCGCCTGGCCACACCCAAGCCCACCAGCAGGCCACCACGGGCTGATCCACACCGCCGCCTTCCTCCGCAGGTGGCCGCGTCAGCCAGCGGGCCGAGCGCGTCAAGGTGGAGCAACCGCAGACGAAGCCGAGGACGAACGACCTTTGTGAGGCTGGTGAGGCCCTCGCGGCCAGCTCCGCCTCGAAGGTTTCGCGCGCCCACGGGTCATCGGCAACGCTCGATTTGATCGCGTGCACGATCCTCGACCTGCTCGGCTCAGCCCGCGAACTGCATCGGCGGGTGCAATGCCAGGTACCGAGCGGCCTTGCTGCCCAGGTTGAAGTGCTGGTGGAACCACCGGTCCGGCGGGACGAACAGAGCCGCCTCCTGCCACGGGACGACGATCCGTTCGCGCTCGTGCCACATCGTCGAATAGCCCTCATTGCTCGGGATAACGATCACGCGGCCGGGGCCGTGCCGGTGCCCCTTCTTGTAGGTCCGCGCATCGAACACCGACATGTGGCAGCTCATGTCGGAACTGGCAAACTGGATGCGCAAGGTCCGCCCGCCGGCGCCGCGGTAGGCGTTGGAGTCGGGTCGTCCCAGGCGCTCATGGCAGCACTACGCCGGTCATACATCACCGCACAAGAACGGATTGAGCGAGTGTAAAAATTCATTGCTTGGGCTATTCGGAGTTCTGGTGAAACACATCCGTCAATCAAGATCTTCGGAGGTTCCGTCCTCGGGCGGGCCTGTGC
Organism: Streptomyces sp. NPDC059909; assembly: GCF_042730885.1. Classification (NCBI taxonomy): domain Bacteria; kingdom Bacillati; phylum Actinomycetota; class Actinomycetes; order Kitasatosporales; family Streptomycetaceae; genus Streptomyces; species Streptomyces sp. NPDC059909. The sequence continues at coordinate 57,065 of NZ_JBHWKX010000029.1, forward strand.
GCAGGCGCTGGAGAGGCCCGAGGTCGCTGCTGAGCGTGCATAGTGTGGTTGGCCAGATGTTCGTGCTGCAGGTGGCGATCGTCATGCTGCTGGCGGTGGGGGCCGTCGTTCTGTTGCTGCTGACAGTGCAGCGCGGGGCCACACAAAATGCGTCCGACCGCTCACTCGCCGTCGCGGAGAGTTTCGCTCACTCCCCGGGGATCGTAGAAGCTCTGAAGTCGCCCGATCCGCCGGCGGTGCTGCAGCCGCGGACCGAGGCGGCCAGGAAGAGCTCCGGCGTCGCGGCCATCGTCATTGTGAATCGGGACGGAGTCCGTTATACGCATCCTCGGCCTGAGCTCATCGGCCAGCGCTGGACGGCGAAGCAGGTGGCCCCTCTGCTGGCCGGGCGGACGGTCACGCGCGAGGCCGAGACCCCTCTCGGTCCGGTGATCTCGACTCTTGTCCCTGTGAAGGACCGCGATGGCTCCGTGATCGGCGCGGTCGCTGCCACCGTCACGGTCGAAAACGTCAACAGCATGGTGGCTCGAGAGCTGCCGGCCGTATTCGGCGCCGCTGCTGCCGCCGTGGCCGTCACCACGGGCGGGGCGGCGGTGCTCAGCCGGCGGCTGCTGCGTCAGACCCGGAACCTCGGCCCGACGGAGATCACCCGACTGTATGAGCACCACGACGCGGTCCTGCACGCCGCCCGGGAAGGCGTCGTCATCGTCGACGCCGACCGTCGTCTGCTGCTGGCCAACGGTGAGGCGCGGCGCCTGCTCGACCTTCCTCCGGACTGCGAGGACCGCCCTGTGCGCGAGCTCGGCCTCGCCCCGGCGATTGCCGAGCTGCTGGCATCGGGGCGTGAGGCCGACGACGAGGTGCATCTGGCAGGCGGCCGCGTGTTGGCCGTCAACCAGCGGCCCCTGGCCCGGTACGGAGGTCCGTCCGGCAGCGTTGTGACACTACGTGACTCCACAGAGCTCCAGGCGCTCTCCGGCAGGGCGGAAGCGGCGCGGGACCGCTTGAAGGCGCTGTACGACGCGAGTGTGGGCATCGGCACCACGCTCGATGTGACCCGGACGGCGGAGGAGCTGGCCGAGGTGGCGGTACCGCAGTTCGCCGACTTCGTCACCGTCGATCTCGCCGAGCCCATCCTGCTGGGCGACGAGCCGGCGGACATCGAAAAGCAGCTCCGCCGTGTCGCCGCCAGAGGCATCCGCGAAGACACTCCGCTGTACCGTACGGGCGAACCGATCAGGTTCATCCCCTCCACGCCTCAGGCCGTCAGCCTGACCCTGGGACACGCGATCCTCGAGCCTGATGTGCGCAACGCCCCCGAAATCCGAGCACAAGACCCTCAGCGCGTCCAGCGGCTCATCGACCACGGAACCCACTCTTTCATCGCCGCCCCTCTGTGCGCCCGCGGAGTTGCCTTGGGCGTCGCGAGCTTCTGGCGTGCGCAGATGCCCGAGCCCTTCGACGAGGAAGATCGGGTCCTGGCCGAGGAGCTGGCCGTTCGCGCCGCTGTGTGTATCGACAATGCACGCCGGTACACCCGAGAACACGCCATGGCCGTGACACTGCAGCGCAGCCTGCTGCCCAGGGACCTGCCCGAGCAGAATGCTCTTGAAATCGCCTACCGCTACCTGCCCACCCAGGGCGCAGGCGGCGACTGGTTCGACGTTATCCCCCTGCCGGGTGCACGGGTCGCGCTGGTTGTAGGGGACGTGGTCGGGCAGGGCCTGCACGCCGCGGCCACCATGGGCCGTCTGCGCACCGCTGTCCGTAACTTCTCAAGGCTGGATCTGCCGCCGGATGAACTCCTCGCACGTCTGGATGAACTGAGCGGCGGTGACGACGGCAGTGAGGGGACGGCGGAATTCGCCGATGCGACCGTCGGAGCCACCTGTCTCTACGCCATCTACGACCCGGTGGAACGACGCTGCACCATGGCCCGAGCCGGCCATCCGCCTCCTGCGTTGGTCCACCCCGATCGCACGGTCGACATTGTCGAGCTGCCGGCCGGGCCACCGCTGGGCCTGGGTGGTTTCCCCTTCGCGACCGCCGAGGTGGAAGTAGCCGAGGGCAGCAAGCTCGTTCTCTACACCGACGGCCTGGTAAGGGACCGCGACAGGGACATCGACGAGAGCCTGGACATCCTGGGCAGCACCTTGAGGCGCGTGAACGGAGAGCCGGAAGAGACGTGTGGCGCGGTGCTCGAAGCCTTGCTGCCCCGTCGCTTGATCGATGACATCGTACTCGTCGTGGCACGCACCCGCGCGCTGCCTCAGAATCAGATCGCGCGTTGGGACGTGCCCCGCGACCCTGCGGCCGTCGGGCAGATGCGTGCCACGGTCGCGGACCAGCTTTCCCAATGGGAGTTGGAGGATCTTGGTTTCGTCACCGAACTGATCCTCAGCGAGCTGATCACCAACGCAATCCGCTATGCCACCGGCCCGATCGGCGTGCGGTTGTTGCTGGATCGCACGCTGATCTGCGAGGTCTCCGATGGCAGCAGCACCTCCCCCCATCTGCGGTATGCCGAGACCACGGATGAAGGCGGGCGGGGTCTCTTCCTCGTCGCCCAGTTGGCCGAACGCTGGGGTACTCGCTATACCCCGAGCGGCAAGGTCATCTGGTCCGAACAGTCACTTCCGGATGAGTACCGCGGCGTGAGGCCTGTGTAATCGCCTTCTGTCGCGACGGTCCGTGTGGCGCGCGCAGCGTTGCCCGGACGCGGCCTTGGTGGTGGGCGCCAGGGCGTCGATGTCCTGTCGGTGCCCCGCCGCATGAGCCGGCCGGCCTGAGTGGGATGCTGCCCGGCCCCGACCGCTGTTGATACATCCGCTCGTAACAGAGCGGTCGGATTCTCGTCGGAGGGCACGTCACGCCGCCCCGTCCGCCTCCAGCACCCGCTGCGCCACGGCGAACGCCGCGTTCGCGGCGGGCACACCGCAGTAGACGCCGGTCTGCAGTAGCACCGCGCCGATCTCCTCGGGGCTCAGCCCGTTGCGCCGCGCCGCCCGTACGTGCAGGGCGAGTTCGTCGAGGTGGCCGTGAGCCACCAGCGCGGTGAGGGTCACGAGGCTTCGCTCGCGTCGGCTGAGCGTGGGGTCCGTCCAGACCTCGCCCCACGCGTAGCGGGCGATGAAGTCCTGGAACCGGGCGGTGAGGTTCGTGGTGCCCGCCTGTGCCCGGTCGACATGGGCATCTCCCAGCACCTGTCTGCGCACCGCCATTCCCTTGCCGGGGCCGGGCGCCGAGAGGTGCTCGCGCAGCGCGCCCAGTACGGCCCCGGGCTGCTCGGTGACCGCGAGATGGGAGGCGTCCGCGAGCTCGGTGAGCGCCGCGCCCGGTACGGCGTCGGCGATCTCCCGGGCGTGCGCGGGCGGTGTGGCGGGGTCCTGCCGGCCGGCGACGACCAGCGTGGGGGCGGTGATCAACGGCAGCGCGTCGCGCAGATCGAGGACGGCCAGCGCATCGCAGCAGGCGGCGTACGCCTCCGGGTCGGCCCGGCGCAGATCCTCCACCAGCCCCGGATCGGCGAAGCCGGGAGTGAACCAGCGCGCGGGCGCGGTCTCGGCGACCGGGCCCGTGCCCGCCCTCCGTACCAGCGACGCCCGCTCCTGCCAGGGGCCGGGCGGGCCGAAATGGGCCGAGGAGCAGATGACGGCGAGCCGGTCGACCCGCTCGGGGTGGTGCGCGGCCAGCCACAGGCCGACCGCACCGCCGAGCGACACCCCGGCGTAGTGGAAGCGGTCGAGGCCCAGTGAGTCGGCCAAGGCGAGAACGAATGTGCCCAGGTGGGCGACGGTCGCGCCGGGGCCGATCAGTTCGGCGGGCGATCGGCCGTGCCCCGGCAGATCCCAGCGGACGGTGCGGAAGGCCGTGCTCAGCTCGGGCGCGATCGCGTCCCAGAGGGCGGTCGAGGTGCCCAGCGACGGGCCGAGGAGCAGGGCGGGCCCGGTGGCCGGGCCCTCGGAGCGGTGGTGCAGCGTAGCGGTCATGCTGTGCCTTCGTGGCTCAGAGCCGTGTGAGGGCGCGGTCGGTGAGTGTTCCCGCGGCGCCGGTGTAGTGGGTGGGGTCGGTGAGGGAGTCCAGGTCGAGATCCTTCAGGGCGGGTTCCACGGTCAGCACCTCAGCCAGGGTCGCGCCCTCCGTACGCGACGCTCGCGCCGCGTCCGTCAGCAGCTCCTTGGCGCGGGCGCGGCCCAGCCGGGCGGCGACGACGGCGGTCAGCCGCTCGGACACGATCAGCCCTTCGGTCAGGTCCAGATGCTTGCGCATCCGCGCGGGGTGCACCTGCAGGCCGGCGACCAGTTCCGCCGCGTCCCGGGCCGCGCCCCCGACGAGCCGGAGCAGGTCGCGCAGGGTCTCCCACTCCGCGTGCCAGGCTCCGGCGGGCCGCTCGTCCTCGGCGGCGACGCACCCGTACAGCACAGCGGCCAGCGCCGGTGCGCGGCGCGCGGCGGCGGCGATGAGCGTGGCCCGTACCGGATTCGCCTTGTGCGGCATGGCGGACGAGCCGCCGCCGCTTCCCTCGCTCAGCTCGCCGATCTCGGTACGGGAGAGCACGAGCACGTCGGCGGCGACCTTTCCGAGCGCCCCCGAGGTGAAGGCGAGCGCGCCGGCCAGGTCGGCCAGGGGAGTGCGGAGGGTGTGCCAGGGCAGCGAGGGTTCGGACAGCCCGAGTTCGCGGGCGTAGGTACCGACCAGGCGCACACCGGGTTCCGGATGCGCCACGCCGTCGGCCTCCGCGTAGGCGTGGAAGGCCGCCAAAGTCCCCGCGGCGCCGCCGAGTTGGGCCGGGAGCGACCCGCGTACGGCGGTGAGGCGATCGCGCGCGTCCAGCACCAGGCTCCGCCAGCCCGCGGCCTTCAGCCCGAAGGTCGTCGGGACGGCGTGCTGGGTGAGGGTGCGGCCCGGCATGGGCGTGTCCCGGTGCTCGGCGGCGAGGCGGGCCAGGGCGTGGGCCGTACGGTCCAGGTCGGCCAGGACCGGCCCCAGGGTCCGGGAGGCGACCAGCATCGCAGCGGTGTCGAGGATGTCCTGACTGGTGGCGCCGCGATGCACGTACGGCGCGTGCGCCTCGGCCACGGCCGCGGTCAGATCGGCGACCAGCGGAATGACCGGGTTGCCGCCGGAGCGCCCGCGCAATGCCAGATCGGATACGTCGAAGCGGTCGGCGACGGCGGTCTCGGTCACGGCCCGGGCCGCCTCGGCGGGAGCCAGGCCGAGGGAAGCCTGGGCGCGGGTGAGGGCTGCCTCGGCATCCAGCATGGCCCGCAGGAAGGCGGTATCGCCGGTGGCGGCCTCGGCAGGCGAGCCCGCCCGCCCAGGGGCGAGCAGGTCCGCGTCGCGGTCGCCGAGCGGTGACACGGCACGACCGTCGTCGTACGTCATGTGAACTCCAGGAACACGGTCTCCGCCTCGCCCTGCAGCCGAATGTCGAACCGATAGGTCTCCCGGGGTTCCGGGACAGCCAGCAGCGTCGCGCGCCGTGCGGGTGAGAGCGAGGCGAGGAGCGGATCGGCGGCCGGCCGCTCGCCCGGCTCCGGCAGATACACCCGGGTGAAGAGGTGGTGGGTGAGGCCGCGGGCGAAGACGCAGACGGAGAGGTACGGGGCGTTGCCACCGCGGGCGCCGGGGCGGAGGGTGCGGACCGCCCAGTGGCCGTCCGCGTCGGTCGGGACCCGGCCGAACCCGGTAAAACGGACGCTGTCGCGGCCGAGGAAGCCGCCGGTCACCGGGTCGCGGCGCAACGATCCGGCGGCACGCGGCAGTTCGCCGTCCGGGCCGGGACCCCAGAACTCCACGAGCGCGTCCGGGACCGGGGCGCCGTCGCCGTCCAGGACATGACCGTGGACGGTGATGGTGTCGGGGTGCCCGGCCGGTGCCGCGTCCCCGCCACCGGGGAAAGGCAGGGCGTAGCCGTAGAACGGGCCGACGGTGTGGGAGGGGGTGGGAAGCGCAGGGATGGTCGTCATGTCAGCGGCCTTCCTCGATCCAGGTGGCGGCGGGCCCGTCGAGGACGATGTCCCAGCGGTACCCCAGGGACCATTCCGGCTTCGACAGGTCGTGGTCGTAGCGGGCGACCAGCCGCTGCCGTGCGGCGCCGTCGGTGACGGACTGCAGGATGGGGTCGTACGCGAAGAGCGGGTCGCCCGGGAAGTACATCTGTGTGATCAGCCGCTGGGTGAACGCGGACCCGAAGAGCGAGAAGTGGATGTGCGCGGGCCGCCAGGCGTTGGCGTGGTTCCGCCACGGGTAGGCGCCGGGCTTGATCGTGGTGAAGGTATAGCCGCCGTCGTCGTCGGTCAACATCCGGCCCACACCGGTGAAGTTGGGGTCGAGCGGCGCCGGGTGCTGGTCGCGCTGGTGGGCGTAGCGCCCGGAGGCGTTGGCCTGCCAGATCTCGATCAGCTGGCCCCGCACGGGCCGGCCGTCGCGGTCGAGCAGCCGGCCGCTCACGGTGATGCGTTCGCCGAGCGGTTCACCCTGGTGCTGACGGGTGAGGTCGTTGTCGAGCTCGGTGACGTCGGTCTCTCCGAAGGCGGGCGAGGCCAGCTCGACGGCCTCCGGGTCCTGCCGTATGCCCAGGGAGACCAGCGGCTGCTTCGGGTGACGCAGCATGCTCGACCGGTACGGCGCGTAGTCCCGCGCCGGGTGGTGGGTGCGCGGGGCGCCTTCGGCGACGGACTTCTCGTACGCTTCCTGCCCTCGCGCGATCTCGCGGTCGATGTCGGCTTGTGAGGCTGTCATGAGTTCTGAACTTCCTTGTCCTAGCGCTCCAGTACGAGGGCGAGGCCCTGTCCGACCCCGATGCAGAGGGTCGCCACGCCGGTCCCGCCGCCCGCGGCGGCGAGCTGGTGGGCGACCGTTCCGGCCAGGCGGGCGCCGGAGGCGCCGAGCGGGTGGCCGAGGGCGATGGCGCCGCCGTGCGGGTTGAGGATCGCCGGGTCGAGCTCCGGCCACTCGGCCACGCAGCCGAGCACCTGGGCGGCGAACGCCTCGTTGAGTTCCAGGGTGGTGAGGCCGGCGAAGGTACGGCCGGCCTTGGCCAGGGCGCGGCGCACGGCCTCCACCGGGCCGAGGCCGAAGTAGTGCGGCTCGACCGCCGTGACCGCGGAGGCGGACACCCGGGCGAGCGGCTCGCGGCCCGTGGCCTTCAGACCCGCCTCGTCCACCAGCAGCAGGGCGGCGGCGCCGTCGTTGAGCGGTGACGCGTTGCCCGCGGTGACGGTGCCGTTCTCCGCGCGGAAGGACGGCTTGAGTCCGGCCATGGCGCTCGGCGACGCGTCCGCACGGACGCACTCGTCGCGATCGACGACGACGGGCTCGCCCTTGCGCCGCGGAATCGTCAGCGGAACGATCTCCGTGTCGAACAGCCCGTTCTTCTGCGCGGCGGCGGCCTTCTCGTGCGAGGCGAGCGCGAACGCGTCTTGCTGCTCACGCGTGATCGTGTGCTTCTCCGCGATGAGTTCGGCGCTCTCGCCCAGGGGGATCGTCCACCGCGGCTCCATCTTCGGGTTGACCATGCGCCAGCCCAGGGTGGTGGAGTAGAGCTCGGTGTGCCCGGCTGGGAAGGGCCGGTCGCTCTTGGGCAGGACGTAGGGTGCGCGGGTCATCGACTCGACGCCGCCGGCCAGGGCAATGGAGACGTCGCCGAGCGCGATGGCCCGCGCGGCTTGGATGACGGCTTCGAGGCCCGAGGCGCACAGCCGGTTGACGGTCGCGCCCGGCACCGAGGCGGGGAGCCCGGCGAGCAGCGCGGCCATGCGGCCCACGTTCCGATTCTCCTCGCCCGCCCCGTTCGCGTTGCCGAAGAACACGTCGCCGATCAGCGCCGGGTCCAACCGCGGTGTGCGGGTGAGGAGTTCACGGATGACGTGCGCGGCGAGGTCGTCCGGGCGGACGGACGCGAGCGCGCCGTTGTACTTGCCGATCGGGGTGCGGACGGCATCGACGATGTAGACGTCCTTCATCGGAGTTCCTCCGGGATGAGGATCTTCGCTGCGGTCTTCTCGGTGATGTCGTCGACCGTGACGTCCGGCGCCAGCTCGACGAGTGCGAAGCCGTCGTTGGTGACGTCGAGGACGCCGAGGTCGGTGATGATCCGGTCGACGCAGGCCCTGCCGGTCAGCGGAAGGCCGCAGTCCGCGACGAGCTTGGGCGAACCGTCCTTCGCGGTGTGGGTCATGGTGACGATGACGGTGCGGGCGCCGTGGACGAGGTCCATGGCTCCGCCGATCCCGGTGATCATCTTGCCGGGGACGGCCCAGTTGGCCAGGTCGCCGTTCTGCGACACCTGCATGGCGCCGAGGACGGCGACGTCGATGTGCCCGCCGCGGATCATGACGAAGGACATCGCGGAGTCGAAGTAGGAGGCCCCGGGCAGGACGGTGACGGTCTCCTTCCCCGCGTTGATCAGATCGGGGTCGATCCGATCCTCGGTGGGGTAGGGGCCGGTGCCCAGGATCCCGTTCTCGGACTCCAGGATCACCTCCACGCCCTCGGGCAGGTGGTTGGGGATGAGGGTGGGCAGTCCGATGCCGAGGTTCACGTACTGGCCGTCTTCCAGTTCACGGGCGGCGCGGGCAGCCATCTGTTCGCGGGTCCAGGGCATCAGACACTCACCGTTCCTCGTGCCGGAGGCGCGGAGACGGTGCGCCGTTCGATCTGCTTGTCGGCGGCCTGCTCCGGAGTGAGCGCGACGACCCGCTGGACGAAGATGCCCGGCAGGTGGACATGGCCCGGGTCGATCTCGCCGGGCTCCACCAGCTCCTCCACCTCGGCGATGGTGACCCTGCCGGCCATCGCCGCAAGGGGATTGAAGTTCCGGGCGGACTTGGCGAAGACGAGATTGCCGTGCCGGTCCCCCTTCGCGGCCCGTACGAGCGCGAAGTCGGTGCGTATTCCGTGCTCGAGTACGTATGCGCGTCCGTCGAACTCCCGCACCTCCTTGGGCGCCGAAGCCACGGCCACCCCGCCCTTGCCGTCGTACCGCCACGGCAGCCCGCCTTCGGCCACCTGGGTGCCGACCCCGGCCGGGGTGTAGAAGGCGGGGATGCCCGCGCCCCCGGCGCGCAGCCGCTCGGCGAGCGTGCCCTGCGGGATCAGCTCGACCTCCAGTTCACCGGCCAGGTACTGGCGCGCGAATTCCTTGTTGGCGCCGATGTACGAACCGGTGACGCGGGCGATCCGGCCCGCGGCGAGCAGGACGGCCAGACCGCGGTCCATCGCGCCGCAATTGTTCGACACGACACCGAGGCCGCTGGCTCCCCTCTCGTGCACCGCCTGAATCAGCGCGTTCGGCACGCCGCTGAGGCCGAAGCCGCCGACCGCCAGCGACGCGCCGTCGCGGACGTCGGCCACGGCCTCGGCGGCCGTGGCCACCACCTTGTCCATCCCGCTGCTCCCTCCCTATCCTCGAAATGCTCAGTGTACTGACTATCTCCTGACAGGACCGAAGCGTGGCATGATGAGGGGGCAGGGTCAAGACCCTCAGTACAGGGAATATCTGCGAGAGGAACGCACCGTGCCCGCGCTCGACCTCAGCACCCACCCCGGCCATCTCGCCCGGCGACTTCAGCAGGCGCACACGCTGCTGTGGACCACGATCGTTTCCGAAGAGGTCACCTCCCCGCAGTTCGCCGTGCTCAACACCCTGGTCGGCGAGGACGGGCTCGACCAGCGCACCGTGGGCGAACGGGTCGGTCTCGACCGGTCCACCATTGCCGAGGTGGTCCGCCGCCTGGTCGTCCGCGGCCTGGTCGACAAGGTCCGCGACACCAAGGACGGTCGCCGGTCCGTGCTGCGCATCACAGAGGAGGGCGAAAGGCTGCACCACAAGCTCTCCGGCCGGACCGCCCGCATGAACCAGATCTTCCTGGCGCCGCTGGACCCTGAGGAGCAGGCCACTTTCCTCGAATTGCTGCAGAGGGTCTCCGATGCGGCCGAGGAGCTGCGCAACCCAGCCGTACGGACACCAGGGAAGCCGGCATCATGACCGAGGGCGAGGCGCCGTCGCGGTCGCGTGGGCGGTAGCCGTTGCGGTGGTTGACCCGCTCGTCGCTGACCTGCCCGTATTCGGCGCCGCAGACGGCGTCGGCCTCCGCGGACATGAGTGCGTCGGCGAACGTCTTGACCATCGCGCGCAACAGGTCGGGACTCGCCGCGGCGAGGTTGTCTTCCGCGAGGACGTGCAGGGGCGGACTGTCAGGTGCGGTCATCGTGCTGATCTCCTTCAAAGACTTGGACGTCTTGAAGATCATCCGGTGGCCATTCGTCTATGCGGACCTCATCCCGACGCCGGAGCAAACCCCCGGATCCGGTCGAACCCGTACACCACTTCCAAGGACGCAAACCCAGATTCCGGTGGAGTAGGCCACGTGCGGCCCAGGGCCTGGGTGGTGTCTGATCCGTTGGCCTCCCACCAGTCGACATCGAGGCTGATCAGCTGTGCCATTGGCACAGCCAATGGCATGACAGTTGAGCCAGTAGGCCCAGGGGTGGTTATCTTTGTCCCATCCATGTACTTGCGGCGCCGCGTAGCGCCGGACGGCGACGAGGCCGGATCCGGACCGCGGTGCCTTCGTTGTGTCTGCTTGCTGTCTACGACCCCGGACGGCCGCGGGTGCGGCGCGTACCAATGCAAGGGGGGCGGCCGACCGCCGTGAAGAGGATGTTCGTGGCTCCGGACCCGGGGCGCCTGCGACTGCGGAACTCGACCCGTGCCGTCATCGGTGTCGCCGTAGCCGTCGCCGTATCCGAGCTGTGCGGGCTCTCGCTCACCGCGTCGATCACCGGGGGGCTCGCGGCACTGCTCGCCCTCTTCACTGTCACCGACGCGACCGTCCGTGACCAGCGGATCACCACCGCCCTGCTGCCCGCCGCGGGATTCCCGCTGCTGGCGCTCGCCACCACCTTGCACGACATCACCCTGGCCCGCGACGCCGCGTTCCTGGCCGTCGTCTTCTGCGGGGTCTACGCTCGCCGCTGGGGCCCGCGCGGCCACGCGCTCGGGATCTTCGCGTTCATGAACTTCTTCATCACGCAGTTCCTGCACGCCGTCCCCGCCCAGCTGCCCGAGCTGTACGCCGCCGTGGGCCTGGCCCTCCTCGCGGCCGGCGCCGTGCGCTTCGTGCTCTGGCCCATCGAGCGCCGTACCCCGCCCGCCGCAGCACCGCCGGTCCTGCCCGGCACCGGCCTGGCGCGGCCCACCACCCGGCAAGCCTTCCAGGCCACTGCTGCCTGCGCGCTCGCGCTTGCCGTCGGGCAAGTGCTCTCCGAAGACCGCTGGTACTGGGCCGTCGGCACCGCATGGTGGATTTTCGTCAACACGGCCTCCCGCGGCGAGACCCTGGTCCGCGGTTTCCGCCGTGTCCTCGGCACGTTGATCGGTATAGCCGTCGGTCTGCTGGTCGCCATCCCGCTGAACGGCGCGCCCGCGCCGACGGCCGGACTGGTCGCCATCTGTGTCTTCGGGATCTTCTACACCGCCGCCGTCTCGTATTCCTGGATGATGCTGGCGGTGACGGTCATGGCCGGCCTGCTCTACGGTCTGCTGGGCGTGCTGGACCCCAGCCTGCTCGTGCTCCGTCTCGCAGAGACAGGTGTGGGCGCGGTGTGCGCCGCGCTGGCCGTGGTTCTCGTGCTGCCGGTCACCACGCACGCCACGAACGATGCTTGGATTCAGCGGGCACTGCACTGCGTGCACGCCGCCACGGCCGAGGCGGCGGCTCGCCTCGCCGGTGATGCCGACGCCGACCCGGCCCCGCACGCCGCCGAGTTGGAGCTGCTGCTCGGCCGGGTACGGATGTCAGTCGCCCCGCTGGTGCACCCTTTGAGCCCGTTCCGTGCTCGGAAGGTGCGCGCCCGTCACGTCATCGAGCTGCTCGACGACTGCGCCCGCGAGGTGCGGGGTCTGGTCTCCGTTGCCGCCGATCCGACCGCGTCGCATGACGCCCGTCTGGCCGCTGCCTGCTGGCGGGTCGAGGCGGCCGTGGAGGCTCTCACCGTCGGCGAGATGCGGAGCAGCCAGGTGACGACCGCCACCCGCGAGACGCCCCATCAGTCGGAAACCGAGTCAGCCCTCGTCCATCTGCACGGCCTGGAGAAGGCCCTGTCGGAACTGGCGATGCCGCTTGGGACCGCACCGCGCTCTCCATTGGTCGGTTCCTGAACCGGGGGAAAGGGCTCCACTCGACTCAGGTGCGACGCTCTCTGACGGGCAGGCGCTCAAAGTCGCTCGTTGAGGATCTTGGCTGCTCTCGTGATGGAGCCCGGCAGGAGGGCCGGCGGCGACGCGTCGACTGGCCGGGGACACGGACGCCGACCCGGCGCCGCTCGCCGCCGAGCTCGAACTGCTCCTCGGACGCGTCGCCGGCGCCGCTCGTCCACCCGCTCAGCCCGTTCCGCGCGCGCAAGGCCCGTGCCCGTCAGGTCCTCGCCCTGCTGGACGAGTGCGCGCGCGAGGTGCGTGGTCTGGCGGCCGACCCCGACGCCTCGCACGACGCCCGGTCGGCCGCCGCCTGCTGGCGGGTCGAGGCGGCCGTGCACGCCCTGGAGTCGCCGGACGGCGCGACCGCGGGGGCCGTGGCCGGCGACAGGGCCGTCCTGCGGGGCGGTGCCACCGGCCGGGTCGTCATACCCGCGCAGCGGCAGCACTCCGGCGCGGACGCCGCCCTCACGCATCTGCACGGGCTGGAGCGGGCGCTGGCGGAGCTCGCCGCGCCCCTCGGTACGTCTCCGCGCGCTCCGCTCGTCTCCGTCTGACCGCTCCTGGCCGGGGCAACCGCCACGTCGTAGGCCCGGGCAACGGCCGTGCCGCGCCCGGTCCCACGGGCAGGCATGTGCGTGCGGCACGTACAGGGTGGATCAGGCCGCATATGGGGTAGTGGTGGGCAATCACGTCCCGACCCCATCGCCACCGAGGGTGCGCACATGCGGAAGACCCGTCGAAGAGCCGCCGCCCGCAGGAGCCGGTACGCGCAACTGCGGCACGAAGCCGAGGAGTTCCTGCGTCTCCACCACCGTGAGGAGCCGGCGCCGGGCGGTCCCGCCGCCCTGGCCGCCCGTATCGCCGCCGTCAACGCCGAGATCGACGCGACCGGAACGTACCGGCACACGGCCGCCGAACTCGCCCACGGAGCACGCGTCGCCTGGCGCAACAGCAACCGCTGCATAGGCCGGCTCTACTGGCGTTCGTTACGCGTCAGGGACCGCCGGGACGTCCGCGACGCCGACACCATGGCCGTCGAGGCCGTCGCCCATCTGCGGGAGGCGACCAACGGCGGCCGGATACGACCCGTGATCACGATCTTCGCCCCCGACGCCCCCGGCCGCCCCGGCCCGCGCATCTGGAACGAGCAGCTGCTGCGGTACGCGGGTTACGCCGACCGGTACGGCGGCGGCGTCACCGGTGACCCGCGCAACGTGGGCATCACCGCCTACGCCCAGCGGCTCGGCTGGCCCGGCGGCCCGGGCACCCCGTTCGACGTACTGCCCCTGGTCGTCCAGGGCAGCGACGACAAGCCCCGGTGGTTCGCACTGCCGGACGACGCCGTGCTCGAAGTCCCACTGCGCCACCCCGACGACGACTGGGCCGCGGCCCTCGGGTTGCGCTGGCACGCGGTACCGGCCATCGCCAACATGTGTCTGGAGATCGGCGGAGTCTGCTATCCGGCGGCGCCCTTCAACGGCTGGTACATGGGCACCGAGATCGGCGCCCGCAACCTCGGCGACACCGACCGCTACGACCTGCTGCCGGTCGTCGCCGAACGGCTCGGCCTGGACACCTCGACCGACCGCACCCTCTGGAAGGACCGCGCGCTCGTCGAACTCAACCGGGCCGTCCTGCATTCCTTCGACCGCGCCGGGGTGACCCTCGCCGACCACCACACCGAGGCCCGCCGGTTCCTCGCCCACCTCGACCGCGAGCGCGAGAAGGGACGCAGGGTGGGCGCCGACTGGTCCTGGATCGTGCCGCCCATCTCCGGCTCCGCCACACCCGTCTTCCACCGTACGTACGACCCGACACAGTCGAAGCCCGCCTTCGTGCACTACCGGGAGGCGCTGGCGAGGGCCCGCGGGGAGGAGGCCGGGTCGGTCGAGGAATCCGGGTTGGTCTAGACCGCGCCTGCTACCGTCGCCCCGAGCTAGGACATGCCGGCGGTGAAAAGGGGAAGCGCAATGGGCGACAGGAGCGGCGGACGGGCCTTCATCGGGTCCTTCACCTCGGCGGGCGGCCGGGGGATCATCACGGCCGCCGTGGACGGCGACACCGGGGCCCTCACCGAGACCGCCGCGACGGACGCCGTCGCCGACCCGTCGTATCTCGCCCTGGGCGTCGCGGAGAGGGGGCCGGTCCTCTACGCCGTGTCCGAGACGGACGAGGGAGCCGTCGCGGCCTTCGACATCGGCGAGGAGTCGGCCGCGCCCCGGCTCATCGGGGCGCCGGTGCCGGTGGGCGGGGCCGGACCCACGCACCTCGCCCTGGCGTCCGGCCATCTGTTCACCGCCAACTACACCTCGGGCAGCGTCAGCGCCCTTCCCGTCGGCCCCGGCGGGCAGCCGGTCGCAGCGGCCGTCGTGCTGCGGCACGAGGGCACGGGCCCGCATCCGGAACGGCAGCGTGCCCCGCACGCCCACCACGTGGGCCCCGACCCCACCGGACGCTGGATCGTCAGCGTCGACCTCGGCTCGGACCGCGTACGCGTCCATGGACTCGACCCGGCCACCGGGGCCGTGGGCCTGCGCGGCGAAACCGTGTTGCGGCCGGGTACGGGCCCGCGCCGGCTCGGGTTCCACCCGTCGGGCCGGTACGCCTACGTCGTCAACGAGCTGGAGCCGACCCTCACCGTCTGCCGCTGGGACGCGGGCGAAGGCGTGCTCGAACCGCTCGGCGAGGTCAGGATCCTGCCGGAGGGCTTCGAAGGCCGCAGCTACGCCTCCGAGGTGGCCGTGGCCCCCGACGGCGGCTTCCTGTGGGTGGCCAACCGGGGCCACGACTCGATCGCCGTCCTCCGGCTCGATGCCGCCGGGGAGAAGCCCGTCCTGGTCACCACCGTGCCGTGCGGCGGTCAGTGGCCGCGCGGTCTCGCACTCGGCCCCACGGGGACCCGGCTGTACGCCGCCAACGAGCGCTCCGGCGACGTCACCTGGTTCGACATCGACGCCGGCACCGGCGTGCCGCGCAGGGCGGGGTCGCTCGCGGCCCCGGCGGCATCCTGCGTCGTCTTCTCCTGAGCGTAAGCCGGCGCACTTGCCGGCGGCGTTCCCTCGGCGGGCTCCCGTAGCCAGGCTCTGCCGGCAGGTCGTACGGGCCGCACGTACGCCGTGCGACACGCACGAAGGGGCCCGTGCCTTCTCGGCGCGGGCCCCTTTCGTCCGTGCGGACGCGACGCCGCGGGGGGACACCCCGGGCGCGCCGGGTCAGTGGGCCTGAGCCCCCTGCGGCTGCATCGGGATCCCCAGCGCGGTCGTGTACTTGGACAGCACCAGCTTGCCGATCGCCGGGTACGCGCCCAGCGGCTCGGCGGCGGCGCAGCCCGCCTCCTCGGCGGCGGCGGCCAGCAGGCCCTCCGGCAGCTCGGGGCCGACCAGGTACGGGGCGAGCGCGAGCTGGCCCGAGCCGGAGGCGCGCAGCTCCTCGGCGGTGGCGGCGATCGCGCCCTGCTGGTCCAGCGCCGCGGCCATCACCGGCACGGCGAGCCGGGCGGCCAGCAGCATGCCCGTGATGCCGGCGGCCTGGACGGCCTCGTCGCCGCCGACCGTGGCGAGCACGATGCCGTCGGCTGCCGTCGCGACCGTGAACAGCCGGGCGCGGTCGGCGCGGGCCAGACCGGCCTCCGACAGCCGTACGTGCAGCGCCTCGGCGAGCAGCGGGTGCGGGCCGAGCACATCGGTCAGCTCGGCCGTTCCGTGGCTCTCCATGACCGCCTGACGGATCCGGCGGGTCAGCGAGCTGTCCGGGCCCGCGAGCAGCGGGACCACGACGGAGGCCGGGCCCTCGGGGTCGGCGACCTCGCGGCCGGCGGCCTTGGCCAGCTCGTACCGCTCGACGCGCACCGCGGCCGAATGCGCGAGCACGCTCCCCAGCGTGGGGTACTCGGCGTCGTCACCGTCGAGGTAGCCGATCACGGCGTCGAGGCCGGGCAGCTCGGAACGGGCGATGCTGACGACTTCCTCGGCGATGCCACGTATCGCGGACGTGGGAGCGCCGGGCACAGCGAGAACGAGCGCGGGCGCGCCCTCGGGAGCCGCCACGGGCTCCGGGCGGCGGTGCCGCCCGGACTGGCGGGGTCGCGGCATTCGTACAGGCAGGCCGGATGCAGGCCCAGTGGGGGAGCTCATGGCGCCGCATGCTACTGGTTTTGTCGTCGTGGCTGTTCGGGGAGGGGGCACTCGAGTGCTGTCTGTCCCTGTTTATCCGATGAGTTCGTTAACGGCTACGTGTCCCGGTCTGACCCGTCGGGCGCTGTCGTCACACGGAGCATGCGGGGATCCCGCGGCAGCGTCAGCGAACCGGTCGCGAGAGCGGCGGCGATGGTCAGCGAACCACTGAGCGGATCGCCCGCCGCGGAGACCGGCCGGGCGTGCGGCAGTTGTGCCGACAGTGCCTTCCGCAACGGTACGAGAAGGGGGTCGCCCATCTTCAACAGGCCCCCGGTCAGGGCGACTTCGCACGGCCCGGCGGAGGGTGGCGGACAGACCGCGACCGCGGCCGCGGCGATGTCGTCCGCGGCCTCGGCGAGGATGCGCGCGGCGACCGGATCGTCCGTCGCGCAGCGGGCGACCTCGGGTGCGAAGGAGGCCAGCAACGCGGGCCGGTCGGTGCGCGGGTAGAGCAGCCCCGGCAGCTCGTCCGCCGGGCCGAACACCGCCTCCAGCCTCGCCAGCAGCGCGGCCGAACCGCCCCTGCGGCCGTCGTACGCGCGCATGGCCGCCTCCAGGCCCGCGCGTCCGATCCAGGCGCCGCCGCCGCAGTCCCCGAGCAGATGGCCCCAGCCGTCCGCCCGGCGCCAGTCGGTGAGGTCCGTCCCGATGGCGATCATGCCGGTTCCGGCCGCGACGACCGCCCCCGGCCGCTGCCCGATCGCCCCGGCGTACGCCGTCACGGCATCGGCGGCGAGCGCCACCCTGCGTACGCCCAGCGCCGCTTCCAGGGCCTCCGGCAGCACGGCGCGCAGCTCGTCGCCGAGCGTCGCAATTCCCGCGGCGCCGATGGCGACGGCGACAGGACCGGGGGAGCCGGCGGCGCCGCCACCTGCACCCGGCGCAGGGGCCGCACCGGCCGCACTGCCCGCCCCCATGGCGCCCGCACGCTCCAGCAGCGCCCGCGCCATCGGCAGCAACTGCTCCAGCAGATGGGTGGCGTCGATGCCCGCGGGACCGGTGCGGACCGGCTCCCGGGACGCGGTGGTCACGGTGCGCGACGGGTCGGCGGCCGGGGCGACGGCGACCCGCAGGCCGGAACCCCCGGAATCGACCCCGAGCACCCATCCGCCCCCAGCGCCGCCGGCGGTCATGACAGCCGCCTGGCCGTCGGCCCGACCGACATCGGTGAACGCCTGCGCGACCTCATGGACCGACTCCGGGAGAGAAGAAGGGGGAGTGACAACGGCAGGCAGCCTAGCGCCGAGCAGCGCATGGCCGGGCCGAACGGCCGGCCGGGTCCGGTGCGCACTCCGTACGCCGGTAGGGTGACGTGCCGTGGCAGCACGACCGTTGAATGAACTTGTTGAGCCCGGTTGGGCGGACGCGCTGCGTCCTGTGGCCGGACGGATCGCCGCGATGGGCGACTTCCTGCGCGCGGAGATCGCAGCCGGCCGCACCTATCTGCCGGCTGGGGCGAACGTCCTGCGGGCCTTCCAGCAGCCCTTCGACGAGGTGCGGGTCCTGATCGTGGGTCAGGATCCGTACCCGACTCCAGGAATGGCCATCGGGCACAGCTTCGCGGTCGCGCCCGACGTCCGCTCCCTGCCCGGCAGCCTGGAGAACATCTTCCGGGAGCTGCAGACGGACCTCGGGCTGTCCCGGCCGTCCAACGGTGATCTGACGCCCTGGACCCGCCAGGGGGTGCTGCTGCTCAACAGGGCGCTGACCACGGCACCGCGCAAGCCCGGGGCCCATCGCGGCAAGGGCTGGGAAGAGGTGACCGAGCAGGCCATCCGCGCTCTGGTCGCGCGCGGCAAGCCGCTGGTGTCCGTGCTGTGGGGGCGGGACGCACGGAACCTTCGTCCGCTGCTCGGTGACCTGCCGGCGATCGAATCCGCACACCCCTCCCCGATGTCGGCGGACCGCGGCTTCTTCGGTTCACGGCCCTTCAGCCGCGCCAATGACCTTCTGGTCCGGCAAGGGGCCCAGCCGGTGGACTGGCAGCTGCCATAAGGGATTCCGCCCATGCGGCAGCCCGCACCGCCGACGAGAGCGGCCGCGGGCGGCTGGTCGTGGCCCAGTGCCGGGAGCGCCGGGGCGCCGTCCCTCACGGGCGGCGCCCCGGGGAACACCTCGGCCGGGCACCGGCCCTCGGCCCGTGGGAGATCGAGGGCAGGTCAGGCGACGCGCTGCGCAGCCGGCGATCCCCGGTCGGCGAACCCGGGGACGCTCACAGCATGGAGCGGTTCGCGTGCGGCGTCACCCCGCCGGCCCGCGAACACCCGTCTCACGTCTCAACCGACCCTGGCCGCCCGGACGCACAGCACGTCCGGCAGATGAGAGGCGAGCTGCTGCCAGCTGTCTCCGTCGTCGGCGCTCGCGTACACCTCTCCGTTCCGGTTGCCGAAGTACACCCCCGCAGGGTCGGCGTCGTCCGTGCACATCGCGTCGCGCAGCACCGTCCCGTAGTGGTCGCCCTCGGGGAGCCCCGCCGACAGCGGCTCCCAGGAGCCACCCGCGTCGCTCGTACGGTAGACGCGGCAGCGGCGGCCGGCCGGGACGCGGTCCGCGTCGGCGTTGATGGGGAAGACGTAGGCCACGTCCGCCCGGTGCGGATGCGCGGTGACGGCGAAGCCGAAGTCGGACGGCAGGCCCGCGCCGATGTCGGTCCACTTGGCGCCCGCGTCGTCGCTCCTGTACACCCCCCAGTGGTTCTGGAGGTACAACCGGTCGAGATCGCCCGCGTCCTGCGCGATCTTGTGGACGCACTGGCCGAACTCGGGTTGCGGATCGGGCAGGAAGACCGCCGAGACCCCCTGGTTCGAGGGATTCCACGTGGCGCCGCCGTCTCGGGTACGGAACACTCCGGCCGCCGAGACGGCGACCGTGACGGCGTCCGGGTCGCGCGGGTCGGTGACCACCGTGTGGACGGCCTCACCGCCGCCGCCCGGCTCCCACTTGGAGCGCGTCGGGTGCTCCCACAGCGGCCGCACCAGCTCGAACGTCTCGCCGCCGTCCTCGGAGCGGAACAACGCCGCCGGCTCCGTCCCCGCGTAGACGACGTCCGGGGCCGCGGGGCCCGCCGGGTGCAGCTGCCAGACGCGCTCCAGGGAGGCTCCGGTGTCCTGCGGGAACCTGACCGCGGGCTTCGACGGCTCGGTCCACGTCGCGCCCAGGTCGTCGGAGTGGAACACGGAAGGACCCCAGTGCGAGCTGTCGCCGCCGACGAGCAGCCGGGGGACCGGGCGGCGCGTGTCGATCCCGATCGAGTACACCGCCTGCGCGTTGAAGTGCGGGCCGTCGAAGTCCCATCGTCCGCCGCGCCTGCGGCCGATGAAGAGCCCCTTACGAGTGCCTACAGCGAGCAGTACGTCGGTCATCGCCGACACCTCCAGGACGCCTTTGTCACGAATACGGGCCAGTCTGCACCCGACCACTGACAGTGGCCCTTGGAACGCGCCTTCCCGCAGGTCGGCGCGGCCGGGGCGGGCGCCGCGACCAGCGCGCGCCCCAGCCGCGCGCCAGCCCCCCTCCCTCCCTCAGGGCCCATACACCCCTACCCAGTACGCCCCTCC